>CBEWDL010000077.1:0-15418 GCA_965555375.1 uncultured bacterium
GTGCTGGTTCGCCCTGAAAAGAGGCCCACGAAGGCTAAACTTCATCTTTTGCCGCCGAAAGAATTGCTGGAGTTTCTGAATAAATGGAATCAGGCAACCAGTAATGGAGGATATCAAGATTAGTAGATTAGTTGTAATATCAAACCGGGTGCCTGATTTGATCGGCGATAAACATCATCCTGCTCGCGATAGGCCGGTAGGTGGGCTGGTCTCGGCCATCCAACCGGTGCTGGAGGAAAGGGGGGGCATCTGGTTCGGCTGGAGCGGCAAGGCTCTACCCCGCAGACAGCCAATGGTTGTCAGAAGCACTCTGCATGGAAAAATCAATTATCTAACCGTAGACCTCTCAGAAAGCGAAGTTGAGAATTATTATACCGGTTTTAGCAACCGTACCTTGTGGCCGCTCATGCATAGCTTTCCCACGCGTGTGCGTATGAGAGATGAGGAACACAGGGTTTATCATGAAGTAAACAGGGAAATGGCAAAATCGCTGTATCCGTATCTGGAGTCCGGAGATATTATCTGGGTACAGGATTATCATTTGATACCGCTGGGAGATCATCTCCGTCAACTGGGCTGGACGGGTCCCATCGGTTTCTTCCTCCATACTCCATTTCCACCGGCGGATATTTTCCTGATCTTACCCTGGGCCAAAAAAATGCTGGAGTCATTCTTGAGTTATGACCTTGTAGGTTTCCACACCGAGCGATTTTGCCATAACTTTGAACAGAGCCTTCTTCTGGATCTTGAGGGGATTCTTGATGACCATAGTTTCAAATACAGATCCAAGAAGCTTAGAATCGGAGTCTATCCCATCGGCATCGATTCCGGATCTTTTCGGAGTTGGTCTGTATCGTCGAAAGCAGCGGATCAGGTCGCAAGCATCAAGCAGTTTATCGGCAACCGGCGGCTGATCTTAGGAGTTGATCGCCTGGATTATACAAAAGGCATTGTGGAGAGGCTCAGGGCCTTCGAGAAGCTACTCGATCGCTTTCCGTCGTGGAAACGCAAAGTCTGCATGATCCAGATTTCGGCGCCGTCCAGGACGAGAATTCCGGAATATATCAGCCAGAAGCGCGATATCGACCGGATGGTGGGCGAGATTAACGGTCGGCTGGCCGATGCAGACTGGGTGCCGATTAGCTATCTATACCGCTCCTACGATCAGGAGACGCTGGCAGGGTTTTATCGGATCTCGGATATATGCCTCGTCTCGCCGCTCAGGGATGGCATGAACCTGGTCTCCAAAGAGTATGTGGCGTCACAGCCGGAGGATAATCCGGGGGTTTTAGTGTTGTCCAGGTTCTGTGGAGCCGCCGATGATTTGAAAGAGGCGGTGATCGTTAATCCTTATGATATAGACGGTACAGCCAGAGCGCTTAAACGTGCCCTGGAGATGCCGCTCGGGGAACGAAAAGGCCGCTGGTTTTCGTTGATGGAGAGGGTCAGCAAGAACTCGGCCAGGGCCTGGAGGGATCGGTTCCTCAGCGATCTGGCCGCAAAGGAGTATGAATTATTTCCCGAAACGGAGAAGCCAGCTTCGAGGCTCTTAAACAATGTCATGTTTCCTCTGGATGAAATTTCGCCGGTCAGGAGAAAAACCGATAATGATCCACCCGGCGAATGAAGGCCTGGCTGCATATCATTCATGTGCTAACGATAAAATAAGTATGTTTACAAGGTGGAAAATCAAGGGTGGGTGATGGGAATTGAACCCACGACCCCCAGGGCCACAACCTGATGCTCTAACCGACTGAGCTACACCCACCACACAATATCCGAAACCAATTATAAATATTATCGGCCGCATTCATAATGTCAACAGATTTGTCTGCAGGTGCCGCGCCGGTCCACCATGCTCCAACACAGATGCGATTTTGCCGGGTTATCCAGATATGGTATTATTTTAGACACATGGGTTCATGGTATGATTATGGTCTATAAAAGCACAAGAGATCTTAGCCTCCTGGAGCGAGCTTCCGTGTCCCGGTTATCTGTCGGAAATTATCCGGCATGAGCTGTCTTAATTCCCTTATCAAATCTACATTCTTGAACGGCTTGATAAAATATCCATCCGCCCCAGCATCCATGGCGACCTTCGGCGTATATTGACCGCCGTACGGGGTAATCAGTATCACGGGTATATTCTCATATTTCTTTTTGACAACGTTCATCAAATCAAAGCCGGACATCCGGGGGAGCATGATATCGGATACAACGGCGTTCACTTTGTTGGCCTTCAGAATATCAAGCGCCTCCTCAGCGCTCGAAGCCGTGAAGACCTTGAATCTCTCCAATTCCATCACGTATTTCAAAAGCTCCAGGATTTCCTCTTCTTTATCGACAACCAGAACCGAGCGTTTCCCGTTGGATAACGCATCTTTCACCTTGGCCAGAACGACTTTTTCCGAAAAAGGTTTGGTGAGGATTTCGCTGGCTCCCAGAGTAACGCTGCGAACTACGCTTTCCTGGTCAAAAGTGCCGGAGGACATTATGACCGGGATAGAATGCAATTTCTGACTCTTCTTCACATATTGCAGAAATTCCAATCCTGAACGCATAGGCATCGATATGCTCGCCAGAACCAGATCTATAGACGGTTCTGCCTCAATCAGCTCGATAGCTTTCCTGACCGACGGAGCTGTTAGAATCAGGAAATCATTCTTCCTTAGAATTTCTGAAAGCTCCGATAAGTCATCAGGGTCACCCTGGACCAGTAATATCTTATTCATGTTAATGCTCCGGATATTCCCGGCTAGTCTCCGGTCGGTCTATCGGCAAATCTTGAGCTGCCATGTAAATCTTAGAATTCTAAAGCTTTTCCGGGCCTACTATTGCGCCCTGGCTGTTTCTACTTTGAACAAATATCGCCTCAAAGGCTCAGAATGGTGATGGGAGATCAGGACAGCTCTAATTGATGAAATGCTTATGGAGAAAGTTTAGTTGACCCGATAACCGGGGGGAAACATAATCCTGACTGATTGATGGTCAATAGAACATCACCGCCCTGGCTCAGACGGGGATTGCTTTTTTCACATCCATATTTGATCGAAACTGATACCGATGTTGTAGATTTTTTTTAAGGGCGGATGAGCGTATTGCCCGGCTTTCTATTTAAATCCCAGTCTTTCATAATTCTCGCCCGGGTTTCAAAAAGGGAGCCATCAGTGGCTCTTTTATTGCCGGCGGAAACGGTCATTCCATCGGCGGGCAGTCCGGACAGCCCGATACTGTCCCCAGCCCCCTGTAGGCGGCGATTTCGGTAACCACATCGACAAGCTCATAGGCCATGCAGTTTCCGTTGGGATCGGCCTGGGGGGCAAAGAAGTTGCCGTGGGGTGAGCAATTGCAGGTGTAGCCCGGCATGATACTACCCCTGTACAGGCCGATCATGGCCGTGACATCGGCCAGCTGCAGGGGATAGCCATTGCTATTGCAATCGCCAGGGATGTAGGTTCCCTGGCAGGGGACATTAACGAATCTTAGAATTATGAATGAGTCATAATCGGCCACATAAACATAATCGCCGACGACCATAATATCAGCGGCGGCGTGGGGCGTATCGTATATGGTCACCAATATAGGATTGGCAGGATCTGCGATATCTACAACATAAACGCCGAGGTCCCAATCAGCAAGATAGGCGTAATGTCTTGCCACAAAAACACTTGTAGCCACTTCCGTACCATAGCTTCCAACTATGGCTGGTTCGGAAAGATCAGTAATTTCAACTATGGCAAGATTCGGAGCGAGGTTAGCCAGATAGGCGTTGTCTCCAGCGACAAATACGTCAAATGGGCCTTCCCCCGGAATATCTAAACTAGACACCAACTCCGGCGCGCTCGGGTCGCTGATATTGAGGATTTCAAACATGCACCAATCAAACATGCAAAAAAGACTACCCGAATTTCTGGCTACAAAAGCGTATGCGCCTTCGATGTATATGCCAGTAACCAGGCTTCCAAGTACATTATAATAGTAGCCCACCTGGATTGGCGTGCCAGGATTAGCAACGTCAAAGATTTCCATACAAGACATTTCACCTACATAGGCATAATCTTCATGTAGGAAAACGGTAAACGCGTGTTCCGATGAGGGACAACTTCCTACGTAAGCCGGGTTGAAAGGATCAGCTATATCAATTATCTCCAGTCCGCCATAACCTACCAGGTATGCCAGCTCCCCTTCCACCGAAACATCGGTGGCATCCCATGGGGTATCGTAACTTCCTACCAAAACTGGATTTGCCCTGTCAGATATTCCAATAATTTGCAGGCCTTGATTTCTATTGACTATATAAGCGAAATCGCCGCTTACGCAAACCGCGTAGGCCCCATCCGAGGTGGGGCAGCTTCCCACAAATTCCAACTCCTGCGCTGTGGCATTCATGTTGATTACTATGCTGAGCGCCAGCAGAATAAATATAGCTCTTTTGGCGGCTTTCAAGGCCGTCTTTTTCGTTAATACAGGCATATTCACTACCCCCTTTTCTAAAGTTCCCTATCCAGTCTAAATTTCTGGCATCAGGCCGATCATTCCATGGGCGGGCAGTCCGGGCAGCCCAGCGGCTCAATTGCTCCGTTGTAGGCTGCGATAATCGCAACAACGTCCGAAAGTTCGAAGGGAACACAATTTCCGTCAGGATCAGCATTTGGGACGAACTCGTCGCTGTGGGGAGGGCATTCGCATCTGTATTGCGGTATCAAGATTCCTCTATATAGGGCAATCATGGCAATTACATCGGCGAGCTCTAGTGGAATTCCGTTGGTGTTACAGTCCCCTGCGATATAGGCCCCTGTACAGGGCCAGAGGTTGAAGGACCTCTGAACATGACCGCTGTCGGCATCTAATAGAAGCAACAGCGACGCTGTCGAAATCGCGACGATGGCTTTCATCCCGGCACCACTTCCTTTAAAAGACTATACTACCGAAGCTGGCCTGCCCATAGAAGCTTTGTAGCAACTACAGTATAAATAATATGCGGGCTCACTCTTGTCAAGCGATATATGGACCGGATGCGGCATTTTCTCTTAAGATACGAATGAAAATGAGAGCCTGCCGGAAGGGAAAAATCGGCAGAGCGTATATCGGATTGATTATGGTCCCCGGAATTCAAGAAAAAATACCCCCGCCCTGGCTCGAACAGGGAACCTACTGCTTAGAAGGCAGTTGCTCTATCCGGTTGAGCTACGGGGGCAATTCGGTACGTTATTCAATTTTATCGGGGTGAGAGGATTTGAACCTCCGACACCTTGCTCCCAAAGCAAGTGCGCTGCCAGGCTGCGCCACACCCCGTTATGTTCAGAACAGAATATACCGGCAACCGGGTGATCGGTCAATATTCAATTGTTAGCGGCATTCGATCAATCCGCCGAGAACGCCTCTATGTGGCGCTATAACTTTGTATCTGACGCTAAATGTGTCGGATCTGAAGATCCGACACCACCGTTGAATCCGACATCACCGTCAACCACCGTCAGATCCGACACCAGCATCGCCTTACGCAAACGCCTTGATTATTATCGGCTTTATTCCGGCCAGCGCCCGGCCTCGGTGAGAGATTCTGTTCTTTTCCTCCGGCGGCAGTTCCGCCAGCGTAGTGTTTATTGCGGCAACGATGAAGACCGGATCATAGCCGAATCCGAAAGTCCCTCTCGGCTCGGTGGCGATATGACCCTCGAGAACGCCCTCGACTGTCTGAATTTCGCCATCGATGTCGCCAAAGGCGATCACCGTTTTAAACCTGGCCGATCTTTTCTCGGCAGGGACTCCCTCGAGAAGTGAAAGCAGTTTTCTATTGTTATCGTCGTAGCTGCAGCCTTCACCGGCGAATCTTGAAGAGAAAACTCCGGGTTCGCCGTCAAGATAATCAACCTCGAGGCCGGTATCATCAGCCAGGCAGGGAAGACGGTATCGATCCCGGATGGTCTTAGCTTTCAGGATAGCGTTTTCTGCGAGCGTGCTGCCGGTCTCCTCGATTTCGGGAAAATCATCGAAATCGGATGCGGAGAGTATCTCTAACTCGATGCCCTCGAGTATTCGTTTGATTTCGAATATCTTGTCCCGGTTGTTGGTGGCCAGAATGAGTTTTTTCATACGAATATCGATTGTGACCGGTGGAGAGGCTTCCTCCCGACTAACGTCGGGACTGGCAATAAAAAATTCCTGCTAATCTCGCTTAATAAGTATTGATATCCACAAGGTCTACCTTACCGATACGTTGTCTCAAGAATCGCTCGCCGATCTTTTTAAACTTCTCCGGAGAGTCCGAGACGTAAAATTTCTTCTTTCCGATTCGTCGGCTTTCATTGAGCAAGCTGAGTTTCATCAGAGCTGCCTTTAAGGCCCTGGTCGTCTCTTCGGCCGAATCGATCAGCTCGACAGCTCCGCCCATAACGTGCCTGATTGTCCTTTTGAGAAGCGGGTAGTGAGTGCATCCCAGGACCAGCGTATCGATTTTTCTTCGTTTCATTTCCTTTAGATAGTCTGCAGCAATCAAACGAGCTGCCGGCTTGCTGACATATCCTTCCTCGGCAAGCGCTACAAACAGGGGACAGGCCTTAGCGTAAATCTTGAAGGTGTTGTCGAGCGATCTTAACGCCCGCTGATAAGACGATGATTCAATTGTGCCCTGGGTGCCGATAACGCCAATTCTTTTGCTCTTTGTCTTTCTGGCGGCGGCCACTGCGCCGGGGTCTATTACTCCTATGATGGGGATGCTGCATATCTTTTTGATGTAATCGAGAGCCATGGCGCTGGCGGTATTGCAGGCTATTACAACGAATTTTACACCCTGCTCTAAGAGGAAATTCATATTTTGATCGGAAAATCTCTTTATTATCTCAGGGGAGCGAGGACCATACGGATATCGTCCGGTATCGCCAAAATAGATAACATTTTCGTTCGGTAAATGCCGGAAAATCTCGGCCGCCACGGTCAGGCCGCCGATTCCGGAATCGAAAATACCGATAGCCTTACTTTGAGGCGTCGTTATCGGTTTCATACTTCTCCCTGAAGGCTACTATGGATTCGTAGATTGCCTGTGCTACCTGGCATTGAAAATCCTCATCCGTCAGAAGCTGTTCATCCATGCTATTGGAAATAAAAGCGGTTTCGACCAGGACAGCCGGCATGTAAGCCTTATCAAGGACGAAAAATCCGGCCTGATCGACCCCCCGATTTTTTGTCCCGGTGGCCTCTCCCATCCTTTTCTGGATAATGTCGGCGAGATCGGCCGATTCGCGCTGGAATTCGGTTTGTATCATATCTCTCAACGTGAAGTCCAGATCGGTAAGATATTGCTTTTGTGATTCGATGTCCTCGAACCTTATCGATGCATTTTCGAGGGTGGCTGTGGCTCTGGCCTCATCGGTTCTGGCATCCGCCAGGAAATATGAAACCGCACCGCGGGCTTCCTTGTTTTCGGAGGCGTTGGCGTGTATCGAAATAAACATATCGCCGCCGACCGAATTCGCCAGCGCCGTCCTTTCGGATAGCGGCACCAGCACATCGTCCTGTCTGCTCAGGATCGGATTGAAACGGCCGTCGTCCTTTAGAAGACTGTAAAGATATCTGGAAATTTGCAGTACGATATCTTTCTCCTGTGTTCCGGCAGGGCCGATAGCGCCTATATCATCGCCGCCATGTCCGGGATCGATAACGATCACATCGATAGGATTGTTAGAAAAACTCTCGTTGAAATCTTTTTCCGCGACCATGGATTGATCCATAAAACCTTCGCCGCGGACGAGTATCTGGATTCTATAGGGGTTCGTTTTCAGCTTGGTAGTGAATGTGAAATCGCGGGGGCGCAGACGAACCGAGATCTGTGCCGACCTGTCGAATTGGTAAGTCTTAACCGCGTAAACCGGTGGAACCGGAATTCGCCTGGTAAACGCCAGGCTATCGACTTTACCTTCCGAAACGGTAACAATCAGCCAACTATCGTCGGTTTTGACAGCATCGAATCGAAGCTTCTCTTTAAGCTCTATTTCGATTAGAAGGCCGTTTATTTTTTGAAAAGCGTTGATCCCGGTAACGTTATAGACGGGCGGCGAGACGATAAGTGTCTCCCCGTCCCATATGAAATCATCGGGTGAGACCCGGTTGAGAATATCGGACAGATATCTCACCGGGAGAATGAAAGAACCGTCCCTGAATTGCACCGGCTTATAGATATTGTAGATATTTTCTCCGCATTTTATGAAGGATGAAAAAAGGCTGTATTCGATATCGAAATCGCCGAAATCGATGCCACCCGTTTTATCGAAAAAATCAATCGTTTCCTCGCCTTCCAGAAATTTCGCCAGGGAGGAGGATTTGATATAATACTCACCGTCGATCCGGTAAGCCTCAAGCTTGGTCTTCTGGCCCTCGGGAAGCTTCAGTCCGGTAATCGTCGTCCCGGAAGCCGACCCGATCAGAAGCAGGCTCAATAGAATGGATCGCATCAACAGGTTATACAGATAAAGGCATCTGAAGTTCATCGGCGCCGCTTGATTTCCCGTTCCATTTCCCTGCGGGTTTCTCTTTCGATTATGGTAGCTCTTTTATCACGGCTGCGTTTGCCGCGGCAGGCGGCCAGCTCAACCTTGGCATATTTGCCCCTGAAATAGACTCTGAGGGGCACCAGGGCCATTCCTTTGGTCTCGGTCAGGGAGGTGAATTTCCGGATCTCCTTATAGTGCATGAGAAGCTTCCTAGGACGCTCTGGCTCATGGCCTGAATAACCTGTCTTATCGTAGGCGGCGATATGCATATTCATCAGGAATAGCTCTTTTCCTCTCGGCAGGGCGTAAGCATCCTTGAGACTTGCATTGCTCGCTCGCAGGGATTTAACCTCGCTGCCCAGAAGCGACAACCCGGCCTCAATTGCCTCCAGCACCTCGTAATCTCGGCGGGCCTTGCGGTTGGTGGCTACTACTTTAATACCCTCTTTGGCCTCCTTGCCGGTTCCGGTCGCCATAGCCCGGTTTATATGACGGACTTAATAAACATTCAAGCTTTTTGTTAGCCGTCAGGAGAGCCTTCGGGCCAATTATAGCTTGCGTATATTTTTACCCTGTCCTATTATTTCCCTGGCCTTCGGGGAAAGTGAAAGCCCCGAACGGGCAGCATTTTAAGCCGGAGTGGTGGAACTGGTAGACGCGCTGCGTTCAGGGCGCAGTGCCCGCAAGGGTGTGGGGGTTCAAATCCCCCCTCCGGCAGAGTTTTGATTGTTATTGCAGTTTTGTAGGTCGGCCTTTATCAAGCCAAAGCGGAGAAAAGGCCGACGGCTCAGCCTATGTCGGGTTTCTCAATCCTTTAACCATAGCAAAACCCGACCTACTTCTTTTATCGGCTTCAAGCCGGTGAACTGGTTGAATCAAAGAGAATGGTCTTGTTGAAATAGGGATTTTACCCGGGGGGGCGTATTGCAATACGCCCCTACAAAGGACTTTCAATTCCTGTGGTGTCGGGTCACCTGACCCGGCACTTTTATAATATAAGAAAAACGGTCGGGTGAGGGCACCCGACCGCGCAGAATATTAAAATTTACTAAAGGTTCCGGCAGTTCGTAGCTGCAGAGCGTGAACTGCCGGTTTAAAATGTATTAGATCAGTCAGGTCACGGCTTCGCCCACGACCTGACTAAACAGGTTTTTGTGCCCGGCAGACGTCCTCGTCTGCAGGGAAGGAGATCAAAGAGGATTGAAGGGGCAGACCGGGAGGTCTGCCGCCCACTATATCGCGGTCATAATAAATTATGACACGCGACACAAACCCTACTTCAACAGCACAACATTTCTGGTTATCGTTGCCTCGGCCGTGGAAAGCCTTGCGAGGTACACTCCCGAGGCTACGGCATGGCCCGAATCGTTGACGCCGTCCCAGATGACCGCATGTTCGCCAGCGATATAGTATCCGTTTGCCAGCGTGGCCACGTGGCGCCCCTGCAGATCGAACAGCTCCAGGCTGATATCCATGGATGTCGGGAGACTGAATTCTATTGTCGTCACCGCATTGAACGGATTGGGATATGATCTTAACAGGGAGGTTTTGGTGGGAGCAATTGCATCGTCCTCAATCGCGGTCGGTGGATTATAGGAATCATCGAAATATCCCGCGTCGTGCGAGAAGGGGGCGTGGCGGTCGATCCTGCCATCCTCTTCGATGATACAGGCGTCGAAATGAAGGTTGTTGAGTTCGCTTCCGACCTCGATAGCGAACGATTTTATCTCCCCGAGATGATTCTCGTCATCGAGATACCCCTCCGATGGGTCGAAGAAATCGCCTGAGGAATCGGGGACTGCGTTTCCGACCCCGCCGATAGCCTGGAAATCACCGATGTCGTAAACAAAATACCATGCCGGAAATACGCCATGGGGCGGGAATACCGGCGGGAAGGGAGGGCTGCCGAATTCCCAGCCATCGTCCGGCAGGGAATTACCGTCTATCATGACCGTGCCGACAGGTTCACTTTCGCTGTCGGTGGAGATCACCAGCTTCACATTCTCCAGCATCTCCTCACCCGTTGGAATATCACCTACAACATACAGATCGAATTCCGGTTCGTCCTCGATTACCCATGTGCCGGTATCATAATCATAGCTGGCCCCGTCGATATACAATTGCAAAGCAGGCAAGGCATTAGCAAAAGAAAAGCCCAGGAGAATGGTGGAGACGGTCAAAAGAATCTTACCCATTGTAAAACCTCCTTAGTAAAACCTTCTTAGTAAAGCCAGTTTTACGAGGAGCAACAACCGTGCCTGAAGATTTATTTTGGAGGGCGTTTAACTGATTGTCGTATAGTCCGTTATATATTTGCGGGCTTATCCGGTTCCCAATATCGTTCATCGTGTGCATGATATTGCGTTGTTTATGAAAGATCGGCCGCAAGCTTCAGGTCGAGACCGGCAGAGCAATTCTCGATTTCGGATCGGAAATCTCTGAAAGGCAAAGGCATCGAACGTTGACAAAATCTGCCCATTATATTAATTTCCAGCCCTAAATCTAAGGGGCTCGATTGGACATCGGGGAGAGACATGGGAAATTCATCGAACAACAACAGGGAGTTTGAGGGGAAAATAGCCCTGGTGACCGGTGGCACCAAGGGGATAGGCAAAGCTATCGCCCTGAAGCTGGCCGGGGGCGGCGCCAATGTTGCCGTGAACTATCTGCGCAGCCGTAACGCCGCCGACGAGACAATCGCTCAAATGAACGAGTTCGGCGGCGACCATCTGGCCATACGGGCCAACATCGGCAACCATGAGAAGATGCCTAAGGTTTACGATGAGGTCCGCGAGAAATATGGCCGCCTCGACATACTGATATCCAATGCCGCCCTGGGACTGTTCACGTCAGCCATGGAGCTTGACGATAAGGCCTGGCATCTATCCATGGACACCAATGCCTGGGCGTTCCTCAAAGGCGTCCAGCTGGCCAGCGACATGATGCCCGAAGGCTCCAAGGTGGTGGCATTATCATCGCTGGGCTCGTTCAGATATATAACCGGCTATGCAGCGATCGGGGCGTCCAAGGCCGCTATAGAAACGCTGACGCGATATCTTGCATTTGAGCTGGCCTCGAGGAGAATAAACGTCAACACGGTTTCCGGCGGTTTTATCGATACCGATGCTCTCAAAGGTTTCCCCAATTATCAGGATATGGTCGATGAGGTTGTCCGCAGGACGCCATTTGATCGCGTCGGTAGACCGGAAGAGATTGCGGATGTAGTAGTGTTTCTATGCTCTGAGAAAGCCAAATGGATTACCGGCCAGGTGATTGTGGTCGATGGCGGTTATTCGCTGGCCTGAGCGACGATTTAAGGGCAATACTGCAATGCAGCAATTCAAATACTACGATATAATACTCGGCCTTTTCGTGGCTGTGCTGCTGATATCCAACGTCGCATCTTCAAAAGTGCTCGATCTCGGGCCGTTCACGTTCGACGGCGGCACGATCCTATTCCCGGTCAGCTACATATTCGGCGATATCCTGACCGAGGTCTACGGTTACAGGAGATCCCGCCGGGTGATCTGGACCGGATTTTTTGCAGCCTTTTTGATGTCGGTTGTATTTATCATCGTCGGAAAGCTGCCTCCGGCGGCCGACTGGGGCAATCAGGAAGCGTACGATAAGATTCTGGGGTTGACGCCGCGGATTGTTATGGCATCGTTGATTGCCTATTTCTCCGGTGAATTTTCCAATGCCTATACGCTGGCCAAGATGAAGATATTCACAAAGGGTAGATGGCTCTGGAGCCGGACTATCGGTTCGACCGTTATAGGGGAGGGAGTCGATACGGTGCTGTTTGTCATGATTGCATTCTACGGCGTTTTCCCCGGCGATCTCCTTCTGGCCGTGATGGTTTCCAATTATATCTTCAAGGTCGGCTTCGAAGCGCTCTGCACGCCTCTAACCTACGCAGTTGTCGGATTCCTGAAAAGCAGGGAAGGGGTGGACACCTATGACCGTGAGACCAATTTCAACCCATTTGCCTTGAGAGCATAGCTGAAGTTTCAAAGAATCCTCATATTTACCTTTCGAGCATAATTTTTCGTACTCCGGGTGTCCGTTTGATGTTCTGATGGCTGCTAATGGCAAGTGCAGGCTAACGGGAAGTGCTGGATCGCCGTTGCATCTTGAAACGATTTGCGATGTATCAACCTGCAATAGAATCTCAAACTCGCATGGCCCCGGCATTTGGCTCCGAAAGCATATTAAGACGATTAAGGATATTACGAATATGAAAATCGGCGACCCGAAAGAACTGGAGAAGACGAAAGGCTTTGCCAGAGCATATAGAGAAAGGTGTATAAAAAACAATATAAATCATATTGGATTTCTGGGCTATGGCGATACATTCAATTTCACCTGCCGGAGATCGAATGCTTGCTGTAGAGATTTCAAGGAGGGGGAGAGGATCATACTCGACCCTTACGATTTATACCGGCTGAGCCGAAACAGGAGGATGTCGACCGGTAGATTCCTGAAACAGTACGCCGATCTCAGGCTCGACCATGAGACGCATATTCCTATCGCTTTATTGAAATATCAGGGAAAAGAAAGCCACAATAAATGCAGTTTTCTAAGATCTTATGGCTGCTTGGTGTATGAGGATCGCCCATTGCGGTGCCGGCTCTACCCGCTGGGAAGAATATCAGACCGCGGAGTCTCGTATTTCAACCTGGTCAACAATTGCCGTTGTGGGGATGTTGGAAACGGTAGATCCTGGACGATACGGGGATGGGCAGAAGAATCGAAGGCGGAACCTTATCTCGAATTTCAAGGCTTTCTAAATGATCTATACGAGAATATGGACAGGCCAAAATTCAAAGCGTTGACCAAGCAGGTGAAATTGCAGTTCGGAAACGCCCTATTTGATATAGACTCTTTCATTAGAAATATCCCTCCGAAATCCCGTCCCTCCGATGAAAAGGGCATTATGAGAAGCATTAGCGAATGGGGGCAGGACTTTCTTATCGCTCAGGGGTGTTTAGATCCCGACTATGATAAGGTCGATTTTCGTGCGAGCGAAACAATTGGGCAAGACCGCCCGGCGGCGAGAAAAAAGACTTTCACAGCAAGTCATCATTCAACTCAGGATGCTCCAGCGGAGAGGATTTCAACGCATTAGGATATAGCGAGTTATAGCGCATATATCGCGTATTGCTTTATAGAGTTTTTGTATGATTACCAGCCACGCAGATCTGCATATTATCTCAAGAATCTTCTTAAGGAGAATCTTTTCAGGAAACCGGCGTTTCTACCGGAGGCGCTGAATCCGATAAGATCTCTTTCGAGCACAAGCGCTCGGTTGCATCCCAGTTGCTTCAAATAATAAGCCGTGGCAATTCCTATAAGTCCTGCCCCGATGACAACGATATCATATGATCTGTAACTCTGCAATTTGCCATGGGGCGTATCTTTCTTGACCTGGGTTAGTTTTTGCCAGTAAGATAAGGTCATGATAATAATATATGTATTTGAGAATAATTCTGCGATTTGAACCGAATTGGGCTTGATTTTCTTGAGAAAAGATATTAAAAAGCGAGTCGGATATCGGGGATCGCATGCCTGGAGGGATGTTTTGAGGGTATGCGGTTGCATATCGATGCTTGTGGAAATGGACGGAATTATTATTTCTTAGCAGTTAATTAGATCTGCTGCAAAAGGGAATCTTGCCGAAAGGAGGGGAAGTTTCAAGATCAAAGAGAAGTAATTTGATTATCATCAAGTTTGGTTTACATGTTCAAGGAGGAGTAATGACGCGCACCTTAAAATCGATTATTGTCGTCTTGATGGTGCTGTTTGCGTTTTCTATCGCCATTGCGGATAAAGAAGTAAAGGTCGGCGGGCAGATTTTCGCGCAGTGGTATTACGACATGTCCGATACTCTGGATTACAGCCGCTCGGACGTCGACTTCGACAATTACAGCGCCTTCAGCATCCAGAGAGCATATCTATATGCCAAGGCCAAACTTTCCGAGAAGACCTGGGGCAAGGTGACGGTTGATGTTGATCCTGGCAACGACGATATCAGGCTCAAATACGCCTATATCAACTGGAAGCTTTTCTCAAAGGAGAGCTTTGATCTGTCGACGCGTCTCGGTCTTCAGGGGACACCCTGGATCGACGAGATGAACGTTGTCTGGGGCCGCCGCTATCTGGAGAAGACCCCGACCGATCAGCTGGGCATGGAGACCTCGGCTGATTTCGGTCTGTCTTTCGCAAGCAATCTTGGCGAAGAGGGAAAATGGGGATATGCGAAGCTGGCATTTTTCAACGGGACATCCTTTGAAGATCCCAGCGAGGATAATCCCACAAAGGATATCAACCTGGCGATATTTCTCACGCCTCTGAACGCCAATCCCGATTTCGCAGGATCGAAGATCGGATTTCAGGTTTACTCCGGGACTCTGAATTCTTACAACGACTCGGTCGACGTGAAAGACGACTACAAGAAAAGCATGATTTCCATCATGGGAAATCTGCATTATCGCGAGTTATTTGCGATCGGGCTGGAATACGACTCTTACACATCCCCTCAGATTCTGGATGTGGTCGATATGGGATTTGGCACCTGGCCCAATATGTCCGATAACAAGGTTACTGCCATTGCGCTTTTCGGAACCCTCTGGTTAGCCGATTTAGCGGAAAACACCCCTCTTTTGCGGACTACCAATCTATTCTTCCGGTATATGATGGTCGATCCGGATGCCGACGACCATGAAATCGTGCCTCCCGGCGGCATCAATTTCGAAACCTCGGCCAATGAATTTATTTTCGGAGCGGAGTGTAAGCCGATAAAAGGTGTGGCGGCAGCGTTGAATTATCGGGCCGAGAAGATAAAAGATATCCCCGGCAGGGATGATATCTCCAATTCGTATCTGTATTTGAATATGCTGCTTGCTTTCTAACTTCATGATTATCTGATC
>CBEWDL010000078.1:0-15339 GCA_965555375.1 uncultured bacterium
ATTTATTATATAAAAAAATTGATATCGTCCCCCCCTTCCTGGTCACCCTTATTAACTCATCTGCGGCCTCTATATGCCCGTCCCAGCATAACACGAAATCAAAGCTCTCATTGGCAAAAGGAAGATTACGAATGTCGCATTCAGCGATTCCTGTTTTATCCAATGCTCCTTCGCCAAGTATTTTTTGCCTGGCCACATTCAGCATCGCAGGAGATATATCGCATAAGGTAACCGAATACCCCATCTTTGCCAATGGTAAGGTTATTCTTCCCGTTCCCCCGGCAGCGTCCAAGATCTTTGCATTCTTGCTTTTCGGCAGATATTTCTTCAGCAATTCCCAATCCACGTGGTTTTCAGCAGCGCCTTGAAAAGTCTCATACCAACTATCATATGTATCAGCATGATCATTCCATGCTTTCTTGATCCTTTCAATCTCATTGAGATTATTTTCAGTCATCTGGATACATCCCCTCGGCATTAGTCTCAATATCCAATATTGTTTATATTTATATAGTCATTTGGGCAGATTGTACATCTTCAAGAGAACTCCCACCATTCCGGCAGGAAGCTAAGATGCATTCTCGGATTACGCAAGCCTTATTGATTGTTGATATTCTGAAATTACATCAATCCCTTATTCAGTAGATCTGTTTTTTTGGAAAAAACACCGGTGGGGGGGGAATCGAACCCCATACTCGCGTTGTGGCCCAAGGACTTACGCCCTATTGTGACCAAATCGTGACCACTTTTTTGCGCCTATAATCGATTCCTAGGTTCCGTGTTCCTGCTCGTACTTCTCCAGCATCGCCTGAAAGCGCGGACGGTCGCGGAGTGGATCGAATTTGGGGTCAACCCGAAGGTATGGCACCGATACCCACGAGGGAACAGACAGCAGGAAATCTAACTGATCGATGGCTGATTCATAATCACCCACCGATATGTATATCTCTGCCAATAAGGCAATCAAATCAGGCGCGCTCACGGCATCTTTTGCCATGGGATATGACTCGACGGCAAGGAGTCCCTCCCTCACTCCATCATCACCCCGGCCGAGCCATGCATATAGCTGGCCCAGAAACGCCCTCGAATAGGATGCATCCGGATTATTGCTGATTTCCCGCTCGAGAATAACTCGCGCTGAGTCACAATATGCCACGGCCAACTCTGGCTGATACCGATGCAGAACCTCAGCTCTTTTGTAATAGTATTCTGCGCTGTCGCTAATGGCCCCAGTGTAAACTGAACCCACTTTGGAACACAAAGCCAGCGCGTGTTCGTAATCACCGTCTATGAGGTCTAACTCCATTTCCACATATGACAACACCGGCCAGCGCCCGGACTGTCTGACAGCCGTGCCGACGACGTCTCGCGCCTGCTTGGTATCCCCTTTCCAGAGCAAATACAGCATGGATTTTTCTATGTATAGCCACCTGGCATTGGGAGCGAGTTCAACGGCCCGGTCGAACATCTTCTCCGCCTTTTCATAATTACGGGTACTGACCAGCGTACCAGCATATGTAGCGGCGAGCGACGCACTACGCGGGTTTAACCTAAGGGCTTGTTCGAAACTTCTCAGGGCATCGCCCCACTTTCCCTGGCGACGCTGTATTACCGCCACGCTACGGTGCCATTCAGCGTTATTGGGTTGTCTGTCCAGAGCTAATTCCAGGTACTTCTGAGCGCTACGGTAATCCTGTTTCCTGAAGTAATACCAGCCTTTGGCGGCGTATGCATCTGCGAGATCGGGCTGTAGCGTCAGGGCGCTGTCGACGTGACGTTTTGCCTTGGCCAACCATTCCGCCGATGGGTCATAGAACTGACTCCACCAGTACACTTCCGCATACAAATACGCCAGCCGCGCATGTGCCAGTGCGAATTCCGGATCAAGTTCGATAGCTCTTTGCAGCAGGGATTCGGCCCTGTTTGTTTCATCAGTATTCGAAGCATCAAATCGCTTCCCCCGTAAGTAATAATCGAAAGCCTCGGGATTACGGGTGGGCATCAAGGCTAACATGCTGAGGTCGGAGTCAGACAGCGCCAGATCAAGCGCCTTTACGATATTGGATGCGATGGCAGTCTGAACGGAAAATATCCCGGTCAAAGCTTCTTCGTAATTGTCGGCCCAGAGGTGCATATCATCCGAAACCCTGATCAACTGCGGCGTGATCCGAACTCGGTCCGTGTCGCCGGACTTGTCCCACCGAACCGTCCCTTCGAGAACATAGTCCACTCCCAGCTCTCTGGCAATTTGCGGCAATGTCTTATCAGATTCCTTGTACGCGTAGGCACTGGTGCGTGAAATGACTCCGAGGTTGTGCACCGACGCCAGGCGTGATGTGATTTCATCCGTTATCCCATCCGCAAAGTATTCGTCCTCAGGGTCGCCCAGATTCTCGAACGGCAACACGGCCAGCATGATTTTCTCGGGTTGATCGGTAGCTGTCTCGGTGATCCAGGGCTTTGTTACGATAAGAGCAGCAACGGCTGCAACTGCAACAACTGCCCCTGCAATCCACCACACCCACGCCGATCGGCGCGCAGCCGACGTCACTGAAACCGTGGATTGCCCGGACTCCAGCGACCGCTTCAGGCGCATCAGGTCAGACAGCATTCCGTCCGCATGCTGGTAGCGGGTCTTGACGTCCTTCTCCAATGCTTTGTCGACGATGGCTTGTAGTCCATTCGGAAGTCCCGACTTGAACCGAGCCAGAGGCTCTGGTAGATCATCACTTACAGCTTTCAGCGTCGCCGCTTCGCTGTCGCGCTTGAACGGGTTCTGTTTTGTGATCAACTCGTACAGGACCGCGCCAAGAGAGAATAGGTCACTGCGATGGTCAATCTCCTTCCCCTGTACTTGCTCCGGTGACATGTAGCCAATAGTACCGAGAGTTGATCCGGTCATGGTTAACTTTTCTGATCCCTGAATAGCTGCCAGCCCAAAGTCAAGCAATTTGGGACGGCCTTCCGAATCTATGACGATATTTGATGGCTTGATATCCCGGTGAATAACTCCTGCCTGGTGCGCTTTGCTGAGTCCCTCGCATATTCCCATAGCAAGTTCGACGATCTCGGATATAGGTAGTGCATCTTTCTTGATTACATCCTTCAGTGCTCGACCTTCAACATGTTCCATAGCGAAATATGGGCGACCGCCATGATCGCCAACCTCATAAATAGTCACGATATTAGGATGATTCAACCTAGCTGCCGCTTGCGCCTCTCGCTTGAAACGAACACGGCAATCTTCGTCCTGGCAAAGATGGGGGGGAAGGAACTTGAGGGCGATTTTACGATTCAGCTTGGTGTCAAGGGCAAGGTAAACCTCACCCATCCCACCGGCACCGATCTTCCAGATGATCTTGTAGTGGGAGATCATCGTCCCTTTGGATATGGGGATGAAAGATCGGGTAATATCTTTGTTGTTAGAATCGTCCATGATTTAATTTTGAATTTATCTATTCTAATCCCATTTTCTTCAGCAGGGCTTCGAACCGCGGGTCCGGGCGCAAACTGTCTAACATCGGAATTACCCTGAGATAAATCAGCCATACATCGCGCTCTTCATAAGCTTTCTCCAACCATTCGAATGCCAGATCTTTCTGATTAAGGCCAACATGAATCAACGCTATGCCCCAGGACGATACATACGTTTGCTTTGACAATTCTTTCAATTCATCCAATATCTGCTCCGCCTTATCTTCTTCCCCCGATATCGCATATATATATCCGCGCGTTATCAATATTCTTGGAGTATCCCTCCCGGAAAGGTCTATTGCCTTTTGAACCTCGGCAATGGCCTCCTGATACGCGCCCTTCAACACATAGGCATACGCGATGAATACGTGAGCTATGACGAAGTCCGGTTCCATCTCAAGAACATTTTTATATTGCTCAATCGCCCGATCAATCTGTCCCCCGACAAAGAAAAAGCCCGCAAGATTTGTGCCTATGACAGGAGAGAACGGGTCAAGCTCCCGAGCTCGCTTACCCACTGCGATGGCTTCCTCGGGCCTGCCCATTGCGGATAAAAACTCAGCATACCATTGGTGTGCTGTCGCATAGCCGGGATTAAGCTCAATAGCTCGCCGATATTCCTTCTCCGCGGATAGCCAGTCCCAATCGAAATACTCATTGACATGTGCCAGAGAAGTGTGAGCTTCGGCAAGATATTTATCTAATTCCAAAGCTCTCTTTGCTGCGTCCTTTGCTTTTGGAAAAGCCATTTTAGGAGGAAGAAAAGAATACCATCCAAGCATATTGTAATAATCAGCTATTCCGGCATACGCTAACGCGTAGGCCGAATCCTTTTCTATCGCCTGCTGGAAATACGCCAGGCTTTTTTGAAGCCCTTCTTCCGTCCTTTTGTTCCAGAAGTGGCGACCTTTCAGATACAGGTTATACGCTTCCAGATTCTCCGTATGGCGCTTGAGAAGCAAATCCTTCTCATTGCCCACAAGATTAACTCTAAGCGCCTCGGCTACTTTCCCGGCGATGGTGGATTGCAATCCAAAAATATCTTCGATAACAGCATCATACCGTTCGGCCCAAAGGTGAACATCGTCATCAACTCTTATCAACTGTGTATAAATTCGCACCCTGCTTTCATCCCCCGTATTGTCCCAGCGGATGGTTCCCTCAAGAACGTAATCGACTCCCAGTTCAGCTCCAATTTCCCGAAGGTTTTTTTCGGTTTTTTTATATCTCATGGCGCTCGTGCGAGATATAACGCCAAGCCCGGAAAGCTGCGCCAGATCGATCAAGATTTCTTCGGTAATGCCGTCGGCGAAATATTCATCTTCTGATACCCCAAGATTCTCAAACGGCAGCACCGCCAGCATGATCTTTTCGGGTTGATAGGTAGCAGTATCAGGCACCCACGGTTTGGTTAACATGAGCACAATAACAGCTGCGACCACGACCAAGGCTCCTGCAACCCACCAAGCCCGCGATGAACGGCCCATCCGCGACGAAACTGATACTGCAGATTGTCCGGAATCAAGCGATCGCTTCACCCGCATAAGATCCGACAGCATCCCATCCGCGTGTTGATAGCGGGTCTTGACGTCCTTCTCCAATGCTTTGTCGACGATGGCTTGTAGTCCATTCGGAAGGCCCGATTTGAAACGAGCAAGTGGTTCAGGTAGATCATCGCTGACTGCCTTCAGCGTTGCTGCTTCACTGTCACGTTTGAACGGATTCTGCTTGGTAATCAACTCGTATAGCACCACACCGAGCGAGAACAGATCACTGCGATGGTCGATTTCTTTGCCCTGCACCTGTTCCGGTGACATGTAGCCGATGGTGCCGAGACTTGAACCGGTTTTTGTGAGCTGATCTGATCCGATCACGGATGCCAAACCAAAGTCAACAACCTTCGCTCTGCCATGTGAATCGACGATGATATTTGACGGTTTTATGTCGCGGTGCGTCACTCCCTTTTCGTGAGCGTCGTTCAGTCCCTCGCATATCTGGATACCCAGTTCCAGAATCTGCTCTACGGGGAGTTCTTTCTCAGAAGCAAAATCTCTGAGAGACCGCCCTTCGACGTGCTGCATAGCAAAATACGGCCGCCCCTTAAACTCGCTAACTTCATAGACATGAATAATGTTGGGATGGTCCAGTTTTGCGGCCGCCTGAGCTTCCCGCTTGAAACGCTTACGACAGTCCTCATCCTGACACAGATGTGGGGGTAGGAACTTGAGGGCGACTTTGCGATTAAGCTTAGTGTCCAGAGCCAGATAAACTTCGCCCATGCCACCGGCGCCGATCTTCTCGATGATCTTGTAGTGGGATATCATTATCCCTTTGGATATGGGAATGTACGATCGGGTGTTATCCATTCCATTTTCACGGTTCTCAGGAATCACCATAGACTCTCCGAGTTCATATCGGCAAATCGGAAATGTTTCTCAATCTTCTTATTTATAATAAGATATGATTAGTGTACAATCAATACTTATCTGAGCTATCGTTCCCTGCTCAAGACTATCATAGTAATGTCATCGCTGCGAGGGACTTCTCCTATGAAATTGTTGACCTCGGCCATGATAGAATCAGTAAACTCTTTCGGCGATCGCCCTGAACATTCTATCGCCAGTTTTTCTAACCTCTCATCGCCAAACTGCTCATCACGGGAATTGACGGCTTCAGGAATTCCATCCGAAAAAATGAAGATACTATCGCCGGCGAGAAAATCGATTGATTCCTCTTTCCAGGCATCGAAATCCATCACTCCCATTGGTATGCCGGAGGCTTGGAGATATTCCACCTTACAGTCATTGCGCATGACCAATGGAGGGTTGTGACCGGCGTTAATATATTGCAGAGAATTGGTATCAGGATTAAGTAATCCAATAAAAAGAGTCGCAAAATCCCCCGGCCGCGTAAATGCCAAAAGCTGTCTGGAGACACGACACGTTGCATCTAAAAGATCGAAATCCCTGACATTATACAGAATGCGGAAGGAAGCCAGAATATCGGAGGCAAGCAAAGCAGCTCCCATTCCCTTGCCCGAGACATCGGCCAGCATAAAGATGATTCGCCCATCACTCAGTTGCGCGACATCGTAAAGGTCTCCGCCAACCTGCCTGCACTGTATCTGGAAGGCATCGAGACTGTACCCCTCAATCCGGGGAGACTCCCTTGGCAGCAATTGCTCCTGAATCTGTGAGGCGGTCGCCAACTCAGATTCTAAGATCTCTTTGGCTCGTTTTTCATTTAAGAGATTGTTATTTATCATTTTCGCGGCAAGTATATTCGCGAATGTCGCCGTTATCCTAAGATAATCCTCTGTATAGTGGTGCACCGGGTTTGTGGTATCTGCATACAGAATACCGAGAACCTGCCCCTCGTCATATAATGGCACGGCCATAGCGGATTTAATATTTGACCTGATTATTGATTGTTGTTCGGCATATTTTCCTTCGGTTTGGGGATCTGAAATCAAGATCGCCTTTTTCTGGCTGAGAATTTCCTTAAGAATTGTATTGGAGATACAAAACGAATTTGAATGTTTTTCGCCGGCAATACAACATGCGGACAGAAAGACATCTTCTCCACTTTCACCGGTCAGGAATACGGCGACTCGTTCAACGGGGATAACTTTTTGAAGCAATTCAATACCCTTTTCCAGCATTTGCTCGTCATCACCAGGCACTATTAGCATCTTACCAACTTCCGAAATAGCCTTGAAAACATTGGGATCTTCAAGAATCCTCGCGGGAAGAGGCTTGAGCGCCTCATCCATGGGCAACAAAGTGGCTTTGGTCAGGTCATCATCGATATCGGTAATGCTTACGCGACTATCCGTAATTCCGGAGATCTCATCAATTGTTAACTTTACCTCAACCTTGCCAAATGCAATGATATCGTTGTGGTTAAGTTTAGCGGGACCAGTAATCCTATTTCCGTTAACAGTTGTCCCATTGTGGCTCCCGAGATCTGTAAGATTGATTGTTTGTTCATTAACGATCTCAATTCGAGCATGCCCTCGGGATACGGTATCATCCATTATAGCCAGATCGCATTCCGTGCTTCGTCCTATAATGTATGTCCCTTTTTGAAGACGCCAATCATGACGCCCTTTATCTACAGGATCAAATATTCTAATCATGACGACCTTCCATCCGCAACCCAGACCCGCTCATATTGATTAAACATAAGTGATGGTGCGCCAGCCGGTCAAGATCATTGATGAAATCTGCACGATAATTTCAATTGCTCCGTCACTTTTCGACACTAGAGAACACAACGTTTCAACCACCACCCCGGACTTTCCGCGGCCTCGAAATTTGATTGCGTGGGAGGGGTAGTCCGGAGAACACCACAGATACCCCATCTGGTGTTAACACACTCCCCGGAGCGGCCTTTTCATATTGTCGTATTGTTGACGCGGCTACCCGGTTCACGGGGATATTGGCTCCTTGCACATAAAGCCGTCTAGCCACAAATAAACTTGATGTTGGCTATGACGAGGATAACTTAAATGAGTACAATTATCGGGGGCGGAACATACGGAGAGACTGGGATTCTCCGACATAGGTTTTGGGCAAGTCTATACACTGCAATTAAATACGGGATAACTATAAGATTATCAATAAATTAGGTTCTTTGTCTGTTTGCGTCTGTGTTTATCTGTTTTTGTCTGTTTTGGTGGTTGGTGGACACAATATGGACACAAGATCGGTCGAGCATTGCTTTTCTTAATCACTACGTCCAGATCTTTTTGTTACAATACTGGCAAACCAAGATCCCGTCTTAACTCGAATCCCTATTTAATCCCGAAGCCTCTTACAACCGAATAGAATGATATCATTCATATTAGTACAATAGCCCGCTTCACCTATCGTCCGCATCGGATTCATCACGTGGAATTGTGCTCACGCCAGCTATCATTGGTCCTTTATATCCACTCGGCGTATAATATGTTCTGAGGTGGCGACCACCAATTTCGCAGAGCTCCCAGAGAATATCTTCTTTTGGACATCTGAAGAATTTGCCCGATGAGCCTAATTCCTTGAGCTGCTCTTTGCAACTTGGACAGATCATGTCCATATTCGGCCGCGTGAGGGGAAGAATGGGGGCGATTCAAGTATATGTTCGTGCCATTCCATTGGCAAACCATGTTTAGCAATGGAGACAAGCTAAAGGAAACCAATCATATCTGTCTCATAGGTCCGGAGAGCCTTTACACCTTTCCTGGATTCACCCTAATAGCCATCGATAACATTAGCGAGACACTCGTTCTCAATGGGAGCGGCCACAGCGGCGATTCCGTATTGCCGGGTTTCCTCTGGCCTGCAAGCGGGAGGGACCCGTTTGTCGAGCCGCCGAGCCTTCACGCCCGGCGGCTTGCTTTTTTAACTGCCTCTATTCCTGTCTCCCCATAATCAGCACCAAGAGGCCCTTAATATGAAGCCGATCAGCCTACTCGGCATCCGATCCGGGATCAATAATCCTCGTATTCGGCTTCAGAGTAGGCATGACCAACGGCATTTCCTCCCCCCCGGGCATTAACCTGAGCGAACCCGGACAATCTATACATCCGGAGGCCTCAGCCGTGCCCCTGTAAGCCCCGATCTCGGTGACAACGTCGCCGAGTTCGAAGGCGATGCAGTTGCCATTGGGATCGGCCTCGGGTGCGAAAGTGACCCCGTGGGGCGGGCAATCGCAGGTGTAATACGGCTCCACCGAGCCCCTGTATATCCCGATCATGGCGATAACGTCCCCGAGCTCCAGGGGGGTGCCATTGTGGTCGCAGTCGCCGGGGATGTAGACGCAGTCTCCCCCTCCTGTCATGGTAATCTCCCAGACGGAATTGCCATTCGTGGCGAGAAAGACTCTGCTGGGGTCTGTGGGGTCTATCAACGTACGGCCGCGCGGATAAGTGGTCCGCAAACCCTGGTTGAAATCGTCCCAGGTCTGGCCGCCGTCGTGGGAAGCGAATATGCCGCACCAATAGGAGTTGACATATAGATTCTCGGGGTTCTGCGGGTTTATGGCGATGCCGGAAGCAGCAAAATAATAAGGATTGCGGGGAAGATTATTATTTATGTCATTCCAGGTCTGGCCGCCGTCAGTCGACTTGAATATTCCCTCGTCCACCCCAAGACATATATAGACAACATCGGGGTCAACCGGATCGCAGGCAATTTGCCCCACATCATCATGTTCCGGCGGCATGTTATTCAAGGCTTCCCATGTCACACCGCCGTCTGTCGATTTGTAAAGGCTGGCGGAATAATCGCTTACAAAGACCAGATCGGGTGTTACCGGGCTGACATGGACGTATCTTACATCAATATTCCATGGCAGCCCTCCCCCGCACAGTGACCACGTCTCCCCGAGATCGTCTGAGTAGAAAAGCCCTGTCTGGGATGCCATGAACAAACGGCGGACGCCGCCGCCATAGTTTGCCACTGCTATCTCCGTATAATATCTGCCGGACGGCAGGCCTTCGGTGAACGTCTCCCAGGTCGCTCCCCCGTCGGTGGAACGGTAAAACGCGCCATCATAGGGATCAGGAACATTACGTCCGTAATAGCTGACATACACATATGACGGATCATAAGGGTCGACCTCGACACGGTCGGAGCGGGGGTAGTAATGGGGGAAATTCAAATCGATATATTGCCAGCTTGCCGCCCCGTCGCTTGATATATAAATCCCATTACGCGTCGCCGTATATAATGTGTCCGGGTCACGGAAATTGGCGGCAATATCTAAACACTGGCTTCCCGTAACGTTGTAGCTAATCTTCTCCCAACTGTCGCCGTTATTGGTGGACCGATAAATGCCGCCGGCGTACCGACCGAGATATAATACGCCTGTGGTTGGATCGGAAACTACTGTTTGCGCCCGACGACTCATACCGGCGATGCCGTCGTTTATCTCCTGCCACGTTTCACCACGGTCGGTGCTTCTGAGAATACCGTTAGCGTCGCTGCAGACAAAAACGGTATTATGGTCTACATGAGATACTGCGACACCATGCAGAAAATTATCACTCAAGCCGGGCGGGGTTATATCTATCCAGTATCTTCCGCCGTTGGTTGATT
Source organism: uncultured bacterium (assembly GCA_965555375.1). GTDB lineage: Bacteria > Zixibacteria > MSB-5A5 > UBA10806 > UBA10806 > CBDVBL01. Next base: position 10,557 of record CBEWDL010000078.1, read on the forward strand.
TGACCAAACATTCCCCAGGTGCCTCGCTGCAATAGCGGGCAAAATAAACGATCTGATGATCAACAGGGTCCACATCAATGGCCGTACCGTATGCACCGCTGTTTGCATCATATTCGAGGTTGTTATGGGTATTCCGCCAAGTTATACCGCTGTCGGTGCTTTTCCATATTGAAGAGTCCGGCCGGGTTGTATTTGCCGCCGCATATATAATTTGAGGCTCAACTGGATCCGCTCTTATTGCCTCAATCGCCCCCGGTAAATCAGCCATCTCATGCCAAATTTCCCCACAGTCAGTCGATCTCCACGCGGATCCAATACAACCTAGAAATAAAACGGGTGGATTGGCCCGGCTGACTTCTAAAGCGACCCACATTTGAAGGGGCCATTGCTCGAACATCTGAGACCAGGTCTGCCCGGCATCGGTGCTTTTGTATGCTCCGCTGGTGGTAGCCACGAACATGGTGTCCGGCCCGAAGGGATGAATCTTTATCTCCCTGACGGTCTGCGACGCTGTCCGACCATTGAGTGTATCCTCCAGCACAAACCACTCCGCGCCGCCGTCCGTTGTCTGGAAGATGAATTCCTCAAGGGTACCGATATATAGCCGCTGGTTATCTAAGGGATGGATGGCGATCGACCACACCGACGCATCGTAAGGCCCGCCGGTGGACCAGCGATTCTCCTCGGCAAGCGCAAGCCCAACATGAGCCAGCAACAGGATTGCGGCGCCTGTTAGGATACCAACCTTTTTTCTCGTCTTCATTTTCCTGCCCTTTCTTTTAACGTTAATCGACATACACGAATTAGCATTTTAGATGACTACTCCCTACTTGACTTCCACTATGGCCGGCGCTTAAATTATCGGGGGGTTTCCTCTGGCCTGCAAGCAGGAGGGACCCGTCTGTCGAGCCGCCGAGCCTTCAAGCCCGGCGGCTTGCTATTTTCTCTTACCCTCCTCTCATCTTGTCGGGACGCAATACCTCTATGTAATCTTCCAGAACATGATAATCTCTAGATCTCGCCCATAATGTCTCGAAGAGTATCTTCAAGCCCTGAGCAAGAGAGCGGTGTTCGACTATCTGGGCGGTGAAAGAGGTCGCCGTGGAGATCGGATCCTCAAGCGGGATCATGACAATTTTCTCGTCAAAGATAGCCATTTTCATCGGCAGCTCTTCGATTACCCGGGCCTTTTCTCCATTTCTAGCAGCGGCGTCTATGTCCTTAAACCACCATTCTATCTCCTTTTCATCCTTCGGGAGCTCGTAAATGCTCCTGATACTTATGCCCTGCCGGAGAGGCTCAGCCTGCTGCTCAGTTTGCTCTTCGAGCTTTTCCTTAGGGCCGGAATAGGGGGGTTTTGTGAAGATTAATATCTCCTCGTTAGCTTTGCCGACCAGCTCCATGAATCTTTTATGAATCTGATAAGCGTTTTTTATGATCTCTATATATTCGAGGGGGTTGAATCTATATTCTCCATTATTGACACCGGATTCGAATTTTCTTTTCAGGGTCAAGGTCACGCTATCGATCGTCTTCCTCATTTCGGCAGAATGTTTTTCATTCTGGCTGACAAGCCTCTCACGGAATGAATCGGGGTCGGCGGCGCTGTATCTTTTGTATCGCCCCGGCTTTAGAACCGCCAGACCGTCCGCGGCCAGGGAATCGAGAATATCATAGGCGCGTGCCCCGGGAACCCCCGAGATTTTCGAGACCTCGCTTACCGAAAGGGAATCGCGCTCTAAGAGGGCTAAGTAGACCTTAGCCTCGTAGCTATTAAGCCCCAGCCTCTGGATGTCCTCCAGTAATTTCTTTTCCATCACAACCTGCCCGTCGCCGTTAGAGGGAAAAGCCAAGTTCAAACCTTACTACTTCCCGTAGTAACGACTATAATATCGCTAATATGGTTTGTCTTGTCAAGAAAAAAATTGGACTTTTTGTCTTTTTTTTAAATATTTTCAGCTCCGCGATGTCAAGAGTGGTATACTTTGCTGAAAGATAAGTTCTCCAGCTCCCTCGGGCCTGCTATTCAATTGATAATACAGCATGCTTGCCTGGCACCATGTCGCCGAGAGCAAGGCCATAACAACGGATTGATAATGGAACTCTTGTTCTATTGGACGACCAGAAGACAATCTAATTCTTTCTAGGTCGGCAGCCCTACAGGTCCGTTGGACTTGCTGTCGCACATAAAGATCCGTAGGATAAGGAACTTACAAAAGGATGATAGGTGGGGGCGGCAAGCCGCCCCCTACAAAATGGAAAAAATCCAACATATGGCACAGATTCGAGCAAGTTTCCCTTCGTCTTCTGCCTCCGGCCCGCGCAAACCGCGGCGAGACGGCCGCGGAAGGTCGTTGATGATCCGGAACCCTTACCGATTATAATACCTGGCCTTGAAACGCATTTCTTCGAAATGGCCACAATCTGAGTATGTGGAGTCGATTTCTATTCTAAGGCGGTTGGGGGATTGATAGACAGCGTCGTTCTCATCAATCTGAAACTGTCCTTCCGGGTAATCATCGGAATCAAATCTCAAGCTATCCGTCATAACGCTATCAATGCGAACATAAATTATGGTCCTGCCAGCGATTTTGTCGGTACGGGTAAAGTAGAAAGACCATTTGACCCGATTGCAGCCTTCGACGGAGTACAAATCTGTAGAAACCGGCAGATCACAGTCCGAGTCGACCGATAGACTCTCAGAGGGGCACATGCTTGGTTGGAAATCACCTATGGCTGGCGACGCGAGCGCCAGGATCAAAATACAAATCCAATACATCATTTGTTCTTCTCCTTGACAGCCTATTGCATTCTCGCGGCTTAATTAATGGACGGAACAGACATGCTCGCCCGTTGGGAGAGCATGCCAGCCATAATGGTTTTTTTGTCTCCCCCCGGATGAGCCGGAGGGAGACTCCCTCGGTTAGGAGGTTCTTACCGAACCAAATCCTTTACGGGCTATAGGTGCATGAGAAATCCATATTGTTGAAATGACCTGTGTCGTTGTGTGTAGCGTCCAGTTTCATTTTGATTTGGTTGGGGCTCTTCGAGATGGCCCCGGAACCAGATGTTTGCTGATCAAGGCCCTCGTTGAAATCATCAGAATCAATATATGTGTTTACATCGCTGCCGTCGACGGTTACCCATACTCTTGTCCTTCCCTCATCCTTGCTGGTGCGGTCGAATTCCCAAACCCAAGAAAACGATGATATGCAAAATGTAACAGCGTATGTATCAGATTCTTGGGGCAGATCGCTATCATCGTAGGTTCCCAGAACTTGAGGATTCGGGTTAGTGCAAGCCGCCTGGGCCATAGCCGGCAGCAACGCCAGGGCCGAAACCACCATAATGCTTACTAGAAAACGCATTTCTCTCTCCTTGAAAAGTTAATTAATGTTTACAGGTAAACTTACGCAGTATCAGGCCGGCCGCAGGCGGAGACCGCGACCTTTTGTCTATGCGGTTGGAGTATTTTGTCCCCCGGGAAATTTTGCCCCCCTTTTCCCTCGTTTAAGTTATTCGTGGCTTACAAAGCCTTTTGCTTTCATCTCAAAAATAAGTGGCCTCGAAAACGATGTTTATGAAATGGCCGGCGCTCGAGCCCGGCACGGCCTCTATTCTAAGGCGATTGGGGAAAAAGATAGCCGCCTTTGTACCGGAAAGCCGGTAGCTGCCATACGGGGCATAATGTCTGGAATCAACCGGCATAGTCACCATTTCATCGCCGATAAAGACCTCTATCCGGGTCCATTCTGCTGTTTTTTCAGTCCGGGTGAAATCCAAAGTCCACGAGACCCAGACGCGATCGACACAATACGGATCTGAGGAAACAGGCAGGCGACGATCTGATTGGGGCGACAAACTGACTTTAGGCGGGCATTCTGAAACGCCGACCCGGGCTAAGGCTGCAACAGCAAAAACTAAAGCTAGGATACAAGCCAGATACCGCATTTTTCTCCCCCTTGATAGGCTGCCTCGTTGCCGTATTTCTGTGTCTGAACCTGGCCAGGGCGATTTTGGACGGGGAGCCCGGATGTTTGATCGTTTAGTTGAAGTATTTTGCCCCCCGTAAGATTTCGCCCCCCTTTTACCTCGTTCAGTCTGTTTCTTGCCTCCAGGACTATCTTTGGCCGCTTAAGGTCGGGGCCTTGCAATCCTCGATTCTCCCAGAGCCAAGCCGACCGTCAGGATGCCGTTCCGGTTTTTCCGACGGCAATCCGACAAGAAGGGATGGTCAAGGTCGCCAGCCCTCCAGGTCCTGTGGTGTGATGCTCCGGAAAACCTTGAATCTGAAAAACCCCCCACAACAGCCTCCCTGAGAAAGAATATTGCCAGACCTATTGAACTTGTCAATAGGGCTTGATTAGGCTAATATTGGGTAACGAAATTACTCAGGGACATTGTGCAGGAAGGAAGCTAAGTTGATATTCTTATCGGAGATAACCAGTTTTCTTCTGATCCTCTGCCGATGCTTGTTGATAGTCAGCAGGGATAGATTGAGGGTTCTGGAGATCTCCTTAGACGTTGCCCCGTTTTTTATCAGGCTACAGATCTCAATTTCTCTCGGGGTAAGCTTTGAGTAAAGGTGTAATATACCGCCGCTGGAGGCCGCCAGCTGCCTTAGATTATTCTCTAATAATTCGAAATAAGCCGTATGCACGGTTCCATCCTCATTTATCAATCTACCCAGAGCCGGCATCAAAAGCCGGTCAACAGTGTCGGCGATTCCCTTCCTGATTTTTTGTTTTTCTTCTTCGAGGTGAGCCAGGATCTCTTTCAGGGT
>CBEWDL010000079.1:0-15094 GCA_965555375.1 uncultured bacterium
ACACCATAATTTTCTTTGGCCGGATCGAAATCCTGAATCAGATGATCCCAGATGTGCCATTCCCAGACGATATTTCCGCCGGATTGCCCGTCCGGCTCCACTTCGATAATATAGTCCGGCCATAATTTGTTTGACGGCAATAAATCCGGATCGCGACCCGCTTCAATAGCTTCTCTTCCGGATTTATACTCCCAGGCAATCATAAGCACATTTCCGTTGGGGAGATTCTTGATATCATGATGCAGGAGATATTGGTCGCTCGAATATTCGAATTCCCAGACGATTGACCCGTCCCAGGCTATTTCCTGGACTATTCCACCGGAGCCTCCGCCTGGAAAATCCGGATTTTCGCCACGCATGCTTGATCGGAGTAGATTACCGGTTTCCAGTAAGCGGGCGGCAAATCTTGGTCTGTCTTCACATTCCCATGAGTGGACAAGTAACCCGTTATTGTCTATTAGATACGTAACATGATACGGCATCGGCGCAAACAACGTGTAGCCAATGAAAGCATCATCCTCGTTAATAAGCAATCCTACTGTCCTCTCTTGAGCCCCAGCCGGAACGAATGCAAACAGGATAATAAAAATAACGGGTATTACCCCGTACCTCTTGTTAATCATTTTACTTCTCCGTTAGCCAATCCAAGCAAGCTTAAAACCTGTTGCCAAATTCAATGTCAATTGTCCATAAAACAACATTCGTGTTAACAAAGTTCCGTTTTGTCCAAACAAGCCTTTTTAACTTCCTCGTAACACATCTCTCAACCGTCATGGGTGGGGATTTGATCCTTGTCTATTTCGGCTTCAGATTTCCCAGCGGCACTTGCCCGCCGGAAGACAGGATTTGAATCATCAAAAAAAACAGGACATCAAAAAAGGGGAGTCGTGAAGACTCCCCTCTGGCATATCTTTTTTCGAGTGATCTTACTTCAACAGCACCATCTTCTTCATTTCAGTGTAATCACCAGTCTGAATCCTGTAGAAATACGTACCTGACGGTTTATCGTGGGCATTCCAGATCACTCGATAATGACCCGCCGACTGCATCTCGTTGAGAAGCGTTTCTACTTTACGACCCAGGAGATCATAAATATCGATCTTTACATGAGATGCTTTGGGTAAGTCGTAATGTATCGATGTGGATGCGTTGAATGGATTGGGATAATTCTGCTTGATGGAGTAGTCGAGCGCGATCGGCTCCGAATCATCAACCGAAGTCATTCCGATATTCATGGTTACCGGTATTTCCACGTGGACACGTTCCGGGTCGTTCGTATAAAGATCCATATATGCCCAGTAAGTTCCCTCGGTGTGATCCCCGGCAGAACAACTGACTATGATATCCAGCGAATCCGAGGGCGGGATGCTCGCATGGGCGTGATCCACGGAAAGCCAATCGAATTCACCCGGTGGCTGCCCCAGGTTGAACTGCACCGATTTTTCGCCGTAGGTGAAAATTTCGTAACGGGAAACCTGCAAACCGATGGTTCCGTCGCCGTTTTCAATACCGATTGTGGCTCTGTCGATTCGGCCCTCCGGACCCATTGATTCATACTGATAATATATTGTGCTCGGCGCAACCAACTGTATCTGGAATGTAAATATACCCTCTTCCCAATTGTCGTAGATATCGATCCATGAGATGATGGCGGTGTCCGAATTATTGGTATAGAAATGAACATCTCCACCGAGTCCCGGGTTCAAATCGGTCCAGAATGCGGCCAGCAGGTCATTGGGTACACTTGCATATGGTATAGGAAAGTTATAGCTGGCGGTTGAGATGCTGTCGGAAAATGATGCCCATCCGTTGGAACAGATATTGATGCTGCTGAATGTGTTTCCATAGAAGGAGAAATCAAACCCGAGATCCATCGGGCCGGAATTGCTGTTATCTGGATTCCCGGGGAATTCTATTATTTCCCCTGTTCCGGTTATATCGATCCAGTTGTATTCCGGTCCCTGGGGATTGTCGGAGTCAAACCATACATATCCGAATGAATCCTGGAAATACGGAGGGAATGCCCTGATGCGGTAATATAAATCTCCATTACCGGTATTCCCCAGCCGCATCGTTTCCTCAGCCTCGCCGCCGGTCGACACGTTGAAGACGAATGATTCGGGCTGGTAGGTAAGCTCCGGCAGCCGGCTCTCATAAATCGGCAGATGTGTGTAATTGCCTATACCGCATGAGCCGTACGGAATATAGAAATAGCCATCATCTCCCCAGCCGGGTCCCCAGCTATTTTTCGCGATCCAGCCTCCCTGGCCGTCACACATGTCATCGTCCCAGCCCACAATGACTATCGCGTGATTTATATCTCCCTGGTAAGGATGCTCGTAGCAATCCCAGTGGAAATCGTCGTAAACCATGAAACAGGATGATACCGGCCCATACAGAAGGGCGTTTTTGATGGCGTCGACGTTGTTCTGAACCGATCCATACGTATCCAGCATCACCATGGTGACGCAGGTATCCTGTTCGCAATGGTAACGGTCATCTGCCTGGTAGGGGTAACACGGCTCCTCGATAGCGCCGTAATAAATATAGACATCATATGCGTCGCCCATCCAGCCGCCACCACAACTGGAGCCCCCCCAGTTGCAGTCCAATACCTGCTGTTCGGAAAGATCCCATTCAACGCTATCTGCGATTAAGACCGCCGATTCAAACGCTCCTGTGGCCGCAAAATCCCAGCAAGAACCGCAACTTGCCTGGTCTTTAACCGGAGTGACGCCACCCATTTCACGCCAGTCGAAATAATCCTGGGGGTTGAGCAATACCGGCGGCTCCTGCAGGTTCAGCGCCTCAAATTGCTTTTTGACGTGCTCGGGAATGATCACGCCGAGGTGTTCCATTCTCTCTTCGAGCGTCATCTCCTGGTTCTTTGCCTCTTCGTTAAGATTCGGTTGGGCATTGGTAAGGCCAAAGGCCATAAGCAAAAACGCCATAAACAGAATCGAAGCCATCCATTTCATTTTCCGCTCCTATCTTAAAAACGTTATTTCCTACGCCGGCACTCGCAACTGCTGCAAAGATCAAAACAGCACACTGCTCACAGACCTTGCCGACTCAAAGCTGCCTCCAACAATTTAATAAATTTACCAGAATATGTAAACAAATTTATTGCCAATTCGTTCCTTTTTTTCAATTGTCCTGCGAAAGTATATTGCCGGTAGAGGGAAACCTCATTATCTCTCGCAGGCAGCTGAGTCCGGGGGATAGGATTTAAACTGTAATGCCGATGGCATTGAAAGAGGGGCTACCTTGATGGTATCCCTTCGTCTTTGAGTCCCTCAGATTAAAACAATTGACACAGATGGACCTATGATTGTATTATCAAACTCAGTAATGAAATCTTTTCGTTATTTTGGAGAAAATGGCTGATCGCAATTACTGGCTCGACCTTTTCACAGGAAAGAGCTGGGGGGAGTTTCTCAAAGCCGGGGGCAAGGTTTCTGGGTTTTCTGAGAATCGGTGGAAGACTCTTCAGAAGGTAAAACCGCGCGATTATTTCCTCTGTTATCTTACTGGTGTATCCCGCTTCGTAGGGATTCTCGAAGTGATTTCTCGGCCATTTAAAGATAGCACAAGGATCTGGGGAGACAGCATATTCCCGAGCAGAGTAGAAGTGAAGATAGTCGTCGCTGTTGACCTCGATTACTCGGTTCCCGTTAAAAAGCTAAAAGACAAGCTGAGTTGTTTTCAAAATCTAAAGAATCCGAACGCTTGGACAGGACGATTTCGGGGATCACCGTCAAAGTGGAGTAAGGCTGACGGTGAAGTTGTCGTTACTGCGCTGCATGAGGCCAAGAGAAATCCAGAAAGGATACCTATAGATCAGAAAGCCCTCTTGTATAGACCAAAATCCATGGCAGGTAGAAAGCGTTCATATACCGTGCCGCCCAAAGAGGAAGCATCCAGGAAATCGCTTCAGCCGACGGGGGCGATACGGGATCATCTAAAGATTCAGCATCTTCTTTATGAAATTGCTAGAAGCATGGGTATAGACGTTTGGATAGCAAGAAACGATCGTGGTAGGAGGGTCGGTAAATATAGATTCGGCGACTTGCCTGGAATAAGAAAAGAACTGGCTCTCAACCTTGACCAAGCCACTATCGGAACAATTGAGCTTATAGATATCTTATGGATGGAGAAGAATGCGGTTGTAGCGGCCTTCGAGATAGAACATACGACGTTGATTTACTCTGGTCTTCTTCGGATGGCTGATCTTGTGGCAATGCAGCCCAATTTATCTATCCCCCTTTTCCTTGTTGCCCCAGATGGCCGGAGAGAAAAAGTAATTGGCGAGATTAATCGGCCAACCTTTTCGTCACTAAATACGCCGTTAGGTGAAATCTGTAGATTTATTTCCTTTGAACGACTTAGGGACTTCTTCTCAAAACATGCCGAGGTAACACGCGCCATGAAACCGCTCGATTTCCTGGATATTGTCTCGGAATCTTGCGAGATTGAAGATTCTTAGTTATCCTCCCAAAGGCGAAGGCCTCCAGATAAGCCACAGGCGGCTATCACCGGGCGATAGGATTTGAGTGGCCAATCATCAGAAATGAAAAAGGGGCTGCCAATCATGCAGCCCCTTGATCCTATTTGTACAAGTTGCCGTCCCCAGTCATTCCGATACTCCCTTGTCGCCGATCTTTGCCTTGGATTTCAATCTTGGAACGAGCGACGGTGTATCCTCGACCGGCAACAACCTCAACGATCCCGGGCAATCCTCGCAGCCGGAAGCGGAGCCAGTACCTCTGTAAGCTGCAATCTCCGTAACAACATCGCCAAGCTCAAAGGCGACGCAATTACCGTTGGGATCCGCTGTAGCGGCAAACTCGTCACCAGGGGGATCGACGCCGCAATCGCAGATGTAATAGGCATTCACAGTACCCCTATACATTCCTATCATAGCAACGGCATCGCCGAGTTCGAGCGGGATACCATTGTGGTCGCAGTCGCCGGGGATGTAGTCGCAGGTCGGGCCGGTAGGGCAGTCAAATCCGGGACATGTTTCACCTTCATACCAGGTGCCAGGGCGAGCTTCGCACTCAGCCTGGCTTTCGGTTGCCACGCATTCGCCGTCGACACAGCAGGCGCCGGTGGCAGGTTCCTCGCAGGCATCGTCGATGCCATTTTCGTTATTGTCACCGAGGCACGGCATGCCTATACCCAGAAAAGAGCCGTCCAGAGCTTCGCAATCCAATTGCAGTTCCAGTGTGCATGAGCCATCAGAATGGCAACAGGCGCCCATTTCCTCGCAGGTATCATCCATTCCGTTATCGTTATTATCGCCAACGCATGAAGTCCCGGGTCCTATCCAGATACGGCCCGCCCCCTCGCATTCCTCCCGGGTTGTTTCATAACAGATACCTCCGGTTGTGCAACACGCTCCCGGCGTATCCTCGCAGGCGTCATCGATTCCGTTGCTGTTTCCATCGCCCAGACATTCGGAATCGTCTCCCAGATACACTCGTCCATCGCCGAACATCCGTCCTCGGTTCTGAGCAAGCAGTCGCCATTCGGCAAACAGCATGCGCCGAAAAGATTTTCGCATGCATCGTCCTTTCCGTTGCCGTCGTTGTCTCCCTGGCATTCGATTGACGGACCCCGCCAGAATCCACTTTCGGCTTCGCATTCAGGTCCGCTTAGATTCTGGCAGCTTCCGTCGCTAAAACAACATGCTCCAGGCAATTCCTCACATGCGTCATCTATCCCGTTTTCATTACCATCGCCAAGACAGACAGTCCCCGGTCCCATCCAATAGCGACCGCCTGCAAGACATTCCTCCTCCGTCATTTCCACGCAAACTCCCTCTGCAGAGCAGCAAGCGCCTATCTCCTGCGCCATCAGAATTTCCGCATCGGGAACTATTATCCAGGCAATTAGCAACAACAAGACCAATGTAATTGTTTTCATTTTCTCTCCCTTTTGAAACATCGTATCGGACTTATGAAGAATCTGTAGTGATACAAAACTCGGGCTATACATAGCCCCCGCCGTTGCGAATCTGTTTAAATATAACGGCCTATTGATTCCGTGTCAAGCCATTTTGAATTTCTGGTGGTTGGCGGATGTCCTCGTCCGCCAACAACAGGTGAGCTGGTGCACGAGGACGTACACCAGCCACAAAATAATTTAGGTGACAATGAAAAAGGCGCTGTCATCAAGCAGCCCCTCTATCTATTCAACATTCTCAAGAAACCTGATGACAATCATGGACGAATTCTCAGCGGCGATCTCGAAGAATTCATCCATCTCCTTTGCTGCCGATTCGGAACCGGAACCGCCGGCCAGGTCGGATGCCGAACGAAAGGCTATGAAGGGGATGTCATTGACTGCGCATACCTGGGCCACGGCCGCCGTCTCCATATCGGTGATCAGAGCGTTAAAGGTCTTATTAAGCCAGATCCTCTTTTCCGGATTATCGATAAATGAATTTCCGCTGACGCCGATCCCGCCAACCAATAATTGCGGCGTCCTATCGCCAATTTTTTGAGGTAAGCTTACTTCATCAGTGAGATCTTCAGCTACCTCATACATCGAGCTGTCCACCGGGAAATCAGAACGTTCAACCAGGCTATCGAGCCGCGGCGAATAGAATCGAATTCCTCCCGGCTGGAATCCGTCGGCGCCATAGTATCCGTAATCATGAGTTATCCAGCTCTGGCAGACGACAATATCACCGATATGGACTGAGGTATCGATTGCGCCGGCGATCCCGGTAAATATGATCGCTCGTGGCCGGTACTGATCGATTAGTCTCTGAGCAGTCATGGCGGCGTTGGTCATCCCCACGCCTGACTCGGCAATCACTATATTCTTTCCGGAAAGTTCTCCGGAGCACACAGGCCTGCCCAGCATAGTTCCGGTCTCCGTTACGGACATCTTCTCCATCAATAATTGACCCTCGGCATCAAAAGCGTAGAGTATAAGATACTGTGGAAGCGGGCGGTCCTGCACCTGGCAATGCACAAAAAGGAGCAAGACGGGAAATATGACAAACACCATCGCCCATTTTGGCACTCGGCATATATTCGGCCTGCGAGTCATATCCATTTTATATCCTTTCACATTGTGTATCATTTGCATTGACCATCGCCGTAATACTCTGAGCATTTTTAAAAGATTAAAGAATTCTTATCGATTTTTCAATGAGAAATGATTGAACATATTCGGCAAAGCTGACGAATTGAGTTAATGCTGTAATAAACGCATAAGAAACTCTCCGGTAAGGCTTTCCCAATCCGTTGCCACAATACAAAATACGCCCAGCAGGAGTCGAACCCGCAACCTTCTGATCCGTAGTCAGACGCTCTATCCAGTTGAGCTATGGGCGCATTCAAGCTGCCGCCCCGAGGCGGCGATATTCAATTTTCAATAGGCTCGGCTGTCATCGCCGTTCCGCCGAAACCAATCATCGTTAGTATTTACACGATTTTCCACCCCCATGCAAGTATTTTCGCAGGTCATTCAAACAGGGTCAGAGAGCGTTGCGAAAGCCTCAAAAAAATCCAGTAACCTTATTTAAGCCCTCTGCGTAGTAATTGTAGATGCAGGAAGGAAAATAAGTAAGGGGAGTTTATTGAAATGAGAAAATTTATCATTATCGGGGCTGTAATAATTCTTCTGGCCGGAGCGGCTTACATCGCCTTCGGCTCATCCAAAGACAAAGAAAACGGCATCAAGTTCGTGGAGGTTACAAAAGACACTATTGTTGATAAAGCCCTGGCTGTCGGTCAGCTCGAGCCGCGGCAGGAAATTCAGGTCAAATCGAAGATATCAGGCATTGTTAAGATACTCCATGTCGACGTCGGCAATAACGTAAGAGCTGGAGATCCCCTGATCACCGTCGCCCCGAATCCTACTCCTCTTGAGTATTCCGAGGCCAAACGAAGGCTGGAATTAGCTGAAGTCGACTTTGTTAACGCTCAAAAGATATTCAACCGGCAAAAGGAGCTTTTCGAGAAGAACCTTACAAGCCAGCAGCAGTTCGATATAAACAAGGCCGAATTCGATAATGCCAAGCTGATCAAACAACTCGCCCAGGAGAAATTCGATCTACTCCAGAAGGGGGTTACCTCGGGTGGAAAAAACGAAAATACTATAATATCTCCCATAAACGGCACGATATTGGAAAAACTGGTTAACGAAGGCGACCCGGTGGTGCCGTTGACTTCCTATCAGGCCGGGACTCCGCTTTTGACCCTGGCCCCGATGGAGGAGCTTATCTTCAAGGGCACCGTGGACGAGATCGACGTGGGCAAACTCATATCGGGCATGAAGACCGATATCAAAGTGGGGGCTCTTCCGGGCGAAGAAATAGCCGGCGTTCTGTCTAAAATTTCTCCAAAAGCTAAAAAACAGGATAATACAACCCTTTTCGACATCGAGATCGAGGTTACGGACCAGGGTGAAAAAACCCTTCGCGCCGGCTATTCGGCCAATGCCGATATCATCATCAGCAAAAAAGACAGCATTCTGGTCATCCCCGAGCGGCTGGTTACCTTTGCAGAAGATACCGCCCGGGTGGAGGTGCAGGATTCCCTGGGTAATATCGATTTTAAAGATATCGAAGTCGGTCTATCGGACGGTTTGAATATCGAAGTCGTCAGCGGCCTTGACCTTGGTGATAAAATCGTCGAAAGGCCCCCCAAGGAGATCGAGTAGTTGAAGATATTAATCGTATTCAAACAGTTTCTGCAGGATATCAAAAAGCAGAAACTGAGAACTTTCCTGACCACCTTCGGCATACTCTGGGGGACGGCCGCCACGGTCATACTGATTGCATTTGGGGAGGGCCTCTATACATATCAGATGAAGAGATTTCACGGTCTTGGCAACAGAATCACCATCGTCTGGCCGGGAACCACCTCCAAACCGTTTAAGGGACTTCCCAAAAGCCGCACGATCCGTTTCACGGATGACGATGTCGATATGCTGAAAAAAGAGATTCGCGGCATATCGCTGGCCTCCCCGGAATACAGTCGAAGCGCCCCGATTACCTACGAACGCAAGACCCTCACGCAGAGTGTGAAAGGGATATATCCTGAGTGGGGACTTATGCGCAATATCATCCCGGAAGCCGGCGGAAGATTCATAAACGAAATCGACCATCAATACCGTAAAAGGGTTGTCTTTTTGGGGACGAGGATCAGGGATAAACTGTTCGGCGAGGAGGTCAATCCGGTTGGTAAGTATGTGACTATTAAGGGAGTACCCTTTCTGGTCATCGGCGTGATGAAAGATAAGCTACAGAATTCGTCATACAGCGGTCGTGACAGGCATAATATGTTTGTTGCCTCCTCGACATTCAAAACGATGTTCGACAGGCGATACCCGAATAATATGGTCTACCAGGTGCCCGAGGGGATCAGTTCGAGGGCGGTTTTGAAAAAGGTTAACGGAGTTTTAGGGCGGAAATATAAATTCGATCCCGATGACGAGCAGGCCCTTATGGTCTGGGATACAATTAGATCCGAGGAACAGTGGAAGCCGTTTTTCGAGGGTTTCAAGATATTTCTGGGTATCATCGGAGTATTTACTCTGATCGTCGGCGGTATCGGCACAGCCAATATTATGTATGTTGTGGTTAAAGAGCGCACCAAGGAGATCGGGATCAAGATGGCCCTGGGTGCTACCCGCGTCCATATAATGGGACAGATAATCTTTGAATCAATTCTGATTACAACAATGGGCGGATCTTTTGGATTTTTTGTGGCCAAGCTTTTCGAAAGGGGATTTCCTCAGCTCGGCCTGGGGGAATACGTAGGCGATCCGATAATCGCCGCCAACGCCGTGATTGCCACCATAGCCATAATCGGCACCATCGGCTTTTTAGCCGGCTTTTTCCCGGCCCGGAGAGCATCGAGGTTGAATCCGGTGGAGGCTTTGAGACTGTAGTATGCGAATTCTAACCTACAAGCTGCTTTTGTTCGTGAAGCTTATCGGCAGGGAATTTAAGGCTCAAAAACTCAGGATGGGACTTACCATTCTGGCTATCACCTGGGGCACGATTTCCATTACCCTCCTGATGGCCTTTAGCGTGGGTCTGGATCAACAGTTTTCAAAGGCGAGGAAAGGGCTTGGCGAAGGCATAGTGATAGTCTGGGGCGGCCAAACATCGTTACCCTATCAAGGGCTGCCCCAGGGGAGGAGAATTAGCTTCCGAACCGAATCGGGAGTTGTAGATCTGATCAAATCCCGGGTTGTCGGTATTGATATGGTGGCCGGCGAGTTTCTGAGGTGGGGTCAGACGCTGGAATATGACAGAAAACAGATCAACAAGCTGCTTTGCGGCGCCTATCCCGAATATGAGATAATGAGATCTCATTACGCTCAGGCGGGCGGCCGGTTTATAAATCAAAAGGATATGGATTCGAAAAGGCGGGTTGTTTATCTGGGAACCGCAGTGGCCGAGGAGCTTTTTGACGATGGCGTGAATCCGGTCGGCGAGATAATCAAGATAAACAGCATCCCTTTTACGGTAATCGGAGTGATGATCGAGAAATTGCAGGATTCCAACTACCATGGCCCCGACGAGGACTACGTGGTCATTCCCGCCTCCACTTTCTTGCTGATCTATGGCGATCCGTTTTTCGACAATCTGGTATATAAGGTTAAAAAAGGAATCGACTCGAAAGTGGTGGAGAAAGACTTATTCCGCGTGCTGGGCGGAAAGTATCGGTTCGATCCGGCCGATGAGAGCGCCCTGTGGATATGGGATACCGTCGAAGATGAAAAAATCTCCAGTAAGGTGTTTCTGGGAATTACCATCTTTATGTGGTTTATCGGCGGTATGACGCTGCTTATCGCCGGAATTGGTGTGGCGAATATTATGTATGTGGCGGTTCGGGAAAGAACAAAGGAGATCGGCACCAAGATAGCCCTGGGGGCGGAAAGAAAGCATATAATCTTGCAGTTTATGACCGAGGCTCTTTCAATCGCCCTCGTCGGCGGTATTGTCGGAATAGCGTTCAGCGCGGCCATATGCGCGTTATTTAGAATGCTGCCCATGGAGGGCGCGCTGGAGTTTATGGGCCAACCGACCGTCAACTGGCTCGTAGCTGGCACGACTGTCTTTACTCTTACATTTATCGGGCTGTTTGCAGGATTGTTTCCGGCCCGCAAAGCAGCATCCATTAATCCGGTAGAAGCGTTGAGGTATGAATAGATGAATAACGGAACTCTGGCATCGTTATCCGGAATCACCAAGGTCTATCGGACTGGCAAGGTGGAGGTCAGGGCCTTGCGGGGTATAGACTTCGAGATCAAAAGGGGTGAGTTTATCGCCGTTATCGGGCCATCCGGATCGGGCAAATCCACCCTTATGAACATTATAGGGTGCCTCGATACCCCTACATCCGGCAATTACGTTCTGGATGGCCAGCCGGTAGCGGATATGGGGATTCACGAACTGGCGGCCATAAGAAATAAAAAGATTGGCTTCATTTTCCAGAATTTCAACCTGTTGGCCTATGCCACCGCCTATGAAAATGTCGAGCTGCCGTTGATCTTTGCGGGAACATCGGGTCCGGTTCGCAAAGAGAAAGTTATGCATAGTCTCTCTATCGTGGGGCTTGCGGATAGAGCTGATCATAAACCCACAGAATTATCGGGAGGCGAAATGCAGCGGGTTGCTATCGCCAGAGCGCTGGCCAACGACCCGGAAGTTATACTCGCCGATGAACCTACAGGGAATCTCGATACAGGATCCGGCCGGGAGATCCTCTCGATATTCGAGAAGCTGAATTCAATGGGTAGATCGGTGGTGACCATCACCCATGATATGACTATTGCCAGCCGATGTCATAGAATCGTACGCATCAGGGACGGTCTCATTGAGTCGACCACAGAAAACGGCGAAAAGGTGAGTTCAGCCGGCAACTAATGTCTTTTCCCCTAACAGCTGTTTGCTCGATATCGAAAACAATCATACCGGAATATATCATGGCCGGTTTGATTTTAGATGTTCGGTCAGGTCGTAGTGAAACGTGACATAACAGAACTTTGAAACAGATTTATCGTCTTCGGTATACGGCGGGTGGTCGTGATCGATTTCCCTTGCGAAATTTGAAATTTTTAATATCTTGGGTTAGGGTATTGGAGATCGCCGAGCATAACCGTGGATAACAGCAAGAATACCGAGGATCAGCTGCGCCGGGAGATGGAAACACTTCGCAGGCGATTGGCGGAGCTTGAGAACTCTGCACCCAAACTCACGCCGGATAACGAAGCGCTACGACAATCTGAAGCACGTTACAATGAGCTATTCAATTCCATACAGGAAGGGATTGGAATAGTCGATGAAAACGAGATTATTCAGTTTTGCAATCCCGCCTTTGCACGGATCTTCGGCGAAAATTCGCCAGATAATCTGATAGGCAAATGCCTCTTAGATTACATTCCCGAAAGTCAGAGAGATTTGATACGATCACAGGCTGAAGTACGTAAGAGCAATAAATCGTCGCAATATGAGTTGGAGATCATAACAGCAAGAAACGACCGTAAGAATATCTGGAGCTCGATTTCACCCCGGTTTGATAAGAATGGCAGATATATCGGCGCTTTCGGCGCCATTATTGACATCACCGCGCGCAAGCGGGCGGAGAATGCACTAAGTGCAAGCGAAAATAAGTACAGAACACTACTTGAAAATCTCCCACAAAGAATATTTTTCAAAGACAAGGATTCCGTCTACATAACTTGCAATGAGAATTATGCCCATGACTTGAAAATAAAATCTGATGAGATTGCTGGAATGACAGACTACGATTTTTACACCAAGGAGCTAGCCGAGAAATATCGATCAGACGACAGTAGGATAATCGAGAGTGGAAAAACTGAAGAGATAGAGGAAAAATATATCCAGGACGGAAAAGAACTTATCGTTCATACTGTAAAGACGCCTGTCCAGGATGAAAATGGAGATATTGCTGGTATACTCGGTATTTTCTGGGACATCACAGAGCGCAAGCGGGCTCAAGAAGCGTTAATAGAATCTGAAAGGAGATACAAAGCGCTGTTTGAAAATACTGTTGAGGGAATACTTGTTGCCGATATCGAAACGAAGCAATTCAAGTATGCCAATCCAAAAGTATGCAGAATGCTGGGCTATACTGATGAGGAGCTAAGAAGAATGCATGTGGGCGACCTTCATCCGGAAGACGCCTTGGAGCATGTCATTTCTGAATTCGAAGCTCAGGCGAGGGGAAAGAAAACATTGGCGGAAAACATCCCGTGTTTGAGAAAAGACGGAACAATTATACATGTGGATGTTAACGCAACCGAGGTTTTAATTGACGGAAGAGAATGTAACGTCGGCTTCTTCCGCGATATCACCGAACGCAAGCGCACCGAAAAGATTCATGCGATTCTCTACCGTATCACAGAGGCCGCAATTCAAGCGAGCAATTTAAGAGAGATGCTGGAGAAAATCAGGGAAATTCTTACTGAATTGATCGATACAACATATTTCTATGTTGCCTTACACGATGAAGAAAACGATCGATACGTCTTTCCATATCATACCGATCCCCACGGCGACGAATATTTCCATCCCAGACGTCTTCGGAAAACGATCACCGATTACGTAAAAAAGAGCGGGAAACCCCTCATGGCCGATCGCAGGGTATTCAGGCGGCTTGAAAGGCAGGGCGAATTAGAGCTCATTCCACAAACCCCTGCCATATGGCTCGGCGCGCCGTTGAAAACGGGCAAAGGGGTGATCGGGGTTGTGGCCCTGCAGAGCTTTGAAAAGACGACCTATACAAAAGCCGATCTGGATTTATTAACTCTCGTTTCAGGAAACATCGCCATGGCCATTGAGCGCAGGAAGGCTATGGATGCGTTAAGCGAAAGCGAGGAGAAATACCGACTGCTGATCGAAAATGCGGGGGAGGCGATATATTCGGTTGACGACGATGGGGTATTTCTAACGATGAACAGGATGGCCGCACGAAACTTAGGCGGTGAGCCGGAGCATTTTATCGGTAAGACCATGTGGGACCTTTTCCCCAAGGAGGTTGCCGACCGGCAGGTGGAATCTATCCGGAGGGTTATCAGGCAGGGTGAGAGCCAGGTTAAAGATGAGATGACCGTGCTCAGAGGAGAGGAGAGATGGTTTACTGTAAGCATCTATCCTGTAAGGAATTCCGACAACCAGGTCTTCGCCGCTCAAATCATTGCGCATGATATCACCGAATACCGTCAAATCGAGATGCGCAATCTGGCAAGATTGAGCCTTCTGGATAACCTCAGAAAAGCAAAAAATGTCGATCAATGCCTGAAATATGGCTGCGATGCCATTTTTGACGCCCAGCTTTTCAAACGTGCAGTTCTCACGCTGAATGATGAAAATGGCCTGATTATAAACCTCGGCCAGGTCGGGCTTGACGATGATCTGGTTGAGAAGGCGAAAAACTCTCCGCCTTTAAGCAGGGAGACTATAAAGAAGATTCTCCAGAATAAATACAGGATAAGCCATTCATATTTTGTTCCTGCCGAGGCGGCTTCTGATTTGAAAAGCTCAGGTAGATTGATAGAGCAGAAACAATGCCCGGATAGCGGCAAGTCGGACTGGAAAACAGGAGATGAGCTTTTCGTACCCATATTGGGTGAAAAGAGCAAATTCGAGGGCTGGCTATCAGTTGATACGCCGTTCAGGAATGAAAGACCGTCTCTGGATACGGTAACCTTTCTGGAGGAGGTTGTTGATATCGTCACCCAGCAGGTGCATCAAATCCAGGACCGGGAAAGATTAGAACTTGAGCGGCAAGCTCTTGAGGAGAAGAATATTGCCCTTAGAGAAGTGCTGACTCACATAGAAGAAGAAAAAATGGAAATTAAGCAGCGGATAACCGAAAGCATTGATGATATACTTCTCCCGATTCTGAGCAAACTCGCAGGCGAAAGCGCAACTATGAGTTCAACTTACGTCGATCTGCTCAAGAGTGGCCTTATCGATCTGGCATCCTTGTCCGGAGGGTTTCAGCAGATATATTCGAAGCTTTCTGCCAGAGAAAGAGAAATTTGTACAATGATAAAGGGCCATGCGACAAATAAAGAAATTGCCGGCGCTCTCAAT
>CBEWDL010000080.1:0-15058 GCA_965555375.1 uncultured bacterium
CTGCAACTTTCTATAAATATATTCTTTATCTTTCCACAGTAACGGTGCCTTCAGTTTAAGTTTGGTATTTCTAATATAGGTAATTTGAGCGTCTTTAAGCTCTCCGTTCTCATGTTCGAAAATTGTATTTACCGCATTTACGAAATCTTCCTTTGCGTCATATCCGGAATCGGCACTGTTAAAACCGACTATCAAATCCCCACCGCCATTGGCCCTTGCAAAAGAGCCAGCAACTGCAATAAATGCAAAATTGCGCTCGGGAACCATAATATTCTTGTTCTCCCCAATACTATTATGATCGCCTTGGGTTAATTCCGATTTATCCCATTGGTCAATTGGTATTTCGATAACGGTAGGAGGATCGAACTTTAACTTTTTGCAAATGTCCTTCACTGCATTAAGCTCCTCTTTCCGAGCTTTTTGCCCCCAGTCAAAGAATATAGGATAATGCCAATGATAGGATTTCTTGGCTTCAATAGCCGCCAAAGTTGAATCCATTCCTCCGGACATAATGTAAAATGCTTTATTGGCTTCGTGCATAATATTCCCCTGTGGTTAAGACGTGCTATCCATTAAAATTCGATACACGAGATATTGGAGTGCTTGAAACCAAATGTCAACAAGAATCTGCTATGAGTAGTTGTAGGGCAAAAGTCAGCGACTCATGCCGTCGCCGGAATAGGCAGAGCTCGGGGAGTTCTGCCCTACTCTTTATCCTTTTTCCGGCAGACGAGGACGTCTGCCGCGGACTCACCAAGATAGGATCGATAGCAGCATCTGTAGGTCGGCCCCGCGAAACGCAGGGTCTGCCGACACCCGGGTGCGGGGAGATCCGTACGGATCCGTATGCACGAGCTCCCGGCCTACATTTATCGGCCGGGTGGGATGCTCTGCCGAATCCTGAGCATGTTCCTGCGGGGCTTGCAACATGCTTAAACCTTCGGTTAAAGCATGCCACCCCGACATGGTTGGCGGATGTCCCCATCCGCCAACAGAGGCTGGTGCACGAGGACGTACACCAGCCACATCGCCACTTTCTTTATTCAATCCCTGCTTACTACGACTGACTTCACCCGTGCATCGACCGATACGTAGGCCTTGCGCTTGGCTTTTTCGAAATCATCGGAGCGATACCCGCCGGAGAATTCCACCAAATCGGTTTCCTCCAGGGCATCATTGAGCCTATCAGGATCTCCGGTAATCTCTAATCCCAACCCGGATGGAATAATTATCGAAAACTCGCCGGCTTTGCCGGAGATCTCAGCCTTCACCGAATCCTCTAAATCTCCCAACCGAAGTGTAACATCGCCCGATCTGACGTATAATTTCAAGTTCGTAAGGCGAATATCCGAGAAATCGATATCGGGGAAATCGGCTTCGGTCGAAATGCTCATTTTAATCGGCAATCGGTCGGGGATTTCAAAAACGATTCGCTGGCCCGATCCCACTACATTCAGCAGACTCCACCGCGGCTTTTCGCGGTTTTCAAATTTGATAAACTCGACCTTGTTTTCGGTTCGATGGGAAATGATCGGGCTTCTATTATAATATCCGGTTTCCGCGGAAAAGAGTCTGCTCGAAACAGATTGTATATCGAATTCGACCGGGCCGCAATCCAGGATTATATCAACGGTATCGATGGCATCATCGAGGGGGATCTCCACCAGGTCGATTGTTTCACCCTCGTAGCGCCAGGACCAGCTTCGCAAGAACCCATCGAAATCCCAGCCGGGCCCGCCCTTATACGATGCCGCAACTATGAAGGCGGCGGCTATCAGAAGCGGCGAGAGAAGCGCTAAAAAATAGAATTTCGTCTTTCTGAAAATGAGCTCAACGCCGACGGCGATCAGAAGAACCGGCCAGAGGGAAAAAAGCCTGGGGAAAACAAGGCTGTCCAGGGTTCCGAAATTGATGGCCAGAAAGAAAAAACCGATCCCTATCCAGATTACACCCCATCTGATCGAGCTAACTCTCATCGCTTTTGCTGCCGGACCCTTTCATGATAATTATAAGCCCAACGAAAATAATCAAAAGCGGCCAGAGCCTGCGGAATGAGAGCCAGGCGAAGGATAAGTAGTTGTTCATGAGCAATAACGCTCCCAGAACCGTAAGTATTATCCCCACAAACAAGACGCCCTTATCTCTTTCCGATTTATCCGGCTCGGTGGCCTTAACCGTCACTTTTTGCTCGCCTTCGCTCTCCACGACCGATGATTCCAGGGATTTCTGAGGTACGATCAACCAGAGTATCACGTAAGCCAGAATGCCGGATCCCCAGGCCAGCGTAAAAAGCACCGCCCCGACCCGAACCAATGAGGTATCGATATCGAAATATTCGGCCAGCCCGCCGCAGACGCCGGCGATCATGCTGTCGGTTCTGGACCTGTAGAGTTTTTTAGTCATATTCTTCTCCCGCGATATATTCCCATAATTCTTCTACGATTCGCAGTCACTCCGGTTACCTGGATTTAGAACGGCCTTTAGAGCTTCTCCTCCTGATGGGCCACAATATTACGGCCAGCACTATCAAAATCACCACCACCGTTATGGCCACATTACCCCAGGACCAGATCCGGTAGGTCAATTCGATTCTTTTCTCCCCGGCGAAAAAATCGAGATGATCGAACGTCCAGATACAGGCGCCTTCAAAAGTGCTATCGGCGTTACTGCTGGCGATGCAGCCGGGATAAACAACCTCGATTCTGAATCTGTGTTCCTCGGCCTCCCCGATCCCGTAACTGCCGAATATGCCGGGATAGTTCGTAAAGAGAGTATCCCATACGGCATCGTACACCGATCCCAGCAAGGTGTTCAAAGAATCCGGATTCACCTTCACGCCTGCAAAACCAGCCAGGCTATCGGCAACCATTTGAACATACAGGCCGTGCTCGTCTGAGAGGCTGTCCATTTGATGAGGATCTGCCATGAACGCTTTGAGCAAGTTTAAGCCGGCCTTAGTTTCCATTGTCCCCAGGAGATCTCTGGCTCTCTGACGGTCTTTAAGACCTTTTATCGGCTCAAGATTTAGAACATCGTCCGACGCTTTAGAAAGTGCATCCTGGAGCAATGGAAAAATTTTTACCGTATCAACCGGATCGGAGAAAACCTCCACATAATTGTAATCATTGTAAAACCAGCGTCCCTTTTTCACCAGACTGATTTTGTTGCCCGCTGAAGAGCCGTCACCGACACGATGGGTATAATCCGAAATCGGTAAATCGGCAACGTCGATTTCGCCGACCCAGGTTATCGTTAAAACGCTGTCAATGAACGTATGTTTAATCTCGAAAAAGCCCGTATCGGGCGGCACAAAATTATCGCTGTAAAACTTCAGCGCATTGGATAGATCTTTTTCAACATCCCTCTCACCGGAAAGGGTTATCTTAAGCTCTCCTGACCTGCGAATCGATCCGTCGGAGCTGATGACGGTTTTACCGTCAAATTCTACATCGTGTGATATGCATGATACCAGAATCAATATCGCGCCTGAAAACACTGATAGCAGCTTTCTATTCATCGGCTTCCTCCTCCGCCTTGCCTGTCATGGGAACGAATCTCACGGGGACATTCCGTTCCTTTGTATATTTTTCTCCGTGCCTGGTGTGTATCTCGAGATATTGAATTATTTCCCCCACGGGGATTACAAGTCTGCCTCCTTCTTTGAGCTGCTCCAGAAGCGGCCGGGGCACTTTTCCCGGTGCGGCTGTAACGATGATCCCATCGAACGGCGCCGCCTCCGGCCAGCCGCCATAACCATCGCCACAACGAGTGTGGATATTCGTATATCCTAAAGCCTTTAACGTGGAATCTGCTCTTTCCTGTAGCTCGCATATGATTTCTATCGAGTAAACCGTGTCGACGATCTCGGCCAAGACCGCCGCTTGATAGCCCGAACCGGTGCCGACTTCAAGGATCACATCGTCAGAATCGGGCCTCAAAAGGTCCGTCATCAAAGCAACGATATACGGCTGGCTGATGGTCTGGCCTGATCCGATCGGCAGAGGACAATCGTCGTAAGCGCTCGTTCGTAAACCCTCCGGCACAAAAAGATGCCGCGGTACATCCCTCATGGAATCCAGGACGTTTTCATCAGCAATACCGCGGGCCACGATCTGGCGCTCCACCATCCCCAGACGTCGTTTGTGATAATCTTGACTATCCGGCGGTTTGGAAAACATCATTAATACGGCCAGTAAAATCGTCATAGCGAATAAAACTCACCCGGAAAGATTATACCCGCTCCGGATCTTTTGGTCAAGCGACTTTTAGAATCTTCTTTTCAATTCGAATGATATGGAATTGGAATCGTATTCCAGCAGGCTTTTCACCGACGGGTAATAAGGATCTAATCGTTTCGCCTGCAGCTTGTAATCGATATCCAGCCCGATCATATAAGGAAGCTGCCACGCAGTGCCGATCCTGAATTCGTAATTGCTATCCCGGCGGCCAAATCTATAAATATCCCCGTATTTGGTCGTCTGGAATCTAATCTCTCTATATTGCAAAGATACTACAAGCTGGGGGCTCAATTTGCGCAGATATGGGCTATAATGTCTGCTTCCCAGAGTTATATCCCAGGCGTCATACGAGACGTCTTTGACATCGGGATCGGGATCATCTGCTCCCCTGGCATTGGCCCGCTCAAGACCATAATAGGCCCAGAATTTGAACTTTTTCGACGCATTCCAGATGGCATCGAGCCGCACACCGTTGACAGCCAAATCGCGCTCTTTTACCTCCTCGTTGAAGGTTTTACTCTGGAACCGATAGGAGACATCGCCTTTAAGCGATGGCATCAGATTAAGCCCCACTTCAGCCTTCAGAAAATGCTTGGAAAAGTTCGCCTCGATGTATGAACCTTCATAAAACTGGTTGCGATAATAATAGTCGGGAATGTAAGAATACTCGATCTCGGCATACCCGCCACGGATGAAATACTGTCGGGCGGATAAACCATATTTCTGATAACGACGGACCTCATTTCTGACGTAGAAGTAATTATTGAAATTAAGATCGAGCCGGGCAGTTCTGCCTGAGATGAATTTCCCCTTAAGCCGCGATTCAAATCGGCTCGTTACGCTCCAATCATCTTTGGATTCTATAGCGAACTTATCGGGTCTGGCGTCATCTCCGTAGAGATCCAGATCCGCATCGGAATAATTTATTATGTTGTCATCGTATGTCAGCTCCAGCCTGACATCGAAAAACAATATCTGCTGCCTTCGAGATTTGGACGACTTTTTTTTCTTCTGGGCATCGACAGGCGACCAGACGAGCAATGTCAAAAACAGCGCCAGAACAGCCATGGAGCCGACGTTCTTCAGATATCGCCGTCCGGTCATTTCTTCTCGCCCAGGGTTTGCTCCAGAATTTTAAACCGCACGGCCAGATTCGGTGCAGGCGAGTTTACCTTTTTAAATTCATAGATATGCTCACCGGAGGGAACATCGAGATAAAACTTGTGCAGGGTCGACGGTATCTGATCGGGCAAATCTGAAAAGGCCACCTTCTGGGATTTCTTTGCAATTCCGGTAAACTTCTCGACGGATTTTCCTTTCTCGTATACCCCAAGAGCGAATTTGGACTTTTCCTCAATGCTGGTATCGAAATTGGTGCGGCAATAAATCCTGATCCTGGTCGGGCCGATCACCTTGAGCTTAACGCCACCATCCTTCTCAACCAGATAATAGGGGATTTCTGATTTTTGGGTTTTGAGTTTTATTTCTTTTAAATAATCATAAGGGCGATACGGAATATAGGCAGCCTTTTTCTTGCTCTTTTTCTCCTGGTAGAACCGCAGATAGAATTTATTTATCTTCCCGGATCTGGCTGAGATGCTATAGGTATGGTTCCCCCTGGGCACTTCGAAGAAGATATCTCTTGCCAGCCCGACATGTTCGTTTGTGCCATCAAGTATCAGTTTCGATTTCGATGTTTCTGCTTTTCGGCCGGCAATAAGCTCTTTACCCTCCCAGACATACAGATCATAATCTCCGGATTTGAGGCCGCCAAGATCTGCCCGGGTGCGGAGCTTGATCTTGGTCGGGCCGGTAACGTCAAGATATATCGCTTTACTTTCTTCCAAAACATAATACCTGTAGCGTTTTGAATCAGATTTCAAAAATACGCCTTCGCCCGCTCTTGACGGCTTGAAGGCCTTATATTTGGTTTTGGTTTTGGATTCCGCCAGCAGATGCTGACCGTTAAACAATAACAAAATCGCCAGAAAACAAACGCTGAATCTTTTCATCTCAAAGCTCCGGATCATCGTTCCTCCGCGGAGGAAACAGTATTTTGGTTTGCTTTTTTATGTAATATTTTATATCGACCCTGATGGCGGTAACCACGAATACGATCAAGATTGCAGCATATATTATCGTGGTGGACAGCGAATACTCATCCCGATAGAAGATGGGGCCCTCACCGACAATCGGCGCCGGGAAGACATCGATCGGGAAATTGTACTCATCAGCAATTTCGCCCAGACGCAGCAAATGAATAACGGGGATTCTCCTCTCCGCCATCATGTTAATCACGCCGCGCGCGGGAAAATTCCTGCGGTGGAGATCGAAATCGACTCCGGATGGGATGAGCCTTCCGTTTTGCGATGAACCGAGGGATGCCAGCCCGCCGCCGATGTTGACATAGGCGGCATATCGACGCCCTTTGCTCTTCTCGGCATATATCTCCATTCGCCTGTCAATATTGCTTTTGAGCGAACCTCTTCCCTCCAGAATATTATCTGGATTCCCGCTGAAAATCAATTCGGCATCATTACGCTCAATCGCATCCAGAAGCAGCCGGCGACCCTGTATTGAAAGCCCGCGGCCGTTGTCGGTTCCGCCGCCGAGAGAGGAGGCCACCGAACGGTAAGAGATTAGCTTCGCCTCGTATAGAGTCTGTTCCATATCAAGCCAGGTGAAATCGGGATGATTGGCTCCCCAGTTGGATGCCCCCAACGATGTTATCACAATCGGCTCGATTCCCATGACCTCACAAGCGCTGTAGAGTGCAATATTGGCACCGGGGAAAGAACCGGTTATGCCCACAGCAATCATATCCCCCCGCCTGAGATTGCACTCCTTGAACATCTCCGCCATAGCTGCTGCGAAATTGGGGTTGGTAGCTATCAATTTGCTCCTCAGCTCTCCCCGGTCTGTGGTGATCAGGGTATACTGTTCCCCGATCAACCCGGTTCCATTCGGATCATTT
Source organism: uncultured bacterium (assembly GCA_965555375.1). Lineage (GTDB taxonomy): Bacteria > Zixibacteria > MSB-5A5 > UBA10806 > UBA10806 > CBDVBL01. The sequence goes on from CBEWDL010000080.1 coordinate 7,213, forward strand.
TCGAAATCGATCGGAATACCCAGATCCTCTATTTTCTGACGTATTAAATCCTGGGCTCTTTGATCGAGATTGGCAACCCGGTTCTTGAGATCCCAATATGGGGCCTGCTTCTGTTGCTTCGTGCCTTCAGCCAGATAAAACATCAGAATCGCAAACAAAGCCAGGGCGATTAGCAGCCGCTTGGATGGGTTGCGGGTGCGTGGTCTCATACGAATACCCTGCCCCCCATAAATATCATCAGAAGAAGCCTGACGAATACCGCCGCCACAATCATGGTGGTGAGCGTTTCCAGGACCCCCTGCCTCTCCATCCAGTTGGCTATAAGACCGGGAATAATATATCCAATCGCCTGAAACTCCAGCGTCTGACCATCCGGTAGCCCAATCATGAGAAATTCTCTCGAAAGCCAGCCGAAAAGGAATCCCACGATTATGATAACCACTGTACGACGCCGACCATAGATGAACATGAAATTGGAAAGCAGCCTGATAGAATAGTATGTTAACAGGCTTACCAGAATAGTACCCGCTATCCGGCCAGGGTCGTGAATCATCAGCGCCATATATCCCGGGACGACCATACCTCCGGCAGCAAGGCCGAGCGTTTCGGAGAATATCAAACTGACCACCAGGCCAAGTCCGACTGATTGCATCATCAATATCTCAGACAATCTCCTTTCCCCTTTCCATGAAATACTCCACGATCTCCTCGCCAAACCCCACCATGTTGCCTATACCGAAAACCAGGGTTTTTTCTGATGCCAGGCTGACGATACTATTAAAGATCGCCTCCAGAGACCTGCCGCCGAGATCCTCGATCTTATTATGCGGCATCCCACAGGCGATAGCCCTGGTCACCAACAGCCGAGTATACTCGCCGGTGATTACGTAATAGTCCGCGTCCAGATGAGAGGCAATGAATTCGCCGAGCTGTTCAGCCCTCTGTATACGATCTTTCCTGGAGTTCACCAGCACTATCAGGGTTTTTCCCGGCTCGTGATGAATCTTTAGCAAATCCCAGATAACAAGGAAGCTTTCGGGGTCGTTGGCAGCAAAAGCATTAACAAATTCTATTATCTTGTCATGAATCTCGATCTCGTAGCGTTTTACAACTCCGGGATCCGGTACAGCATGGTGCATACTCTTTAAGGCCTTTTCTCTATCGACGCCAAGATGTTTGACAACCGACAGAGCAATGGCGACATTTTCCTTAAGTTCCAGATAAGAAAAGCCTCGCATCTCCTCATTTGCGATCTCTGCACCGCTGACCTTGATGACCCCGGCCCCCACTGATTTCGCTCGCTCCGAAATGATATCTAAGTATTTGCTTTCGGCCGTAAACAAGAGACCATTATTCGGTATCGTATTGGACAGGGAATGAGCCACCTCTGTCAACGTTGGCCCCATGTTATCGAGATGATCTGCCCGGACATTCGTTATTACGCCTATGTGCGATCTGATGAATTGTCGTTCCAGCAATTCCTGCAAGTGCGGCTGAACCCCCATGCATTCGGTCACAAAATAGTCCGGTCCCTGATGGGCAGCCCTGGCCACGATCCTGGTCTGCTCAATGATGTTTGGCCGCCCCACCCGTAACACAGGAACTTCATTGCCATCAACAAAAAGCATCCGCGCCTTAGTTCCGGTTGTTTTGGCAAACACCTTTCGCCCGTCGCTCCTGAGCCCGGCCGCTATAAGCCGCGCCACCGACGATTTCCCGCGGGTCCCATTGATGTGAATTCTCACCGGAATTTGATTTAAATGAAATTGGTGGCTGCGGAACTCCCAGAAACCGTAGACAACCAGAACTAAAAGTAAGACAACTATTACCCACATACGAAAGATCAGAACCCTTCCAAATATGACAATTACTTAATATATATTTCTATGGAGTCTTTATCAAATAAAAATCGGAAAAACGGTTGAAATCATTTAGCCCGCATCAGCTCGAGCTCAATCAGATATTTTCGCAGTTCTTCAGCATCTGACGTGTCGTCCGGGAGGCTTAAATATCCCCATCCCGATGAATAACCACCGCCGGTCAAACCGGGGAAGGGGCCGATATCAAGCAGCCCGTAATTGCCATTGTCTAACCTGTTGATGTCTCCAGAAGTATAGCCCGAAAGAATCCCCTCGGCTACCACGGCTTGACTTATGCGATAGTCATTGGCCGCCCTTCCACGATAGGCGGCCATGAGCCGGTTGAGAAAATTATAATCGTCATCAAGCCTTAATGGTGGCTGTTCAAGTAAGGCCGACTTCCGGAAAACCGCCCTGAAATCATAATCAGACTTCAATGCCGATACGGCCTGCGAGGGTCGGGACACATCTTCCTCGATCTCGTTAACTGTAAACGAACTCCTCTCTACAGCCACCAACGGCTTTTCTTCCGCCGGAACGTTTCGCTGCCCGGCTAATATGCTCTCCGATTCAACAACAACAGGCGGCTTCTCCGGCTCCTCTGTGGTGAATATCATCGGCTCGACCATGTCCGTTGCTGCAGTCGGGCCGGAGATTTCAACTCCATCTCGAATACCGGTATCGGGGATAACGAGCGACCGGTTCACATAATTAAGGATTAGCAAAGCAGCAGCAGCCAGCGCCGTGATCGCCACCGAATATGACCCGATTTTCAGCCGAAGACTTCTCGCCGACCTCTGCTTCCCCCCATAAGGGCTCACGTCTCGAGAAATAATACGGTTAAGCACCCGGGTAGGGAAATTTTTCCAGTAATCGATATCGGGCGCCTGATCCACTATCTCCAGGGCCGCCGATGCGACCTCCTCCAGCTCGACCATCTCGGTCTGGCAATCGGAACATCGCTTCAGATGCGCCTCAAAGCGCCCGGCCTCCTTATCGTCCATCCACCCATCGAGATATATCTGTATTCTCTTTTTGAATCTACATTCTCTCATCGTTAATATCCTTTTCGGACTCAGCCATCTCGAGCGCTTTCTTGAGCTTGTGGCGCGCTCGAAAAAGACGCGACATCACCGTGCCCATGGAACAATCCATGACCTCGGCCATCTGTTCATAAGACATATCGTCATAAGTTTTCAGTATAAATACCGCTTTTTGATCCGGGGGAAGCGTATTCAGCGCTTCCTTGACGATGGCCGCTTGCTCTGAGGCTATCATACGCTCAAGTTGATTCAACTCATTGCTACGATCAACGGCGATTCCCGAATCACGCAGAAAATCGACAGAGACATTCTGCTTTTCCCGTTTAAGGAAGTTAATGGAGAGGTTGACACAGATCCTGTAAACCCAGGTGTAAAAACTATGGCCCGGTTTAAAACCTGACATCGCCTGATAAGCCTTCACGAAACTCTCCTGAGCTAATTCATCGGCGCTATCGTGATCGCGGGTCATCCTGTAGGCAAGATAATAGATTCGTTTCTTATACTTCTCAACCAGCCTCTCGAATGCCCTCGTATCACCTTCGAGAACTTTCCCGATCAAAATCTGGTCTTCGAGTTCTCCGGCGCCTTTTTTCATCACTGGCCTTTCCCTCAAAAATTATACAATCATCCCTTAGCTTTATTCCCGGCCATTGCTAAATACAGGGATTCAACCAGAAGCTCGATGATATAGCTGGATGGAAATCTGGCCGATTTCAGCGAGTATTCAGCCCTGAATATGTGGCTTAAACCATTCAGGATTGCCTCCGGCCGTATCTTTCTCGCTTCCGCCTGGAGTTGCTTGGCGACCGGATAAGAAATCCTGTAGGTTGACATCAACTCTTTGAGTTCTTTGGAGTTATAGGCCGCATTCAGCTTTGTCAGATGATTTTTATAGATATAAAGGATCTGCATTTCACTTATTCCAGATGCCAGCGCTCTGCCGCAAAGCTCCAGAGCTTCCTTTATGCGTCCATTGAAAGTCAATTCGAGTAGGTCGAAAGCGGTTTCAGCCTTTGTGAATCCCGATACGAAAGCTAAGTCTTTTTTTTCGATTTCCTTTTTATCACCCACTGATAGCGCCAGCTTTTCCACTTCGTTCTCGAGCCGATAAGGATCGGTTCCAAAAAGCCCCACCATCATATCCGCGATCCGGGATCCTATAATTTTATTTCGATCGGCAGCGAACTTTGCAATCAGTCCCATGGCCTCGGCGTCTGTAAATTCCTTATATTCGAATGATTGTTTCTTTTTCTCAGCCAGGAGCGTTTTAAACAGCTTTGATCTTCTGTCTGCCCTGGCGGCGGTTATGGCCAGAACGGAATATTCGGGAATCCTCGGAAGAAATTCACATAATACTGTCTGTTTTTTTGCAGGTATCCGGTCGGCATCATTCAAAACCACCACCCTTAAGGGACTCAAGACCGGGGGTGTCGAGAGGCTGTTTAGCAGATCCGCAATGTCGCAACGTTTGCCATCGAACCTGTCCAGGTCGAATGCCTCCCCGCCGGTCGGAATAACCGCCTTGATAAGAGACGATATTCTCTTATCTAATTTGTAGTTGTTAGGCCCGAAAAAAAGATAATACCGGGCGATTTTTTTTATCGTATTCTCTTTCCCCGCCATTTCTCGTTCTCTCAACTTTAAGCCTATTTAACATCGCCTATTATGATAAACAAATTTGCCCGTCTTATGGTTCGCCGGCCCGACGCGTCTCTTAAGGTATCCGAGGTTAGCGTATCCCAGACGGCTCCTTCAAACTGGGCGTGGACTTCGGATAAGACGCCAAAAGACATAAGTGCTGTTAATAGCGTAACATAAACTAATCTCATAACATCCTCCTGAGAAATATCCTCAGCAACTATAACCAATATAACGATATTATAGAAAAATTAAAGATAAAAAAGAATTTCCCGAGACGATTTCAGTGCCATTTCCGGCCCAACGCTCTGAAACGAGCCATATCCTTCTTAGTAGGAAATGCAAAATAGGATCCGTCATGAGGATCGTTTGGAATTATGGAGGTATCGCCATTCCTTATTTTTTCGATAGCCTGAAGCAATGCCTTCGGGCCTATGGTGGTCTTCAACCTCTTCACAAGAGAATAGAAAGAGTCATCGGACCTGATATCCTCTCTTATCTGTACCAGAATATCGCCCGCATCAATCTTCTCGACCATATAATGGACTGAAACCCCGGTTTCTTTTTCATCGTTGGCCAGAACCCAGAATGATGGGTACATCCCCTTGTAGTGGGGAAGCAATCCGTAATGGATGTTTATGCAGCCCAGAGGGGGAAGATGCAGAAGTTTCTTTTTCAGGATCTGCGGGCAGGCCACTGAAACCAGAAGATCTATCTTTTTTTCTTGCAGAGCCGTGCGAAACGGCTTCGAGTTTACCCTCTCGATAAAGGAGTATGGGATATCGTATTTTTGACAGACGCTCTGTATAGAGCGTCTTTTCGATGGTGCCAGGATGGCATATAAGAAATCCGTCGTCCTGATTTTGAGCTGCCGGAAAACTTCTCCGGCGAACAACCAGAAGCCCATAAATTTCAGGCTATTCCTTAGAAACCTTGCGAAATTGGGATCTTTAACGATTGCAAGGCCTGCCACTTCGCCGCCGATCACGGAAAATGCCTTATCGAAGAATTCCGGCAAAAAGATTCTATCGTCGGTTGTAAGGATGAAGATCTTCAACGTTCTTTCGAATCTCTCGTCTCTACGCCAAAAAAAGTTATATTAGGGGAAGATATCGAGCATCATCAGAATAGAAACTAACCCCCACAATTGCTTTCAATCATCTCCACCGCCCTATCAGAGAGATTCTGCCTGATGAAATTATCGGCTACGAGCTTCCTCCCATTTTCGCCCATCATTTTGCGCAATTGTTGGTTTCCAGCAAGCGATTGAATCGCTCTGGCAAAGGATCCGTTTTCGTTTAGCGTAAAATACACGCCAGAATTGCTGACTTCCAGAAGTTCTCTGAGTTCCCCATTCACATTGGTGACAACCGGCTTTCCGGCAGCCAGGCAGTCGAAGAATTTCGACGGAATAGCACTCTTGAAAAAGTCTGATTCTCTCAGAACCACCATCATTATGTCTGCGGCATGAGTATAAGGAATAACGTCCTTCCTCGGTAGAAGATCCATAATTGAGATATTCTTGATTTTCAACCTCATCGCTTCCTGTCTAAAGGGCTCTTTATCAGGACCATCTCCTATAAAAACAAAATGAATCTCTCTTGAGCGTAACCCGGCTATGTCCGGCAATAATCTGGTTAAATCTTGCCCTAATCCTATAAGACCGGCATAACATATAATCAGCTTTCCCGAACACCGCATGGAGCTTCGGACAGCTTCTATATCTCCCGTCCACTGCAGCATATCGGTATTAGATCCGTTGTAGATCACTTTCACTTTCTCATAGCCTCCCCTTTTCTCGACCTTTTCTTTAAGACCTCTAGATACTGTGAAGATGAGATACGCTTTTCGATATAATTGACGTTCTATATGCCCGCCCCATTTTAGCAGCCTGTTACTAGACACTGCTTTAAACTGGTAAGCTGTATCCGGCCAGATATCGCGAACATCAAGAACAAATCTAGAACGTTTTATCATAGCAGTTAACATGGCGGTGTATACATGAAATATGGGGGGCGAAGATGCAAAGACTATGTCGCGACGCCTCAGGAACAGGCCCGCGATAAAGGAGGAACACGCAAAGGAGAGATAAAAAAACATCCGCTTAATGTTATTCTTCCGAGTAAAGGTTAACACAAACGTTCTGATAATCTTATGCGTACCTTTATTCTCAACCTTGAAAAGGCGCCATCTGTCACCGGGTGAAAGACGACCCGTTGGATGATTGGGAAATTCGCAAATAACAGTAACCTCATGACCCCTGCTGACCATTGCCTGAACAAAGGCTTCAAGCCGGTTCGATGTCGCCCCCGGTTCAGGAGGATAGTACTGCGATATAACCAGTATTTTCATCGGAATAATCTAATTCACTTTGTAGATTACCAGCCATTCTACCAAACAATAATCATCCATCAATCTATTATATATATTACTGTTGTCCGAGTTATAAAGAAAGGGATTTTTTCCGGGGGGAAGAATCGGGATTACTTCAAAAAGACTAAAGATCCTTCTGGCTTAACTCCTCCTGCCTGATTTTCTTCTTGAAGATCTGAAAAGCCCCAGGACCTCGCTGCGGTGGACCGCAATGGATGCCTTCGAGCGATTCAACGCCTCGCCCAACTGGCCGTCGGTAAGCGACCTGTAGTTCCGTCTTATGTAGCTGTTCTCTTCCCTGGTATAAGACCGGAGCCGCCTCTTCGGGCTATTCAAGATTCTGGTTCTGTGGTGAGTCACCGATATGAGAGATCTCTTCAGCGTCCGGGCGATGGCTCCGTCGGTGAGCTTCTTATAGTTTTTCAAGATGAAATTATTTTCCTTGGCGGAAAAATTCCTTCGGGCGCCCTTTCTCTTGCCCAGCACCGTCAACCTTCGATAGGTAACCGCATTCACCGGCTTGTTCAGCCTGCTGGCGATCTGTCGATCGGTCATTTTTTCGTACTTGGCAATTATGAATCTGTCATGCTGGGGTTGAAAATTGAATCTGCTTTTTCGCTTTTTGGGGGATAATCTTAGGGCCTCTTGACGGTTTCGCCTTTCGATTCCCAGTGCTATAAAGATCAGCTGGACATATTGACGGCTACAGCCATATTTCCTGGCGATATCCGTCAACGACATCCCTCGCTGATGATACATCTCCACCAGCAATTTCCTGTCTTTTAGCAACCTTCGCTTGATCTTCTCTGCCATAGGCAGCCTCCTTGGATTTTCTAAGGTTTCCTGTTTTGAATTCACTCAACGGTCACGCTTTTGGCCAGATTCCGAGGTTGATCCACGTCACAGGCTCTCAACACGGCCACGTGATATGCC
>CBEWDL010000081.1:0-14947 GCA_965555375.1 uncultured bacterium
TCCACAGAAAGAGTTTTTTCATATTAACTTCTCTCTCTCTAAAAATGTTTATTAATAAGCCTAAAATCTCCTTCGATTTTTACTTAGTTACGTACTTCCTGGTTTCCTGAACACGTTAACGGTTAATTCATAAACTATCGTCGAAGGTTTTCGTTTACGAACCACCTCCTTTTCAGACGGTTTAGAGTTAAGCGAACTGAATGTTTCGGATGTCTCTTACGTCAACTACTATCAATTCATGTGGGGAAGATCCCCCGAACCGAAGCATTATGCGGGAATTATGTTCTCTCCCCGCAACTCTTGATCTTAACCCCCCGGCCCACCTCTGATGGACCCGGACGCAGTAAAATATAAGCATGGGCGAAAGAATTGTCAAGGAAAATAGTCGATTTTTTTGCATGAAGGATATTTATCCCCACGTTGAAAATGTCAAGTATTTCTAACATCGTGCGGACTACCTCGAAATCGCTTTAAAAGGCCCTGAGCCACCTCCCCGGGTTTGTAAATCCCGCCACGCCTATTTACAAGCCTGCTTATTTTAGATCGGCATCAGAGTGAATAATTTCACTCCAACTCCATGATCATTCTCTTATTGGGCGGAATGCTCTCCGACCGATTCGTCTCGCTCCAGAGATAATCCTCCCTCGTTAACCTTCGTCTTCAAAGTGGGAACGCCGGGAGCCGATAGGCGCGATCCCGGACAATCCACGCAGCCGGACGCCGTATCGTTGCCTCTGAAGGCGCCGATCTCGACCACAACGTCATTGAGTTCGAATGCCACGCAGTTGCCGTTGGGGTCGGAGGTGGCGGCAAATTCGTCGCCATGCGGCGCGCAATCGCAGGTGAAATACGGCGGCAGCGTACCCCTGTATAGACCGATCATGGCTATGACGTCGCCCAGCTCCAGCGGGACCCCGTTGTTGTCCACGTCACCGCTGATATAGTCACAGCCGGGGACATATTCGGTATCGATAATGGTCTGGGTCTCGGCAACGTCTGCAAACGGTTCGGCGTTACCGGCGGTATCGTAACATCTGGCCTCGAAGTAATAGGTATGACCGTCCTCGCCGGTGAAGGTCTCGGATGTTCCTTCGTATTCGACCAGCCAGGGCGTCCAGGCGCCTTCGCCGTCTTTGTACTGGACATCATAAATGCCGCTGATTCCCGAATGCTCATCGGATCCGGCAGTCCATGAGACCTCGAAACTTAGTTCGCCGCTGATGGACGGTGAGGAGGCGACGCACCCCGCAGGGGGAATACCGTCATATTGCATATCGTCCTGGACATAGGTGGTATAATCGGTATTGTTGACGTTATCCACCAGCCAGACGTAGATTGTGTGGCTGCCTGAAGATGGGAAGACGTATTCGCCGGGAGGTTCGCCGTCTAAAGATCCGTCAAAATTGAAATCGTTAATCGGTGGCTGATCCAGTTTGTAAAGAGCGATATTGATTCCGGAGAGATCCGCCGGATTGGTCCAGTTCAGCGTGAACGCAGGGTCGTTGCTCCAGCCGTCGGGGACAGCATCGAAACCTATGGGGCTACCGGGCGCCTGGGTATCAATTCCAAAATCTTCCACCGTCGACCATTCGGACCAGTCCCCTCCGTCTCCGGCGCGAACCCTCCAATACCATATACCGTCGGCCAGCGGATTCGGCGATGTGTAGGAGGTCTGGGTAATACTTGAGTTATCGATATCCGGCGAGGGGAACGACGGGCCCTGATCGACCTGGAGATGGTATACTGTGGCGCCGTTGACCTCGCTCCAGATGAAGGTTGGATAAGGATTGGATGTGAACAGGCCGTTTACCGGCGACGATAGTTCGGGCGGATCCAAACCCTGGAAACCCTCTACGGCATTGTAGGCGTTGATGCGGCCTGAACCCAGCCAACCCTGGTTGTAATAGTAGTCGTCAATTGGTTCGGCCGAGTCTATGATAATGTCATGGACTTCGGAACGAGTCAGGGATGGATCGACGGCCACGATCAACCCGGCCAGCCCGACCACAAAGGGCGCCGACATGGACGTGCCGTCGAGATATGTATAGGTATTGTTATAATATGTGGAACGGATACTGACGCCGGGGGCGGCAATGTCCACCCAGGTGCCGTAGTTGGACCAGCCCGCCTTATTATCCGACTGATCTGTTGCCGCAACCGCGATAACGCCCGCTCTCGTGGCCAACCACGGTTGTGACGTATTGCCATCGTTCCCGGCTGCCGTCACTATGAGCACTCCATGGCTGTGCGCATAGGTAACGGCGGCGGAGAGGTATGATGTGTATGATGATCCCCAGGAGCAGTTAGCCGCTCTGGCGCCTTTATTACCGGCATAGTATAAAGCCTCAGCGGCGAAATCCATTCGCACGTAACCCCAGCCATCATTGGCCAGCCATCCAATTCGCAGGGCCATTATCTTGCAGTCGAAACCGAGGCCGGCGACGCCGGTGCCGTTATTGGTTTCAGCGGCGGCGATTCCTGCCACGTGGGTGCCGTGCCCGGCAAAATCCATGGGATTGTTATCCTCGCCGGAACAATCCTCGTTCGGCCAGCAACCGGAGATACCGGTTACGAAATCCCAGCCTCTATAATCATCGAGATAACCGTTGCCGTCGTTATCTCCTCCTCCGATAGGATCAGCGGTATTGAGCCAGATATCACCGTCGAGATCGGGATGATCCCAATCGACTCCCGTGTCGAGAATAGCCAGTGCGATATCAGGGTCGCCCTGGGTAATATCCCAGGCCTGGTAAGCGTCGATTCTGCCGAGAGCCCATTGTGAGGAACGATAAGGATCATTGGGGTAAAAATTAACTCGATGAATTGCCACAGGCTCGGCGATATTTACCACTGCAAGATTATTGTAAGCAGAAAGGGCCTCCTCCAGCCCCGATTCACCTACAAAGGTGAACCTGTAATATCCTGCCATCTCAATCTCGCCGTGTTCCACAGCGCCGGGAAACAGCGGTTTCATTTCTATCACCGCAAGCTGATGATTCAATTCATCGACTTCGGCTATCCCTGTTATCGCGATTCCATTCTGGATAACCGGGGAAAGGGGGATGTTTCCGGGTAGGAATTGGACAATTATTGCGTCGGGGACATAACTCAGATCAGTATCTAACTGCTGGGCGTATCCCCCACTGATGAGCAAAAACAGCACTGATAACGCTGATATAACGACCCCCTCAAAATACCGCCTCATCTTTACTCCTCTCCTGACAATGGCACATCGCATGAACAGAAATTATTATTTCAACATGAACACTTTGACGCCGGCGCTGGCGCCCTGGCCGTGGAGCCGGACGAAATACATCCCGCTGGCGACACTCCGACTGTGCTGGTCTGTGCCGTCCCAGAAAGCCCTGCGTGGCCCGGCGAGAAGAAATCCTTGTTCCAAAACCCTCACTTTTCTTCCAAGAATATCATAGACTATCAGATCATACTCCCCATCCGAGGGTAGATTATAGCTGACCGAGACCGCTCCATTAAACGGATTAGGGTAGCAGGAAACGGAAATGTGCGATTCCGAAGGCTGCGTTATGGACGATCCTGAGCCGGAACAGACGACATTGTAATCGATATCGACGGCCTGACCCGTATTATTTGAGAATTCAGCTCTGGCAATATTGAAAAGTGGATCTCCAGAGGCATTGGATCCCGAATACACGACTGTAAGCAGTCTGCCCGACGAAAAATCCGAACCCCGCGCATTCCAATCGTAGACGGCGATCATCAATTTCCCCTCTGAAGCCGTGCATGATAATTGAAGCGGGGCCGCTGAGCTATCCAAAAGGACAGCCACCGGTTCAACGATATTAGCGTCATATTCCAGGACAAAATACGCACCCCCAATAGACTCACTCCCTTGAAGAACCATATCAAATCTGCCATAGTTGTCAACCATTTTCGTGAAATGGTTTTCAAAATCAGAATCGCTTTTCAGGGCTTGATTTTCCGCCATAGGAGGAGGAGCGACAAGAACAGTATCCCCGCTTACAACAGCCAGAAGATAAACCAGGTCAGCGATGCTGGCCTGCACACCATCGCGATTGCAATCGGAGTTGGCGTATTGCCGCCGGTTGAATTCGGTGTAACCCATGAAGTAATTCAGGAAGGTTACGGCGTCGCCAATCTCGAACGTATATCCGTTAAGGTTGATATCGCCGTATAGAGGGTGAATAATGAGAATGTCGCCCTGAATCAAAGATAAATTCGGCGGAATAATCCAGGTCCCGTCCTCCAGCAAAAGAGAGTTATCGGGATATGGAGTATTCGGGTCTTCGTAGAAAGTCATATGGGTCAGGAGATCATATCCCAGATCCTCCGAGGTCACAGCGCATGAGATCCAGGCAAAAATCGTATCACCTTCGATCGGCGGAATCTGAGGTGGAGGCGGTAAGTCTGTAAGAAGATTTATATATATCCGTCCGGGAAAGCTGAGATCCGCAGCGAAACTCTGGAAGAACATATTGGGCGCAACCACATTGGGCGTGAGAAGGCTCTGATCGTAGGATAGGACTATATTTACTCCGATTGTCGGCTGGCTGGTTGAAATCCATATCGGAATCAAAAGATCAGGTTCTCCCGGAATAGCCTCAATCAGCTCGCCGAAAGATATTTCATAAGTATCCGTCGGCAACCGGGGCGATTGATTCGCATTTGCCGTATATGACGTGGCTCCTGACATCAGGAAAATTATAAACACTGGCAGCCAATTTTTATGCATAGGTTACCTCTGCCCTCCTCTCCGCAATCCGTAATCCATAACATCTCTGGGGACCACGCCTAACCTTCCTCCGTCTGGTGGCGATGGTGGCGGTGGCGGGTCACCTTCCCCCCTGACATAGGCGATAAGATAAATGATATCAGACATATCGCCGATAGTACCGTCACCATTGACATCGGCTCGATCCAGGGGCTCAGGAATCTCCGCCCCGCCCCTGTAATAAGCAACGAGTAATATAACATCGGCAAGGTTGATGATGCCGTCGGCATCGATATCGCCCCTGATATAGGTTATTACGGTTATATTCACGCGAAGCGTATCGGTCAGGCCAAAGCTTTCGGTGGCCACGAGCGTAACTGTTGTATCGCCTCCTTGATCCATGGTTGGCACCCAGTGCAATGATCCTATCCCGCCTCCCGAATCTACAAACGTCATTCCGAACGGCAGGGTCTCAACGTAGCTTAGAGTTATCGGGTCATTCTCCGGGTCCATGGCAACTATAAGCAGATCAAGCGTGTCGTCGGCATTCACCTGCTGATCGGGAATGGGCACAAACACCGGCGGATGGTTGCCGGATGTGATTACCTCTACGTTTACGATCTGCGAATCGGCCAGGGATGAGTCCATCTGATCATAGCATCCAAAGGTAATCTGATAAGCACCTATATCTTCGAATCTCGGGCGCCACGAGAACAACGCTGTACCATCGCCATAGTCTGTAAACTCCGCCGAATCCGGCACATCCCTGTTGAAAAGCAGAGGGATAGTTAAATCGGGATCGGTCGTGACGATATCCAGGTGGAGCATAAATCCATCACCGATGGTCGTATCCGGAATCGGCAAGAGCACCGGAGGACGATTGACATCTTCGATTATGATATAGACCATCATCTCATCTGTTAACTCCGGATCGGTCTCATCAACCGCCAGGAACAGGGCAGAATCGAGGCCCGCCTGGAAGTAGTCCGGATTGAAATCGAAGGTGCCCGTGCCATCGCCATTATCGACAAAGGAGGAATTAGGCGGAGAGATCAAAACCTCCAGAGCCGGTATGGTGCTATCGGGATCTGAGCTGACCACTGCGAAATTGAGATTCTGACCTTCCAGAACGTTGAAGGGCCCGATATGATCAAACTCGGGCGGCCTGTTAAGGTCGACAACGGTGATAGTGACGATCTGGGAATCCGCGATTGCGGCATCCTCCATGTCGATGGCAAGGAAAGTCACCAGATATTCTCCCGATTGGAAGAAACTGGGATTGAACGAGAATTGCCCGCTTCCATCACCGAGATCTGAGAACTCGGAGTTTTCAGGAAGGTTATGGGCATCCATTATGGGAATGGTGGAATCGGGGTCGCTGGCAAAAACAGAAAACTCCAGGATATCCCCCTCCGTGATTGTCTGATCTGAAATCGGTTCCAGTTCGGGGTACTGGTTGCCGGCTTCGATCACAGTCAGATCGACATATTCCGAATCGGCATACCCCTCACCGTCATCGGCGATTATGAGCATGTTATAGACGCCGGACTGATTATAGAACGGCCCATACGATAGGACGCCATAACCGTTGGAGGAATCCGTCAGCACCAGATTATATGGCGCGCCCTCGACGGTGAAAGCGGGGAAGGTCGAATCCGGGTCGGTGGCTGATATCAGCACCTCAAGCGAATCACCTTCGACGACTGATAACGGGCCGATCGGGTTTAGAGTCGGAGGTTGGTTGCCCATATCTATAACCTGTACCAGGGTCGGTTTGGTATCAACGTATTCACCATCGGTAGCGGCGAAATAAATGATAAAGATGCCGGTTTGGGTGAAGTCGGGATAGAAGATGAACTGGCCGGTGCCATCGCCGAAATCATGGAATTCCGACCTCGGCGGCAGAGGATCCGGGCAGTCGCAATTGATGAATAGCACGATAGAATCCCCATCGGGATCAGTAGCGAAAAGATCAATCGTCAATATATCGCCCTGATTGACCGATCCACCCTGCGGCTGTTCTAACACAGGCGGGCGATTGCTGCCCAATACGGTCAAGCGCACCCATATATCATCGGACATGGGGGGATTATCGCTATCCACCGCATAGAAGTAGGCCGAATCAACCCCCGTCTGTTCATAATCCGGGTAGAATCTGAACTCTCCGACTCCATTGTCCGTGATTACGAAATCGGAGTTCGGCGGCAGATAGCCGTGGGAAAGCGAAATCGGCCCCGGTTCATAATCGCTTGAATCGGTGGCGATTACCGTGGCCACCAGCGTATCGCCCTCATGCACCAGCGTATCACCGTCAAAGACTATAAACGGCGGTAGATTAACATCGGTCACAGTTATAAGTACATCTTCGAAATCGGTCAAGCCATAGTTATCCAGGGCCGTAAAGCGCACCGCATAAATACCGGCTGAATAGAAATCGGGATAATATATAAACCGTCCCGTACCGTCTCCGTTATCGGTGAAATACGATGAATCTGGTTGGCCGGAGACCAGAAGAACCGGTGGAAATCCCTCCGGATCGGTGGCGGAGATATCTAAAACCAGACTATCGCCCTCGGCGACCGTTTGTGGTCCGATAGGATCAAGTATGGGAGGCTGGTTTCCTTCCTCGGCCACGTATATGATCGTCTGCGCCGAGTCGTAATCCTGATTATCGAATACTTTGAATGTAACTGGATATGTGCCGGATTGAACATAACTCGGAGCAAAAGTAAACAACCCGGATCCATCCCCATTATCAACAAATGTCATATTGTCCACAAGCGAATCAGCGCTGAGAACCAGCGAGTCTCCGTCGAGATCCGTCGCCGAAACAGGAATTTCAAGCAGATAGCCTTCGGTGATATAGTATGCAGTATCGACCGGAGCAAGCACCGGCAGCTGGTTACCAGCCTCAATGATCTCTATCTGGACTAGATCAGTGTCGGCGTCCACACCATCGGTAACAGCAAACGTAATGAGATATATTCCCGCCTGTGTGAAATCCGGCATAAATTGGAAAAATGCGGTGCCATCGCCATTGTCGACAAAGGACATATTGACTTCGAGCGGTTCTGCAGTAATAACCAGAGAATCGCCGTCCAGATCGGAAGCCATTATATCCAGGCCCAGCGAATCTCCCTCGAATATAGCCTGGTTCCCTATGGGCGAAAGCTCAGGAGGTCGGTTTACGTTGTTGACCGTTACCTGCACATATTCCGAGTCGGCGAGAGCACCGTCCGTAGCAAAGAAGAGAACGTTGTAGGTTCCCGACTGGAAGAAGTCCGGCGTAAATGTAAAGGTGCCGACCCCGTTAGTAGAATCGTAGAATGTAGCACCCAACGGCAGACTTCCCACCTGCAAGCTCGGAGGTCCGTCATCGGCGTCGCTGCCATAAACATTAAACTGCAATAGCTGACCCTCATCAACGACTCTGGGGCCGATAGGAGCAAGAACCGGCGGCTGGTTGCCAGCCTCAAGCGTTGTGATCTGGACTTTCAGGGTATCCGTCAGCATGCCATCGCTGGCAAAGAATGCTATGGTATCCGCGCCCGACTGGGTGTAACTTGGACGATACTCATAAAGGCCTGTTCCGTTGGTGCTGTCTGTAAATACAGCATTGAAAGGCAGCAAATCGACACTTAATGACGGTATCATGCCCTCGGGATCGACAGCATGCACGGTAAAGAAGAGGCTGTCCCCTTCTGTTACTATCTGATCTCCAACCGGATCGAATATGGGGGGCAGATTAACATCGTGCACAGTGATCTCCACCAGCTCCGAATCAGGAAGCAAACCATCCGACGCTACAAACAAGACGTAGTAAACGCCAGCCTGATCAAAATCCGGCAGGAATTCAAACAGGCCGGTCCCGTTGGAGGAGTCTACGAAAGTTGCATTGAGCGGAAGCGGTTCGGCGGAAAGAGATGGTATGGTCCCATCAGGATCGGTGGCCGTCACGAGAATCTGGAGAAGTACTCCCTCATCGGTTGATTGCGGTCCGATGGGAGTAAGGATCGGCGGCAGATTGACATTATAAATCGTTATCTCTACGTACTCCGAATCTGCCAGAGAAGTATCGGCGGCGATAAATAATACTGTATCTAATCCTGCCTGCGTATAATCGGGTCTGAATTCAAAGGTGCCGGTACCGTCGAGATTATCACTAAAAGTCGCGTTGGAAGGCAACCCGACCGCGGATAATTCCGGTATGGTGCTGTCCGGATCGCTGGCGCTTATGATGACAGCAAGCGTATCACCCTCGTCGACAACCTGAGGTCCGATGGGATTCAGCGTGGGCGGCTGGTTGCCGGCCTCGGCTATCTTTATCTCCACATATTCCGAATCTGACAAAGCGCCATCAGTGGCTATGAACAACACCGTATCAATTCCCGATTGCGTATAATCCGGCATGAACGTGAACAGACCATGGCTATTTAATGAATCCTCAAATGCAGCGTTGGCCGGAAGAGGCCCGGTTATAAGCTGCGGATAGGTGCCGTCCGGATCCGATGAAGTAACCACAAACTGCAGCGTATCCCCCTCCGTCACTATCTGAGCCCCGATGGGATCCAATACCGGCGCAAACGGGAAGTCTACGACCGTGATCTCCACATACAGCGAATCATATAGCTCGCCATCGAAGGCCCGGAATAATACGTTGTAAACCCCGGATTGCGTATAGTCGGGATCGAAGGTAAACAGACCATGACCGTTACCCGAATCGGCAAAAACCGCATTGGCCGGCAGATTAAACGCCTGCAGGGCCGGTATGGTGCCGTCCGGATCAGAGGAGATGACCACAAACTCAAGATGCTCTCCCTCCACCACCGACTGGGGAGCGATCGAATCTATCTCGGGCGGCTGGTTGCCGGCCTCGAAGACCCATATGTCGACCTCCTCCGAATCGGCCAGATCACCGTCCGAGGCGATGAAGGTCAAGATATACTGCCCGGCCTGAGTGTAATCCGGCGAGAAACTGAAACGCCCACGCCCGTTAAGACTGTCAACAAAAACCGCATTAACCGGCAAATCCTCAACCCAGAGCAACGGAATCGTCAGATCAGGATCGGTCGCCGAAACACCAAAACTGATCGTCTCCCCCTCAAATAACGCCCGGTCACTGATCGGATCCCAGAGAGGTGCACGATTGACGTTATCAACCGTTATATCAACCAACGCCGTATCCGATAAAGCGTTCGCTGTTGCTATAAACCTGACCTGATGTAAACCGGCCTGGAAAAAGTCAGGATCGAAGACAAACCCCCCAACTCCTCCGGTCGAATCGAAAAAGGCCGAATTGGCCGGCAACAACTCCGCGGTCAGCGTAATGATGTCACCCTCGGGATCAGTGGCCGTCACTCGAAGATCCAGATGATCCCCCTCGGCAAC
The DNA here is from genome assembly GCA_965555375.1 of uncultured bacterium. GTDB lineage: Bacteria > Zixibacteria > MSB-5A5 > UBA10806 > UBA10806 > CBDVBL01. The sequence goes on from CBEWDL010000081.1 coordinate 10,097, forward strand.
CGTCTGAGGCGATATAGGATCCCAAACCGGCGGCTGATCCCCGGCCTCAAAAACCGTGATATCCACCAGCTGGGTATCCGGGAGGGCGTTCGCGTTGGCGATGAATCTCACCTGATGAAGACCGGATTGAGTGTAATCCGGATCGAAGGTCAAGCCGCCCACTCCGCCGGATGAATCGGCGAAGACCATGTTCGGCGACAACAGCTCCCCAACTAAGGTTATATCATCACCATCAGGATCTGAAGCCGTCACCCGCAAATCAAGATGGCCGCCCTCCGCCACAGTCTGCGGCGAGATCGGATCTAAAACAGGCGGAAGGTCAACTTCGGTGACCGTTATATCCACAAGCTGGGTATCTGCTAAAGAATTAGAACTGGCTATAAACCTTACTTGATGAAGACCGGATTGGGTGTAATCCGGATCGAAAGTAAAGCCGCCCACTCCGCCGGACGAATCCGCAAAGGCCATGTTCGGCAACAACAGCTCGGCAACCAAGGTTATGATGTCACCATCAGGATCCGAAGCCGTCACCAGCAAATCGAGATGATCACCTTCGGCAACCGTCTGCGGCGATATCGGATCCAAAACAGGCGCACGGTCAAGTTCAGTAACCGTTATATCTACAAGCTGGGTGTCCGCTAATGAGTTTGAGTTGGCTATAAACCTTACCTGATGAAGACCGGACTGCGTGTAATCCGGATCGAAGGTTAAACCTCCAACGCCTCCGGTCGAATCGAAAAAGGCCGAATTAGCTGGTAATAACTCCGCCACCAGACCGATGGGATCACCGTCAGCATCCGAGGCCGTTACCCTCAAATCGAGATGACCGCCCTCGGCCACTGTCTGTGGCGAGATCGGATCTAAAATAGGCGGCAGATCGACCTCGGTGACGGTGATATCTACAAGCTGCGTGTCAGCTAAAGAATTCGAGTTGGCTATGAACCTCACCTGGTGAAGACCGGACTGGGTGTAATCCGGATCGAAAGTAAAGCCGCCCACTCCTCCGGTTGAATCAAAGAAAGCCGAATTAGGCGGCAGTAGCTCGGCCACCAGGCCTATAACATCACCATCCGGATCCGAGGCCGTGACCCTCAAATCGAGATGACCGCCCTCAGCAACTGTCTGCGGCGAAATCGGATCTAAAACAGGGGGTAGATCAAATTCGACGACAGTAATATCGACAAGCTGCGTATCTGCCAAGGCGTTGGAGCTGGCTATAAACCTAACCTCATATAATCCAGACTGACCATAATCAGGATCGAATGTGAAACCGCCCACTCCGCCGGTGGAATCGTAAAAGGCTGAATTGGGCGGCAGCAGTTCAGCTATAAGACCGATGGGATCACCATCGGGATCTGAGGCTGTCACCCTCAAGTCGAGATGACCACCCTCGGCAACGGTCTGCGGCGAAATCGGATCCAAAATAGGTGGCAGATCGACATCGGTAACAGTTATATCTACAAGCTGGGTGTCAGCCAAAGAATTAGAACTGGCTATAAACCTTACCTGGTGAAGACCAGATTGAGTGTAATCCGGATCGAAACTGAAACCACCCACTCCTCCGGTCGAATCGAAGAAGACCATGTTCGGCGACAACAGCTCCGCCACTAGACCGATTGGATCGCCATCCGGATCGGTGGCCGTTACCCGCAAATCGAGATGATCACCTTCGGCAACCGTCTGCGGCGAAATCGGATCTAAAACAGGCGGACGGTCAACTTCAGTAACCGTTATATCCGCAAGCTGAGTGTCAGCTAACGAATTAGAACTGGCTATAAACCTCACCTGGTGAAGACCGGACTGGGTGTAATCCGGATCAAAAGTGAAACCGCCCACTCCTCCAGTCGAATCGAGGAAGGCCGAATTAGCGGGTAATAACTCCGCCACCAGACCGATTATATCACCATCCGGATCCGAGGCGGTCACCCGCAAATCGAGATGGCCGCCCTCAGTGACTGTCTGCGGTGATATCGGATCTAAAACAGGCGGACGGTCAAGCTCAGTAACCGTTATATCTACAAGCTGGGTGTCCGCTAATGAGTTTGAGTTAGCTATGAATCGCACCTGGTGAAGACCGGACTGGGTGTAATCGGGATCAAAAGTGAAACCGCCCACTCCTCCAGTCGAATCGAAGAAGGCCGAATTGGCGGGTAATAACTCCGCCACCAGACCGATGGGATCACCATCCGGATCCGAGGCCGTTACCCTCAAATCAAGATGGCCGCCCTCCGCAACTGTCTGTGGTGAGATCGGATCTAAAACCGGCGGCAAATCAACATTCGTAACAGTGACGTCCACAAGTTGAGTATCCGCCAAAGAATTAGAACTGGCTATAAATCGCACCTGGTGAAGACCAGATTGAGTGTAATCCGGATCGAAGACAAATCCCCCAACCCCTCCGGTCGAATCATAGAAGGCCGAATTGGCCGGCAATAACTCCGCCACCAGAGCGATTGGATCACCATCCGGATCCGAGGCCGTCACCCTCAAATCGAGATGACCGCCCTCCGCAACTGTCTGCGGCGAAATCGGATCTAAAACCGGCGGCAGATCAAATTCAACGACAGTTATATCGACAAGCTGGGTGTCCGCCAGAGAGTTCGATGAGGCTATAAATCTCACCTGATGGAGACCCGATTGAGTGTAATCTGGATCGAAAGTCAGACCGCCCACTCCGCCGGTGGAATCGTAAAAGGCTGAATTGGGCGGCAGCAGTTCAGCTATAAGACCGATGGGATCGCCATCGGGATCTGAGGCTGTCACCCTCAAATCGAGATGGCCGCCCTCGGCAACTGTCTGCGGCGAAATCGGATCCAAAACCGGCGAACGGTCAACTTCAGTAACCGTTATATCTACAAGCTGGGTGTCAGCCAGTGAGTTGGAATTGGCTATAAACCGCACCTGATGAAGACCGGATTGCGTATAATCGGGATCGAAGACAAATCCGCCCACGCCTCCGGATGAATCGGCGAAGATCATGTTCGGCGACAATAGTTCCGCAACTAAGGTTATAACGCCGCCATCAGGATCCGAGGCCGTTACCCGCAAATCGAGATGGCCTCCTTCAGCTACCGTCTGCGGCGAAATCGGATCTAAAACAGGCGGACGGTCAACATCGGTGACGGTGATATCCACAAGCTGAGTGTCTGCCAGTGAGTTCGAGCTGGCTATGAACCTTACCTGATGAAGACCCGATTGAGTATAATCGGGATCGAAGATGAAACCGCCAACCCCGCCGGTCGAATCAAAAAAGGCCGAATTAGCAGGTAATAACTCCGCCACCAGACCGATTGGATCGCCATCCGGATCCGAGGCCGTTACCCTCAAATCAAGATGACCGCCCTCGGCGACAGTCTGGGGTGAGATGGGATCCAAAAGAGGCGGACGGTCGATGTTATTAACCGTTATATCTACAATCTCAGAATCTGCAAGCGCACCATCGGATGCGATAAACCTGACCGGATAAATGCCGGATTGGAAATAAGATGGTGAAAATTCGAATAAACCGCGGCCGTTTAAGCTATCGGTGAAAACGGCGTTAGGAGGCAAGTCCTCTGCCACGAGCGACGGAATCGTGCCATCGAGATCCGATGCTGAGACCACTACTTGTAATAGAGCCCCTTCGTCCACAGACTGAGGGCCGATGGGATCTAATACGGGAGGATTGTTGCCGAATTCCAGTATTGTTATTTCCACGAACTCCGAATCGGCCAGAGGGCCGTCGGAGGCGATAAACAAAACCGTATCGATTCCCGACTGAGTAAAATCGGGATCGAATGTAAACAGACCGTGTCCGTTGAGCGAATCCTCAAAAACCGCATTGGCCGGTAGCGGATCGGCTGAAAGTTGTGGTGTTGTTCCGTCAGGATCGGAAGAGGTAACCACGAACTGCAGCCTGCTGCCCTCTGTAACGGTTTGGGGTCCGATGGGACTCAAAACCGGGGCACGGTTGGAATCCAATACGGTGATCCCCACCCAGAGCGAATCATAAAGACCACCATCATAAGCTCTGAATAAAACATTATAAACCCCCGCCTGAGTATAATCGGGATCAAACGTAAACGATGCGTTCCCGTTTCCTGAATCAACGAATGCGGAATTGCTTGGTAGATTCAATCCCTGCAAGGCTGGTATAGTACCATCCGGGTCGCTGGCAGTGACCAAGAGCTCAAGATGATTTCCTTCATAAATCGATTGCGGACCGATATGGTCTATTTCGGGCGGCTGGTTGCCAGCTTCAAATACAGTTATCTGCACCAGTTCAGAATCGGCCAAGTCTCCATCGGTAGCGATAAAGAGTATATCATACGTTCCGGCCTGTGTGTAATCCGGATTGAAGGTAAATTGGCCCGTACCGTCCGAGGAATCCGCAAAACTGGCGTTGGGTGGTAAGTCCTCGGCCATAAGCGATGGCGTCTCCAGATCCGGATCGGAAGCTGTTACCTCAAAGCTGATACCTCCACCCTCGATGACTGAGCGATTTCCGATCGGGTTCAACACCGGAGCGCGGTTGACATTATTAACAGTTATATCGACAAATTCTGTATCCGCCAGAGTGTTTGAAACGGCTACGAAACTGACTGTATAGTCGCCGGACTGGAAGAAATCCGGATCGAACGTGAACCCACCCACTCCATTCGATGAATCGGCAAAATTGGCATTGGCAGGCAGTCCCTCGGCAGATAATATAATGAGGTCACCGTCGAAGTCCGATGCGGTCACCCTTAAATCAAGATGATCACCCTCATCCACAGTCTGCGGCGAGATCGGATCTAAAACCGGTGGCAGATCGACATTGTTGACTGTTATATCGACAAGCTGAGTATCCGCCAGAGAGTTCGATGAGGCTAT
>CBEWDL010000082.1:0-14516 GCA_965555375.1 uncultured bacterium
GTTGAATGGATTGGGATAGTTCTGAGCCAAACCGATTCCGGTCGGAAGAATATCACTATATATAATTTCGGTTCTGGGTTCAAATCCGTATCGGCCGGTTCCGTATCGATCATGCTTATACATCGGCCAGGAGGTCAATTCGGCATCGAACGGGCCGTCCGCATCGACATAAGCGACGGTGCCCGATGAGGAAGCGAAGACATAATCGGTATCGCCATCGTTATCGAGGTCGCCTATTGCCGGGGACGGGCTATGCGTTCCGGAGTGGCCGTTATCGCTGAGATAGTAGGGGAAATCGTCTAAGGATGTTCCATCGGCATTCAATCCGAAAATATAATCATGGGTTTTGACGAAGATCTCGGGCGACAAAGGATCACCGTCAACCTCGGCTATCATCGGCGAAGAGTTGATATTCCCGGCGCTGCCCTCGTGGGGCAGTTCTACCGGCCAGTTCTCGAGAGGCTGGCCATCATGATGATAGGCGAATAATATCTCTGCCCAATATGGAGTCGTCTGCAGGCCGCCGATGAATATCTCCAGGTCACCATCGCCATCGACATCGCCCAGCGCCGGTGATGACAGGCGGCAGTATAGGGCTCTGATCGGCCAGCCGGGTTCTGAGTTCCCCTGATGATCCCAGCAATAGATAAAATCGTTATTTGATTCATCATACGATGCCACCACGATTTCTAAAAGCCCGTCGTTGTCGACATCGCCGATGGCCGGTGTCGATTTTACGACGCCCGATGTTGCTACCGGAAAACCGGGCAGAACAGCGCCATCCAGATCCCAGACATAGAATTCATAAGGCTCCGGGCCGACCGGCCCGGCCAGAGTGCCGGCGGCTATTTCCAGCTCACCGTCATTATCGATATCTGCAATTGCCGGTGAACCCACGTTTTCCGGTGCCGACACTGGCCAGCCGGAAAACAACGATCCGTCGTGATGTCTTATATAGAGCAGATAGCCGGAGGGATATATTATTTCCAGATCGCCGTCGCCATTGAGATCCTCCAAAGACGGCGAATAACTGATACCGTTATTTATCGGCCAGCCGGGGAAATTTGAGCCGTCGTGATTTAATACGTACATTCTGTTCCAGTCGCCGACGACAAGCTCCTGGTCACCGTCGTTGTCGATATCGCCGGTGACGGGGGTTGCCGGCACGGGACCGACGGTGATAATCGGCCATCCCGGCAAAAATGATCCTTCGATATCGAACACCGCGATCTGCCCGGAGGAGTACGGGTTTGGCATCGGCCCGTAAGCAGTGCAGATTATATCGAGAATGCCATCACTATCCACGTCTGCGATACGTAAGGAGGACAGCATAGGGGCGTTAATCTCATACGACCAATCAGTTATAACGGTAGGATTCTGAACAATCTCCTTTTTTATTATGCGATTGACCAAACCGCAATTTTCAGAAGATGCCTCTGACAGGGCCACCACGGTATTACTATTAGCGTTATAAGTAGCATAGCCCGGAGATGTTTTATAAAAGTTCTGGCCAGATGATATAACTACCAGAAATAAAACAATAACGTTCATCGCAAGAATCGTCTTGGAGATATCTTTTATCTTCATACTAACCACCTGCATAATTGTTTTCGAATTCTATTTTAAAAGCATCATCCTCTTTGTTTCGATAAAGTCGCCCGCCTGTATCCTGTAGAAGTATACGCCCGATGATCTGCCATCCGCGTTCCAGATCGTCTGGTGGTATCCCGCCGGTTGCTTTTCATCTACAAGGATAGCGACCTTGCGGCCTAAAATGTCGTATATGTCGATTCTTACATCCGATGTTGCTGGAATCTGGTAATGTATAATGGTGGAGATGTTAAAGGGGTTGGGGTAGTTCTGGGCCACTGCAAACCGGTCGGGAGTTTCAGGCACTTCATTATCAATACCCACCGTGACCGAATCACCGCCGCCGTAGGCGCCCATATCGCTGCGTAACTCGCCGAGACCCCAATCGCAGCTGAGCAGGCTGTCAAGAATATCTGGATGGCCGGCATCGATGCAGGGGGAATTCCGATGATTTCCACATTCCTCCGATGCCAATCGAAAATCACCATGCTTGCCGTCACGGAATTTAGGATTGGCCTGGATATTACCTTCGCCTTCCCAGTTGCCCTGAATATCGCAATAGGTAAATACAGCCCAAGATATGTCATCCACAAAAATCTCGGGCCCGATTGGTGCGTTATCAGCACAGAAGATAGTGTTGGTTATGGCCGGGTAGCTCGTGTCTATTATGGCGATCCCGCCACCCATAATATCCGCAGTATTCTCACTAATCGTGCAATTAGTAATAATAGGATGGCAATAGCCTTTGATAGCGATCCCGCCTCCCGTTCCGGCCGCCGAATTTTCAGTAACAGTATTGGAATGAATAATGGCGTCAGACCGCATGCAGGAAATCCCCCCGCCCTCGCTTGTTGAGTTTCCAGTGATTGCATTTTTAATGATCACTGGTTCGCATTCTTGGCAGTAAATACCGCCGCCATTGTAGCCGGCTGAATTTCCACTGATGGTGTTGTTTTCTATCGTAGGCGTGCAGGGAAACACGCAGGAAATGCCGCCCCCCGTATATAAAGCAGAATTTCCCCTAATGAGATTATTCTTTACGGTTGCGTCGGAATTCCAGCAAAAAATCCCGCCACCGTAGTTTCCACTGACGATATTGTTGATAATAGTCGGGGCAGAATGGGAACAATCAATCCCGCCACCTCCGCCGAAGCTGGAGTACCCACTTTGGATCGTAAATCCCATAATTATAGCCGAATTATCCTCCCCACTCTCAATAGTCACAACCGAGCCCGATGAATCCCCATCAATAATCGTCTCCGCTATATACGTCATATCCCCCGTCGTCAAAAACAGCGAGCCAAGCACGATATTATGCCCGTTGAAGTTTACGTTTTCAACATACGTCCCCGGCTGGACGAGCACGGTGTCGCCATCGGTGCTGGCATCTATCCCTTCCTGTATGGTCTCATAATCATCAGGGACGTTGATGATGGTCGCCGATGCGGGCAGGCAGACGGCAACGGTTAGAATCCCCGTCAATATAAAGTTTCGTTTCATGATAGTCCCCCGGTTATACTTATTGAAACGACCGGCCTTAGAATTTTCTAAGGTTTCATAAAAAATATAGTGGATAATCCATCATTGTCAAGTCGTTTCGTTCGGGATCGGTCACAATCCTACGGATCCGTAAGGACAAGTTGTGACAGACGGGAAGATTGATAGCAGAGAAAACTAAATCCCGTAGAGCCGGCCGAACTTGGCGTTGAGGTATTCCATCAACGGCTGGTGCGAGAGGGGCTTGCCGGTTACCTTCTTGACCAGATCCTCGGCCCTGTAACGCTGTCCGTGCTGATGGATATTCTTCCTCAGCCAGCCGAAAAGCTGCGAGAAATCACCGGCGGCAAATTGAGAATCGAGATCGCCGAGATCCTCCCCGGCCCTGGCGAAAAACTGTGCGGCATAGAGGTTGCCCAGGGTATAGGTGGGGAAATAGCCGATCAAGCCAGCCGACCAGTGGACATCCTGGAGGCAGCCTTCCGCATCATTGGGGGGCTTTATGCCGAAATATTTTTGGAATTTCTCATTCCATATCAAGGGAACATCATCGACCGTGATGTCGCCATTAAAAAAGGCGCTCTCGAGCTCGAACCTCAGCAGTATATGGAGATTATAGGTCGCCTCGTCGGCCTCCACCCTGATATATGACGGTCGAACATCATTGACGGCGAAATGGAACTGATCGAGCGTAACATCCTTCAGGGCTTTCGGGAACGTTGACTGCGCCTTCGAGAAGAAATGCATCCAGAACGATTTACTCCGGCCGACCATGTTCTCCCACATCCTGGATTGCGATTCGTGGATTCCCAGCGAGGTCGAGTCGCCGCAGGGGGTTCCGTAATGTTCGCTCGGCAGCCCCTGTTCATAGATACCATGCCCGGCTTCATGCATTACGCCGAAAAAAGCCCCGGGGAAATGGTTTTTGTTATAGCGGGTGGTTATGCGTATATCTCCCGGGCCGAAACCGGTGCAGAAGGGATGGACGGTTAGATCCAGCCGCCCGGATTCGAAATCAAAACCGATGCCGGCGGCGGCATCCATGCCGAATTTCTCCTGCCGGTCGACCGGATAATCGCGGGTGATTATCGAACCGTCCGGGCCCTTGCCGGATGATTTGATCCTGGCGATAAGATCCACCAGCTCGTCGCGCAACCCCGCGAAGACCTTGGCAATCTGCTCTGTTGATGCCCCCGGCTCGAAATCATCGAGCATGGCATTATATGGAGTGCCCTTGTAGCCGACAGCCTCGGCCTCCTGACGTTTGAGGTTGACGATTTTCTCCATCCAGGGTTTGAAGGCGGTAAAATCCGATTTCTCGCGAGCGTTCTGCCAGACCCGTTGCGACAGGGTGATGGTTCTGCTCAATTCCTCCACCAGGGATTTCGGAACCTTTACAGCCCTATCGTAAGCGCGTTTTATCTCTCTTAAATTGGCCGAATCGATATCATCATCGGCGGGGTTCAGGCCATTGTAGAGTAACTCGTTTATAATCTCGCCTATTCTGGATGATGTCAGCCTGTCGTGTACCATCCCGGCCAGAAGAGCTATCTGATTAGCCCTGTTTTCAGAGCCATTCGGAGGCATATATGTTCTCTCGTCCCAATCCAGCACCGCCATGCAGGAATTAAGCGTGGCGATCTCTCTGGTCAGTCCGTAAAGTTCTTTTATTAAATCTTTTCTTTTCTCAGACATTGCGACGGCCTTTCTTTCTTCGAAACGAATTGCGCTCTTAACGAGAAGACATTATATATGAATCATTATCGGAATTCAAATGAAAAAGCTGATGTTATCGTTGCATGGATCATATGCAGAAATGGCAACTGAAACGCTGCAGGCCGGAAACGTTACGCGGCTTCATTCAGTTTAATAAGTTGATAAATTCGCTGTAGGAAGGCAGCTTTTCCGGCGTTACCGCTTATGAGCAGATTTTTCCCTCTGATATTCGCAGTTATTGTCTTCTCCACGGTTGCCGGAATTGACATTTTACTGTTGAAATACCTCCATCCGGACTGGTGGAAGAAAAGGGCAATCCGCTATCCAGCGCTTTTAAGTCTGCCCGCCGGCGTCATATTCATCGGCATCTGGGCGATAGGGGCTTATGCCGGCGCGGCGGGGATATCGCGCTTCGGTGCATTCATGACAGCTTCGGTTTTTCTGCTGCAATTGGCGGCTCTGGTGTCCCTGCCATTTTCAGGGATCGTACACATCGGAACAAGGTTATTTGCATTCCTGAGGCTTAAATTGAGGAAACCGGACACAGGTGTTTCTGCCGGCAGGCGAAGATTCTTGAGGGATGCGGCCGCCGTATTTCCGGCCGTCGCTCTGACATCGAGTATTGCCGGTATGTCCGATTCATTCGGCAAGATCAGGGTGCCGGTTAGAAAGGTTGCGATAACTAACCTGCCTGACATGCTTGTCGGTTTTAAGATTGCTCATTTGTCCGATTCGCATCTCGGAACTTACGTGGATTTGAGCGATCTGGAGCAGGCGGTCGAACTGATAAAGCCGCACCAGCCCGACCTCGCACTCGTGACAGGCGATATTTCCGACGATCTCGATATTCTCGGCGATGCTATTGAAATCATAAGCAGCCTGAAACCGCGCTTTGGCATATATGCGTCGGTCGGAAACCACGAGTATTATCGAGGTATAAAGAGGGTGCGGCAGATCTTTGAGGCCGCTCCTTTTCCGTTGCTGACCAATGACAACAGGCTTATCAGGATCGGGGATACGACGATCGCGATCGGGGGTACAGACGATCCCCGGATTATGCGGGGGGATACATCGCAGTTCCTGCACGATACCATAGAAACCACCATGGGATCCGTGCCGTCGCAATCTTTCAAAATCCTCATGAGCCATCGTCCACCCGGTTTTGACCACGCCAGCAATATGGGGATCGATCTGGTCTTAGCGGGGCACACTCACGGAGGCCAGATGGGCCTGTTCGGTAAGAGTGTTTTTGAGAACATGATGCCTGAAATGTATCTCTGGGGCATATACCGTCGAGGCCGGACAACCCTGCACACCTCCGGCGGAATGGGGCACTGGCTGCCTTTCAGGCTGGGATGCCCGGCCGAGGCGCCGATTCTGATACTGGAGAGGGGATAAACCAACAGTGCTTGCGGTAGAGGTCAGGCATGCCTGACCTCTACATTCCATGATTTGCGGCTTCTAATATATCTTAACGTTTGCGCTAATGGGGGATCGGGAAAACTATTGTTTGTCAGAACCTGTCACGTTCCCGTAGCTCCGGGATTTGCCGCTCTAGTTTTTCCTCGATTGTTTCCAGCTCGTCGGCCATGGCTTCTATTTTCTCGGCTTTTGCCTCGAGCCTCTCGGCTCTGGCTTCCAGTTTAGCGGCCTTCTGCTCTATTTCTCGCTCGAGATCATCGCTGTCATAATCCCATCGAAGCAGCTTAAAGACTGACGCTATAGCATCTACGCCGAGCTTAGCCCCGGCGACGCCGATTTTCGCGCCCTCGTAACCGATTTCCTCGGCGTCCTCCTGGATCTGTATGGCCAGATCGTGAAATTGCTTGACCAGCTCTTTCTGATCGTCATCGAGCTCAACCTTGCGGCCGTTGACATATAGCCTGTAGTCGTCGGTTATCTTGACTTTCGCATAGCCGCGGGATTTGGGAGACAGAAGGATAGCGCCGTCGTCTATATCAATTTCGTAATTCTTGGTGCAGCATGCACGGCCGAAATCCCAGGTGCAGCATCCATGATCGTATTTCACGATACAGCAATCGCCTTTATCGATGACCCTATATTCGCAACGATCGCCTTCCGCCGCCACGGCCGAGGAGAAAGCCGCCAGGGATAATATCAAGATAATAGTAACAGCTCTCATTTGTTCACCTCCATCTTATACAGATGCATTTGTCTTGACTACGGATTTCCCGTAAATCGGTTTCGAATTTAATATTTCCACAGAACTCGTACGCTGAGTATATTTATGGCCTGAAAGCTACGGGGGATAAAACGCTACAGGGAGAATAAAGATGATTCACAACCCGATAATCGATGCCATGCTCAAGCGCAAATCGATACGCAAATTCACGGATAAGATACCGTCCGACGAGGTAATAGAATCAATCGTCCGTGCGGGGCAGCAGGCGCCGTTCGCAGCCCAGCTTTACAGTATACTCCTTTCGCGCGAACGCAAGCGCAACGCCTTCCATGCGCCGCTTCTGTTCACGTTTTGTGTCGACCTGAACAAGATGGAGATCGTAATGAAAAAACAGGGCTGGAAAATGGTCACCAACGACCTTTTGATGTTCATATTCGGTATCCAGGACGCCACGCTGGCGGGCGAGAATATGGTCATGGCCGCCGAGAGCCTGGGCCTGGGCTCGGTTTACCTGGGCGAGGTGCCTTACTGGATCAAGAAGATCAGGAGTAAGTATAAGCTTCCCGGACGCGTATTCCCGTTTGTGCAGCTGGCCATGGGCTACCCCGCCGAAGACGAGCCGCCGCGCCCCAGATACCCGATGGATTTCACGCTGTTTGAGAACGAGTATCCGGAATTCACTGATGAGACGGTGGAGCGGGCTATGAAGGTTATGGATGACGGCTACATGGGGCAGGACTATTATAAGAAAGCAAAGCTCATAATTCCCCTCGAGGACGGCCGCGAGGAGACTTATACATTTGATAACTACGGATGGACCGAGCATATCTCCCGCAAGTGGGGCCAGTGGCATACCGATATCGATGAACTTCTGGATAATTTCAAAGAATGCGGCCTGGATCTGGAGAGGAAGTGAGGATTGGTGGTGTGGTTAATCAATGCTGCCGAAGATTGACCTTTAACCTGTTGCCTCGCCTGTCATCGCGAGGAATCCCGCACAAGCGGGATGACGAAGCGATCTCATACCGCGTTCGGTTGGATCGTAGAGCATTGCCAAATCTAGGCCGTACGGCCCGAAGGGGGATTTGACCTACGGCTACTGACGGTTTTGAATCTCATCATGACCAATATGCATGCTTTCGCGACATTTCATGTCGGTGGAAACATATCACCCAATCGTCTGTTATTAACTAATCCAGATCGCAAGATTCAGCCCCCATACGAAATTTGTAAATGTTGCCAGGTCGAGGTCTAATGGTATCCGAAGATGAATGCCGGGACGGATGCTCTTCGAGCCGATATCAACTGACAGGCCAAGTTGATTTGTGGCTTGACCATGAACCAGGAGGTCATCTTCTGAAAGAATCGCAATTCCTGTGAGACCTCCTCCGGCCCGCACCATTTCGGTTCTGTATAACATATGCGCGCTATAACCTACTAATACCTCTTGATCGTCAATGAACGGATCAGATTTGGTCCGCTTCATAAATATTGGCCCGAAGTGAAATCGATACGAGAAACCTGCCGCATTTTGATGTTGCAGATGTACCATTGCCTTTATAGTGAACCAGTTAGGCGGGAACGCAGCAAAACGATCGAAATCGGAGAATAACCCTGTGAAAGCTGCGATCTCCTTACCATCGGGCGAAAAAGGCGGCCTTATACCGAATTCCCAAAAAAGACTTGGATTTTCCCCTCGGATTTCAATACCAAGATAAGGGTTACCTACAGCGTCCTCCGATCTGCGGTCGCCATATGAGGGATCTACGCTACCATGTGAAAAGGGAATTTCACCAATGAAATTGGTTTTCCCAGAGATAGGCCAACGAACGGAAAGAAAAAACGCAGATCCCGTTCTCGCTATTTCCGCTTCATTTTCGAATTCCGGCCTTAGAAATTCAATGGAAATCGTTTTATCATGGCTGTCGTCTACCCAGATAGACTGGCTTGAAACCGTAGCCGGGGATAGTATCCCCACTGCGATAGCTACCACACCAATAGCCCTATGAAAAGTCGTTTGTTGCACCCCAAACCTCCGATACAATTTTAGGTTGTATACGCAGCGTGGGAACCAGTTCCCGATGCCTTCCTATAGCAAGTGCTCTAGTCAGCGCGTGCCTCCCTATTTCGGCCTGCAGAACTGGCCGCCGGGCACGGATATGGTCGTCGCCTCGGCGGTTGTATCCGCGGGTGTCCATTCGCCGATATTCTCGGCAAATATCTTGCATTTGCCGATAGATTCCCATTTCTCGCCGGAGTTATATCGCCAGCCGATATATTCCGAACCGGCGCCGGTGGTGGTCACCAGAAGGCCGTTGCCGATCTGGCCGAAGCTGGTGGCCTGCTTTTCAGGTGAATCGGAATCGCCGCGCGAGGGATCGACCGGGATCCAGCCGTACGGGGGCAGGTAGATTTCGCACCAGCGATGGAATACTTCGTCCTCCGAGGCCCGGTCGCCGCGGATGACAATAGATCCGGTGTATCGCGCCGGAATCCCGGCAGCCCGACACATGGCTATAAATACGAATGAATATTCCGAACAGCTTCCGTTGCCGCGCTCGATTATGGCCGGGGCCACGTTCCAGCCGCCCGCCAGCTCGTAGTAGAGGGTATCTAATATCCATCCGTAAATCTTGCGGGCTTTCCAGTAAAGGTTGGTCTCATCGCCAATCGCTTCTTTCAAGGCTGTTTGAATTACCGGGTTTTTGATATCGAATTTCGTATCGTCGGCCAGAAATTTTTTCGAGATTTCTCCGGGGATATCCTTAGGTCTGCCCACCTTTTCAGGACGGACGAAATAACGGGTCTGATACAGATCGGCGGTCGCCATATAGGAGGCGCTGGCCTTCGCCCCCGATGGTATATCCTCGAAATGGAAAGCCGCAAACGGCTGACCCCATCCGTCGGTTACGTATTCCGGGGAGACGTCGGCGAAGTAAACCGGCTCGCCAATCAACGTTTGATGATCGGAATTCTCAGGGATGGCCAGGTAGATATCGAGGCTCTTCAGGCTGCCGGGGCCATAGTTTCTGACCTCGTGAGTGAAAGTCATGTTCTGACGCTGTTTCTTGGCTTGAGAGAAAAAACCATCATCGTCCGTAACGACCTGATAAAGCGAGTCGGTTTGATAATCGACATTGTAAAGCTGGCCGTCGCCAAACGCCAGGCCCCAGGCGTAGGGAGCCGGGGAATCGAGCACCATGATGACCTCTCCCGTCCGGGGATAGATCATATAGATACTGTTTTTGCCCCTATCGGCGGACCAGAGGTAGCTACCGTCGAATGCCAGACCGGTGGTGTTGCCCGATGGCGCTTCAAACGTTTTTATAATGGTTCCATCTTCGGTCGAGATTTTCTGGATGGTCGTCTTATCTGCGAGCCAGAGATTCTCGCCGTCCGAGCAGAGGCCAGTCGGGGCTTCAACCGGCGATGGTATGGTTTTGACGTTGGTACCTGTTTTGGCGTCAAACTGGATGATGCTATTTTCCTCGCGGTCAACAACCCACAGGTAGGAACCATCCCAGGCCAGGCCATACGGCCGGTACGATGGCGCCTCCAGGACCGCGGTCACCTCGCCATTTTTGGGATTTATGGCATACAGGGAATCTGTTTTGAAATCGGCCATCCAGATGTTCACACCATCGTAAGCCAGCCCGGAAGGACAGGGGGATGGTGTCTGATAAGAAACAGCGACATCGCCCGGGGTGGCGTAGGAGACCCCTATCGCTATCAGAAAAAGCCCGATAATTTTTGAAATCATTTCTACCTCCCATCAGGGGTTTGAGATCAACTAAATGCGGATTAATTATATGCTTTTTTAAGCTTTATTTCAACAGAAAGAGGCGACTTTGAGCGACAGGCGTGCGTGACCATCAACATTATTATCATTATACTCGCTAAGGCCAAAATCTTGTTCGTAGCGGCCGACCTGCGTGTCAGCCGTAATTCCGGAGAGGGATGAACATGTGAGTTTATGCATGCTACTCGTATTTCACCTTGCAGAGGACGGCATCATAGGTATTGAATATAATCTTCTGTGGCTCAAAGGGCAGTAGTGCCAGATCGATATCGGCCTCCGGCTGGTCGATCCAGAGTTTGAGATGGATATAACGATCGTCCTCAAACAGGACAGTGATAGGGACGAGCATCTGAAAATTGTCGGGGACTTTTTCCTGCTTGACATGGCAGACCACAGCATATTTACCGTCGTCGGTCTTTTCGGAGTCGTAACCGAATCTGTATTCAGGTATGGCTGTACCGTAGACCCACTGATCGAAAAACCAGCTCATATCGGTGCCGGTATGTTTCTCGACCAGTGTTTGAAGCCCGCTGGTAGTGATCACCTTGCCACGGAAAGTGTCCACGATATCTTTCAAGAAAGCGGCGAAAGCGTCATCGGAGCCGGTTTTATAATCGTGGAGAAGGTAGCGTATCATATGGAAGATATAAGCGCCCTTGTAATATACATTTATATAGTAATCGTCTGATTTTGACGACTGGAGTCTATATCCCAAGATAATGGGACCTGCTTTTCCTCCTATTGAATTTCCACCACCGCTGGCAACAGTGATGATAGTGTCGCCCCGGACAACCTCAACCGGACGAATCGCTCTTCCGGAAAGTATATTATCCTTCCAGTAACTTAGCATATTCTTAACACTGCGGGCCTCTTTCGATGACATTTCATAAAACCACAAGCCGGAATAATTCGCTAGCCCCTCGGTAATCCAGATGTCCCGATAGGAATCCTTATCTATCAGGTGACCCCACCATTGATGGGCAACTTCATGGGCCCTGAATGTTTCTGAATAACCCTGAATATCATCAGTCTGGAACGTACTCCATGTGAGATGTATAAGGCCGGGTGAGCCTTGACCTTCCCCTGTAAACGGTATCTCCGTGGCCTTTATCGTGTCGAAGGGGCACGGCCCGAAAATACTGGTAAAAAATGCGAGGCTGTTGGTCACGTCAGCGGTTACCTGTCCAATCATGTCTGCGCTGGAAAGGTTGCCAAAGTAGGCATTGTAAAGCGCTATCGCCTGATGATCTATCTGTTCGGACATATAGACTTTGACCGGCGGGAGATTCTCTACAATTATCTCTTTGGATTCAAAAACGCCAAGATTAAACGATACGTATTCAACAGGATGATCAACAATCCATCGAGAAACCGAACGGCCGCTTTCCTCGCCAAGTTCAATCTTTTTCCCGCATGAGACAACCTCATAGCTTTTTGGTATGTCATAGACTAATTGGAATGTGGCGCAATCCCGGATACTGTTCGACGGGAACCAGCTGGTTTTGCCGTAGATATAAAATAACCCGTAAACGCTAAAAAGACTCTTACATTCATAAACTATATCAATAAAATCCGCTTTTCCTAATTCGAGGGTCTTATTCATCACAACGCCGAAACCCCTCTCGTCCTTCCTATGGATTACTGTTAGCGAGTCGCCGTTAGAATCGATTGCGCTTATATCCTTGTTTTTATAATACCATGTAAAATAGGGAAATTGATAACCCCAGCGGAGAGGCGTGAATTCGATCCGGCATTCGACCATCATCTTGCCACCACCTTCAATATCCGAGTCAATCTTGTAATGAGTTATATCTATAGGAATTACCCCTCGCTGAGAAACGAGGCTGCCGTCGGGAGTATATCCCCCAAGAACATCCCCGAATTTAACACCCTGGTATCGTGCCAATTTGATCAATTGAAATTGATCATCCTCAAACGGATCTTCCATAAATACCAGGCTGCCGATTTTCCTGTTGTCAAAATCGACATAGAAAAAGCCGCCCGGGCTGCCGGCGAGAAGGTCGCCGATAAGCTTATTGGGCATGTGAATCCTGAGGTGATCGAAGGCATCATCAACTGCGTCAGCTAATATATTCCAGGCGTTCTTAGCGGCTTTTTCCCGTATGAAATTTGACGTATCCGGGAAATCATCCAGCTCAATTGTGAAAAAGAAGGTTATCTTCTCAAACTCCTCATCAAGACTCTCTTTTTTAGTGAATTTGGCAAGCTGGCCTCGTTCGACATCATCGGGGGGTGTATAAATGAACCGGCCTTTCCCCTTATAGACCATTGCTGACGGCCTCGTGGTGCCGAAATCGAATATGGTTAGTTCCCCTGGCCCAAGGCGGAATTCGACCTGAGGGCGAGTAATAACCAGGCTGTCGATAGTTCCTGTTAAAGCCGTCTGATCGTTTCGATCCTTCATATTGGATACGAATCGGTCAACATCGAACGGTAACGCCAGGCCCCTGGAAGCGATTATTACCGAAATAGTGACGATGCAGATCATATACTTCACATATATTCTCAAAACAGGCATACGCACCTCCCCATTAGCAATCTCGTGCCTCACCGATCGAGCAGTTTCAAAGGTAGAAATCCGGGCTTTTTTATTATATGGATATATGGAGTCAGGAATCAAGCAGATAATATATGGGCGCGGCTATTTTTTTCTATGGTCTGTATTTTCGTAGTCGACTGAAGAACTTTAGATCGCATAGAAATATCGCCCGGCATATTTTATCTGCAAAGCTTAAGAGAATCTGTCTAATAATTCCGCTATCCGCTTCATCGATTCGGACAGCGGCCTGGGTGTATAGCCGAGATCCTTCTGCGCCTTGTTATAGATGTAGTAGAATCTATAGCGGGCCAGCCTGGCCAAGCCCCTGTGGAATTTAGGTCTTTTCTTGCGGATGCGAGCAACCAGTTCCATCAAAAAGGCGATGGGATATAAAATACCGATCGGAATCCTAAGAAAAGGTCTTCTGATTCGAAGAAATTCTTCGGCCAGCTCAAATGCCTTCTGCGGATCTATGTTTTCCCCGGTCAAAAGATACCTTTGGCCCGCTCTGCCTTTTTCGATACAGGAAGTTATCCCGGAGACAACATCATCGGTCTCGACCAAATTCAGGCCAAAATCAAAATAAAAGGGGATCGATTTCGGGATCTTTTTCAACTCCTTTTCGCTGATTTTCCTATCCGGTGGCGAAATCATGATGGATGGGTTAACAATCATGGTTTCGAGATTGGGTCCGTTTGCTTCCCGCACAGCATCCTCGGCTTCCTTTTTGGTATCGATATAAGGAATCTTGAAGCCGGATAGATTGAATTCGGCGGTTTCATCAAGGGATTGTCCCGTTTCCGACGCCCCGACTGTTACTATCGACGATACGTATATTAATCTGGTAACATTATTCTTTAAGCATGCCGATACGACCGCTTTTGTCCCATCGACATTTATCCGACGCATTAATTCGTCAGGCCCCGGACGCAGGCTCACCATCGCAGCGCAGTGGATGACAATGTTACAGCCTTTAACAGCCTGATCCGGCCATTCGGGATCGATCAAATCTCCAATTACGGGTATGGCATCGGGCGGGCAATATCTTTCTGTTTTTTCCCGGGATCTGTAATGCGCTTTGACGTTATATCCGACCTTTAATAAACGAAGAACCAGCCGTCGCCCGAGCTGGCCGCTGGCCCCGGTAACCAGAACGGTCTGTGGTTTTGAATCCGGCATGGCCGCCAAGTTAGACTTAAAATATCATATGT
>CBEWDL010000083.1:0-14514 GCA_965555375.1 uncultured bacterium
GCTTTAATGTCGCAATAGCCATTAAACGATAGGTTTATATTTCCTAAGAGCACGGAGCGTCAGGATGTCATTTCATATCCATCCTGACGCATGCAATTAGATTATTTCGAACTATCGCCCTTTACCCCAATCGTCAAATCCTCATCCTGCCGGATATATACCGTTTGATGGGGGAAGGGGATCTCGATGCCCAGCCTGTCGAATTCGTTTTTCACGCGGCGGCGGAACTCCCTGGCCACATCCCATTGCTTGAGCGGCGCCGTTTTGATGATCATTTTTATTGTAACCGCTGAGTCATCCAGCGAATTGACACCGAGGATGGTCGGTTTTTCCAGGATGACATTCTTGTATTTGTCCTCCTCATGCATCCTCTGACCGAGATTTTCCAACACCTTCATCACCTCATCGACATTCTCCTTGTAGGCGACGCCGATATCCAGGTTGGCGCGCGACCAGCCGTAGGTCATGTTGCTTAACGTGGCGATCTCGCCGTTCGGAATCGTATGCATAATCCCGTCGAGATCTCTCAATATAACCGTTCTCAAGGTAATCTTCTCCACCAGCCCGGCGGTGCTGCCTATCCTCACCACGTCCCCAACCCTGATCTGGTTCTCCATGATCAGGAAAAACCCGCTAACCAGATCCTTGACCAGCGCCTGGGAGCCGAAACCGATGGCCAGTCCTAAGATACCGGCGCCGGCCAGAATCGGCCCGATATCGATCCCGAGTTCCTTTATGATCGTTATGCCGCCTATGGCGATTATGAGCATCTTGGCGGCGAATGTGATAATCTGGACCAGCGTCGTGACCCGGCGTTCTTTTTCGCTTTCGGTCGAGGGATCATCATCGGCCGATATCCGTATTCTTCGCTCGCCTATCTTCTTGGATAATTTTGTGGCAATCCACATTCCAACCAATATGAGTACTATCCTCAGCCCATGAGTCAACAGCCATTCCACGGCAACATCGACTATTGCTGATGCGTTCTCAGGCAAGATATCCATGTCTTTTATACCTCCAGAATTTTTTACACATTATCCATTCTTTCTTAAACGTTTTTTGAATAATAGATTCCTGGTTGAATATCAAGAGATTTGTGGGTGCTTACCCCCTGATTGCGGCTGTGGGACTATATCAATAAGAGAAATGAGCCGGATCGACGCCGTCAGTTAGCCCGAATTGACGGTTTCGGGCATGTTAATAAAATCTCATGAAGTTATTTTAAAGACGGGTTTGATTTTCTGTGGTCTTAACGTTATATTGGCGCCGTGTTAGCTACCATAACCTCATCGGCTGTTTTCGGGATAGACTCATACCTGGTGCAGGTTGAGGTCGATGTATCGGCTCAACTGCCGGCCTTTGCCACTGTTGGCCTGCCCGAGGCCGCGGTCAAGGAATCAAAGGATAGGGTTACGGCGGCGATTAAAAACTCCGGTTTTATGTTTCCCAGCCGCAGAGTGACGGTCAATCTGGCGCCGGCGGATGTCCGAAAAACCGGGACCGCGTTCGACCTGCCGATGGCCGTGGGGATTCTGGCCGCCACCGGCCAGATAGCCCGGAAAGAGTTCGATGATATGATCATACTCGGGGAACTCTCCCTTGATGGTTCCGTCCGTCCGGTGCCCGGGGTGCTGTCTATAGCGGTTGGCGTGGGCAAAGATAAAATCCGGTCTATGCTTGTCCCTGTAGAGAACGCCTCGGAGGCAGCGATCGCCGATAAAGCCGACATATTCCCTATAAAAAATCTCAGCGAGGCGGTTGAATTTCTGGAGAGCGGCGATACAATAATTCCCCACAAGGTCGATGCCGGGGAGTTTTTTGAGTCGCATCGCAGATTCGAAATAGATTTTGCCGATGTCAAGGGGCAGGAATCTACCAAGCGGGCCTTAGAGGTGGCCGCCGCCGGAGGACACAATATAATCATGATCGGGCCGCCGGGGTCGGGTAAGACCATGCTTGCTAAACGGATTCCCACCATCCTGCCGGATCTGACACTGGGCGAGGCTCTGGAGACAACCAAGATATATTCGGTTGGGGGTCATCTCATGCCGAACCAGGCGCTGGTGGCAACCAGGCCGTTCCGCGCCCCGCACCATACGATATCCGAGGTCGGCCTGACCGGCGGTACAGACCAGCTGCTGCCGGGGGAGGTCAGCCTTTCGCATAACGGAGTCTTGTTCTTAGATGAGCTTCCCGAGTTTAACAAATCTGCACTGGAGACCCTGAGACAGCCTCTGGAAAACGGCTGGGTGACGATAACAAGGGCATCGGGATCGGTAACCTATCCGGCGTATTTCATGATGGCGGCGGCTTTAAATCCTTGCCCCTGCGGCTACTTCGGCGATCCGCATCATTCCTGCAATTGCTCGCCGGGAAACATCCAGCGCTACGTCTCGAAGATCTCCGGGCCGCTTCTGGACAGGATCGATATTCATATCGAGGTGCCGGCGGTTAAGTTTACCGAGCTTTCAAGCGATTCTGCCGGTGAGCCATCGGAGGAGATAAGAAAGCGAGTGAACAACGCCCGGCGAATGCAGCTTGAGAGATTTCAGGATCAGGATGGTATGTACTGCAATGCTCAGATGGAGACCAAGCTAATTCGCAAGATATGCAGGATCGATAATAATTCTCTGGCCTTGCTTAAGACCGCTATCACCCGACTGGGCCTTTCGGCAAGGGCTTACGACCGTATTTTGAAAGTATCCCGGACAATCGCCGATCTGGAAGGTGCCAACGATATATCATCAGCCCATATCTCCGAGGCGATAGGATATCGGAACCTGGATAGGAATTACTGGCAATAAGGGTCATCCAATTAGCTGAATTGCCCTTGACTTTCGCCAGGAATCGGGCATTTTTTTAAGATTATGAATTTATCGCTCTCTCAGGTTGCCTCAATTGCTCTTGCGATAATGGCCGGAATAGCGATCAGCCTTCTCTCCTGCGGCGATAAGACGACCGAAGATTACGGCGTTTTCGATGTTTACGGGCGGGTGGTGTATCGCCCGCCTTTGTTTGCATCATCGGCGGAATTCTATATTTACAACAACGGCCAAGCCGTGACCGGCGCCTTCATAACCGTGGGAGGAAATATCGTTCCGCTGGTGGATACGTCATCCGGGTATTACAGCCTTCCGCTACAGATCGAAATGGGGGATACTCTGGAATATTCGGTCAGCTCGGAATTCGGTTCACTCTATGGCAACCTCATAATCCCCGACACGGCGCAGATTATCCGGCCTCTCGAAAGCGATACCCTGCTGTTCGGCTCCGATTTTTCTGCGAGCTGGCATAGGGCGGTCGGAGCCGATGGTTACTATTCTTATCTGGAGAATCAGGCTGGATTCGTAGCGGCGGTCACCGAAACCTATTTTGACACCACTGCGATCCTACCCGGCGAAAATTTTTTCGGATCGGGTTTCGACATATTCTGGCTTGAAGCTCTAAGTGGAAATATCATCAGGGGAATCACGCCGGATGGCAGGATATTTCCGCGCGGTGTGGTCGGTTCTGCCGCCGGTTTTAGAGAGGTATATATAGATTTTGTAAGATAAAGATCAGCTTGTTTTGGATAGGAATAAATCAAAAAGCGAGTAAATCAATGACCGATATGCAAAGAACGATCAAAAAACCGGCCTCGTTTTCCGGAATCGGCCTGCACACCGGGGTTAAGACGGCAGTTACCTTCAAACCAGCTCCCATCAATCACGGGATAACGTTCATACGAACCGATCTCGAGGACTGCCCTGAAATTCCCGCCGATGTCGATCATGTGGTTGATCTCAAGCGCGGCACGGCTCTGGGCATTAACGGCGTTAAGGTTCACACGGTGGAACATGTGCTGGCGGCGATTGCGGGATTGCAGATAGATAACCTGAAGATCGAACTGCCGAATTCGGAGCCGCCGGTGGGAGATGGTTCCGCCTGGCCTTTTGTGGAGGCGATAACCGATGCGGGTATAGTCGAACAGGACGCTCCCAGGGAATATCTGGAGATCGATGAGCATATAACATACACCGAAAGGGACCGCGGCGTTGATCTGGTGGTGGTGCCATCGGATAGAATGCGAATAACGTTTATGGTCGATTACAAAAACCCCGCCTTAGGAACTCAATACACGACGCTGGTCGATCTCGACAAGGAATTCATCGAGGATTTCTCCAGGGCCCGAACCTTTTGTTTCTTGACCGAAGTGGAACAGTTGCTCGAGGCAGACCTGATCAAGGGGGGCAGCCTGGACAATGCCATAGTTATTATCGATGAGGACCTGACGGATGCGAGAGCGGAGAACCTTCGTGAGAAATTCCAGGAAAAGCGAAAAATATTCGCCGGAAAAAGCGGGATATTAAATGATACCCCCTTGAGATATTATAATGAGCCGGTCAGGCACAAAGCGCTCGATCTGTTGGGTGATCTGTTCCTTATCGGAGTTCCGTTGAAGGCTCATATCCTGGCGGCGCGTTCGGGGCATGCCGCCAATGTGGCGTTAGCTCGTAAGATTCGCTCCATCTACCAGAAACAACTTCTGTCAAGCAAGTATCAGAAGGAGAAAACCGAAGGCAAATTTCTGCTCGATATTAACGCCATATTAAAGATTATGCCGCACAGGTATCCCTTTCTGATGATTGATAGAGTCCTGGACATGGACGGCTCATCCAGGATCGTGGCCATAAAAAACGTAACCGTAAACGAACCGTATTTCACCGGCCATTTTCCGGGAAAGCCGGTCATGCCGGGCGTGATGATCGTGGAGGCCATGGCGCAGACTGGAGGGCTTCTAATTCTGAATGCCGTTGACGATGCGGATAATAAGCTGGCGTATTTCATGGGCATCGACGGGGTAAAATTCAGGAGGCCCGTGGTGCCGGGCGATCAGCTCCGGATGGAGATCGAGATGTTAAGCTTGAAGCGCTCGACCATCAAGATCGCCGGCAAGGCGTTTGTCGATGGGAAGATTGTCGCCGAAGGTACATTTCTGGCGGTATTGGTTGATAAGGATAGGTGAGGAGATTTCCGATGAAGCGGCATTCCACCGCGATAGTCTCGTCTAGAGCCGAAATAGGCAAAGATGTTACGATCGGGCCATTCGCTATAATCGAGGACGATGTTGTAATTGGCGACGGCTGTATTATCGATTCGGCAGTTTCAATAAAATCCGGCGCCAGAATAGGCAATAACGTAAAAATATATCATGGAGCAGCTGTGTCAGGCCCGCCTCAGGACCTGAAATTCGCCGGCGAGAAATCGGAGCTGATCGTTGGCGATAACACCATCGTCAGAGAATTTGTCACGCTCAACAGAGGCACCAAGGCCTCCGGCAAAACGGAAATCGGGAAAAACTGCGTATTTATGGCTTATTCGCACGCCGCTCATGATTGTATCATAGGCAATAATGTCATCGTGGCCAACTCCGTTCAAATGGGGGGCCATGTCGAGATCGGGGATTGGGCGATAATCGGGGGTGGCACCATGATACATCAGTTTTCCTTGATCGGGGCTCATGCCATGATTGGCGGAGGATTCAGGGTCACCCAGGATGTTTTGCCTTACTCCATGGTTGCCGGCTATCCGTTGCGGTGTATTGGAGTTAATGCCATCGGTCTGAAACGGCGTGGCTTTTCGGAGGAGACGATTACCACTTTGAAAAAGCTCTTCAGGTATCTGATGTCTAAGAAAATGAATACCAGTCAGGCGCTCGAGGAGATCGAACGGGAAATCGAGAAAATCCCCGAGGTCGTGAATGTTCTTGAGTTTTTGGAAAAGAGCGAACGTGGGGTGATAAAATAGATTCCAGAATCCGGATCGGTCTTGTTGGTTGCGGGCACATGGGGCGGTTTCACGCCACCAGGCTGGCTGAAAACAGCTCGGTTGAATTTGCCGGCTGTCACGATATAGACGCCCCCAGGTCTGCTTCTTTTGCTAAAGAATATAATATTGAAAACTTTGATAGTATAGAATCGAGTATCGATAATATAGATGCTGTCAGCGTGGCAGTGCCAACCATCAGCCATTACGATGTCGCATCGAAATTCCTCGAAGCCGGCGTGGCTGTTCTCCTGGAAAAACCGATAACCCACGATCTCGAATCCGCAGAAAAACTGGCTTTGCTATCGGAAAAGAAAGGTGTCGTTCTGCAAATCGGTCATTCCGAACGATTCAATCCGGCTTATCTGGCCGTTGAGAGCGGGATCTCCGATCCGAAATTTATCGAGACTCATCGCCTGGCGCCGTTTAAGGGTCGGGGGGATGACGTTGCAGTCATTCTGGATCTCATGGTTCACGATCTCGATTTAATTCTGGCTATGACCGGAACGATGCCTGATAAAATAGATGCCGCCGGGGTTGCGGTGCTGACTGATACCGTGGATATTGCTAATGCACGGTTATCGTTTCCGGATGGTTGCGTGGCCAACATAACGGCCAGCAGGATTTCAATCAAAGAAATGAGAAAACTTCGGGTTTTTCAAAAATCGGGGTATACCTCAATAGACATGGCGGCTCGCAAGGCCGAACAGTATCGGGTGGCCGAAAGCAATGACGAGGCCTATAAGAAGGCCCCGATTTTCGGTAGATTCAATCTCCCGGATGGGAGGGCGGTGGTCCGGAAAACAGTGGAAATACCACCGGGGGATAATCTAAGTTATGAGATATCGTCATTTATCGAGGCCGTCAGAGGCGAGCATCCGCCCGTGGTTTCCGGTCGAGACGGCCTCAACGTCCTGCGGGTCGCCACTAAAATCGAGAGACTCTGCCAGGATTATCTTAAAAACCTTTGAAAAATTCCATTCTAATAACTGCCGGTGAGGCGTCAGGCGACAATGTTGGAGGTCTGTTTGCGACGGAGTTGAAACTCCTTCGACCCGATATTGAGCTATTCGGTCTCGGCGGCGACCGGATGGATATTTCGGGGGTTCATATAAGATATCACATAAATCAACTTTCCTTTCTGGGGTTCTGGGAGATCTTAAAACATATCCCGTTTGTTAAAGAAGTGGAGAGAGATTTATTAAAACAGGTCGCAGATCGGAAACCCTCTCTGGCGGTCCTGATAGATTACCCTGGATTTAATCTAAGGTTGGCCAGAAGGCTTAAATCGCTGAATATCCCTGTCATGTATTATGTCAGCCCCCAGGTCTGGGCTTGGGGACGGGGACGCATCTCGAAAATCAGAAGGCTTATAGATAAGATGGTAGTCGTTTTTCAATTTGAAAAGGAGGTGTACGAGAAGGAGGGAATGACGGTTGAATGGTATGGTCACCCGCTTCTGGAAATTGTTAAGCCTCGCTATGAACGCGATGAATTTTTAAAAAAGCTCGGGGTTGAGTCCGGCTTGAGATACATCGGTATCTTACCCGGATCGAGGATACAGGAAATTGAGAGGATATTGCCGGTAATGAAAAAGGCCGTTGAGATATCGTCGTCATCCGGTCTCGGTCTGCGTGGAATTGTCGGATGCGCCTCCGGAATTGACGATGATTTCTATCGCAGAGTTGGCGGCGATGATATGCTATATGTGCGGGGCCTGACATACGATCTTATGGAATATGCGGAATTGAACCTGGTGGCATCAGGCACTGCCACACTTGAATGCGCTATACTCAAAAAGCCGCTTTTCATATTATATAAAACCTCTCCTGTAACCTACATGATTGCCAGAAGATTGGTCAAGATCCCTTATGTTGGTCTTGTAAACGTTGTGGCCGGGGAAAGGATCGTGCCTGAATTTATCCAGAAGGAATGCAAAAGCGATCTCATCGCTGAGGAGATCGAGTCGTTTTTCTCCGACGACAGCTACAGGCAACGGATGCTGCAGCGATTATCATCCGTGAAAGATAAGCTCGGCACGGCGGGTGCGTCAAAGAAAGTGGCCGAGACGGCTTTAAGAATGATCGACTCCCCTGGTGATTGACATCTCTGAATAATTGAAATAATTTCGGGTTATGGATTTGAATTATTCATTCGGTCAAAGGATAATGCTATTATTGGCGTCTATTCTGGGACCGTTTCTGATATTGCTGTACGGGTTGACCTGGCGGGTGCGGTGGGACGGCGTTAAGAATCTCGAGGATGCGCGCCGGGTTTCGGATAAAGTCATGTTTGCGTTCTGGCATTCAAGGCTTTTGGGGTTATGCTATACTCATCGTTTCCGTAATATCGGGATCATGGTTTCCAGATCGTTCGATGGCGAGTGGATCGCCAGGATCGTGACACATCTTGGCTACCGCGTCTTCCGGGGTTCCGCAAGCAAAGACGGCGTGCCCGCGCTTCTACAAATGCTGAAAAGCAAAAATGTCGGCGATCTCTCTCTGACGGTGGACGGCCCGCGGGGGCCGGCCGAAAAGGTTAAACCGGGCGCAATTTCTCTGGCATCGAACGGCAGACTGCCCATCGTCCCGATTTCGTATATAGCCAGCCGAGCCTGGAGGCTGAAATCATGGGATCGGTTTATGGTCCCCAGGCCATTCAGCGCGGTTACAGTTATTTATGGCAAGCATATAGTTGTCCCCGGGAATCTGGATAAAGATATGATCGGGAAGTTATCGTTGGATGTGGAAACGGAACTAAAACAGATAGGATAGCCTTGTTGCTGGTATATCGCATTCTATTTGCCATAGCCCTTTTTCTGGGGTCTCCTTTTCTATTGGTCAAGGCAATCCTGGGGAGGCATGGTATCCGGGAAAGATTAGGGTGTATCAAAAGGCGGGAGTCGTCCAAAAGGCTTTTCTGGTTCCATGCGGCGTCGGTCGGCGAATTGAAGATTATATCATCAATCATGCCGGAGATCAGCAAGCTAAGTGGCGATATTGATTTTGCTATTTCAACTACTACAGCAAGCGGAAGGAAAAGGGCTGTCGAGCTTTTTGGGAATGAAGCATATATATTCTTGCAACCATTGGAACTGGCATCAGCGATCAAGAGAGTCCTGAAAGCCCTAAATCCGGAAAAGCTGATAATTGTGGAAACTGAAATCTGGCCCCTGCTGGTAGCCGTTGCCCGCAACTCTGGTGTGGAACTATATCTTATAAACGCCAGGATGAGGGAGAATTCATTCAGGGCTTATAAAATAATCAAGCCTTTCATTAGGTATGTTCTTGCGAAATTTACGCATATCTTATCGCAAACCGAAGCCGACGCTGGTCGATTCGTGGCTCTGGGAGCGGGGAATACGGAGACCGTCGGCAACTTGAAGTACGATCAGGTTCTCAGCAACGTCGAATCGACCGGATCGGCATTGAATATCGCCTCCGATGATCGATTGATATTCGTCGCTGGTTCCATCAGAAAAGGTGAATATGAGATCTTCGCTGATCTTATTGCAAAATCGAGGGAGCGGTTGCTAAATGTGGGTTTTATACTCGTACCCAGGCACATGAAGGATATTGACTATGTATGCCAGCTGTTGTCGAACCGAAAAATCTCGTTTCTTCAGTGGTCCGAGGTGACTGAAGCCGATTATGATTTCGATTCGGTTTTGCTGGTCGACACCATGGGGCGGTTGCGCGATTTTTATCGGATTGCCGACCTGGCATTCGTCGGCGGTTCTCTCGTGCCAATTGGCGGCCATGATCCGGTGGAGCCTGCCGCGCTGGGGAAGCCCGTGATTTTCGGGCCGCATATGGATAATGCCGGGGAAGCCGCCGTTCTGCTTCTGAAATCCCGGGGAGCGGAAGAGGTTACAGGCGTCGATGATCTATTTGAAGTGCTCCTGGATTCAATTCACAATAAAAGGTCTCTTGCTCAAAAAGGCGAACTATGCAGAAATGCCGTCATTTCGATGACCGGGGCATCGAAGAGAACAGCTCATATACTCCTGGGAGATTCCAATTGATGGCGATACTTCTTCTGCCATTTACTTTCATCTATCGAATCATCATATTCTTCTGGGATATCTATTGGAGAAACAAAAAACCGGTTGCGCTGCCGGCCCGTGTCATATCGGTAGGCAGCATCACCATTGGCGGTGCCGGTAAGACATCGATCGCCGGATATTTCGCACAAAACCTGCTCTCCAGAGGCAAGAACGCTGTCGTCGTGGCGCGCGGCTATAGAAGACAGGAATCAAGACCGGTGATTCTAACCGCCGATAGCTATCGCTCCTGGGAGGCCTGTGGCGATGAGCCGGCCGCTTTGATAAAATCGGTTCCGGGGCTGGCAATCTATATCGATTCGGATAAGACCGCCGCGGCTGAGAAGGCATCACGGGATGGTCGAGAGATAATCATCATCGATGATGGCTTTCAGCATAGAAAGCTTGCGCGCGATATAGACATTGTTTGTCTCGATGGCATGAACCCATTCGGAAATGGTTTTCTTATACCGTCGGGCAGACTGAGAGAGCCGAAAAAGTCATTGAGCAGAGCGGATATCGTAATAGTCATCGATGGCCCGTCCGACGTCTCCGGATGCGAGATGAATATCCCTCAAGGGATACCTGTTTTCAGGGGCAAAAAGATTGTTGTCTCCGTAGTATCTCTTGGAGGGGATAGAATAAGCTTGAAGGAATCGAAGGTTCTGGCTTTTTGCGGTCTGGGTAACCCCGAGTCCTTCCGAAGAAGCCTGCTTGAAACCGGCTGTGATATAGTTGAGCTTTTAGCGTTCAGAGATCATCATAGATATAATCCATCCGATCTAAAGAGGTTAATCGGACGTTACAGAGAGAATGATGCGCAGCATATCGTGACGACACTAAAAGATGCCGTCAAACTGGAAAAAATCTGGCCTCAGAGCCAGCCTCTTTATTACCTTGAGATTAAGATTGAGCTTGAAAGAGAAGAGGAGTTTTTTAGATTGGTTAACGTATGATTTATGATTGCGACATACTGGTGATAGGTTCCGGGATAGGAGGACTATATTTCGCGCTTGGCGCCGCCCGGTTTGGCAAGGTCGCCGTGGTCACCAAAAAAGCCAGGTGGGATGCCGCTACCAATCTGGCCCAGGGCGGCATCGCCTCCGTCATGTCGGGAAAAGACAGCTTTCATAATCATATCGACGATACCCTGAAGGCCGGGGGAGGCCTTTGCCATGAAAACATTGTCGAAAAAGTGGTCAAAGCTGGTCCCGATTGCATAAAGGACCTCTATCGAATCGGGGTGGAGTTTTCAAGACCTCCAGGAGAGGATGGTTTCGATTTAGGCAGCGAAGGCGGGCATTCTCAAAAAAGGGTAGTGCATGCCGCAGACTTTACCGGCCGGGCTATTGAGCAGGCTCTCATCAGCGCCACCAGAAATCATGAGAATATAGAGATATTCGAACATCATTACGCTATCGACCTCATAACTCAACATCATATCTCACCGGATGCAGCAGTGGAGGATGCCCCGGTTTGCTACGGGGCTTATGTTCTCGATATCGAGAAGCATCTGGTGGAGCGATTCCGAGCCAGGGTCACTATGCTGGCCAGCGGCGGTGGAGGCAGGATTTATTTTCACAACACCAATCCCGATATCGCTACGGCCGATGGCATCGCTATGGCCTACCTGGCCGGCGCCAGGATAGGGAATCTGGAGTTTGTTCAATTCCATCCGACAGCTTTATGCCATCCCGATGCACCATCCTTTTTGATCTCGGAAGCCGTAAGAGGCGAGGGTGGACGGCTCATTTTGAAATCGGGCGAGCAATTCATGAAAAAATATGATGCCAGGGCGGAATTGGCCCCCAGGGATATCGTAGCCCGTGCCATAGACTCGGAGTTGAAACGGACGGGGGAAAATTGTGTATATCTGGACGTTACCCATCTGGGCAGAAGCTTTTTGGAGAAGAGGTTCCCGACGATATATGAGAAATGCATCAGCCACGGTATAGATATGGCGGTTGAGCCGATCCCCGTCGTGCCATCGGCTCATTATTTCTGCGGCGGGGTCGTGACCGATGAGTTCGGAAGAACCGATATTAAAAACCTGTATGCCTGTGGAGAGGTGGCCATGACCGGCATGCATGGGGCCAACAGGCTGGCCTCCAATTCTCTTTTGGAGGCGGTTACATTTGCCAGATTCGCCGCCGAAAACCTCGAGTCCGAATATCCCGCAATCCCGCCTCCGCCCGAGGCGCCACCCTGGGATGAGTCGGGCGTGTTCGATTCCGAGGAGTGGGTCATCGTCTCGCACGACAGAAGCACGCTCACAAGGCTGATGTGGGATTACGTGGGAATTGTGCGTTCCAATAACCGGCTGAAGAAGGCCGACGTTCGCTGCCTGGTTATGAGTAAGGACATCATCGATTTTTACCGGAAAAATCCGGTTCGCTCCGAGGTGATCGAGCTTCGAAATATGGCTATAACGGCCCGGCTGTTGATAAAAAGCGCCAGAATGAGAAAGGAATCAAGGGGATTGCACTATAACATCGATCATCCCGAAAGAGATGATGAAAACTTCTTGCGAGATACAATAATAAAGCAGGAGGAGATTTGAGTCGCGCTGAAAAAATCCTGATAGTCGATTATGGTTCACAATATACCCAGCTTATCGCCAGGCGGGTGCGCGAGTTGAAGGTATATTCGGAGATTGTCAGCTGTCGTCGAGACCTCGACTACTATGATTTCACCGACGTTGCCGGCATCATCCTCTCCGGCGGGCCGTCATCGGTGTTCGATATGGGTGCGCCGACTTTGGATAAGAGACTATTGTATGTGGGGCGACCTGTCCTCGGAGTATGCTACGGGCTTCAGCTGATGGCCATGAATATCGGCGGCGATATCGGCCATTCGAAGCGTAGGGAATACGGTCGCGCGATTATGATCAGGACGGGTAGGTCGGATCTATTTAAAGGTCTGCCGTCGAAAAGCCGGGTCTGGATGAGCCATGGTGATCACGTCGAAAAGCTGCCGCTGGGATTTAAGGCGATAGGATCTACTGAGAACGTGGGATTTGCTGCGATAGCCAATCCGAGACGCAGGCTGTATGGAGTGCAGTTTCACCCGGAGGTGGCTCACACCGAAAACGGCGTACAGATTCTGCAAAATTTCCTTTTCGATATTTGTAAATGCAAACCGACCTGGTCGCCGGCGTCGTTTATAGAAAGCTCCGTCGACCAGATTAAAAAGACCGTCGGAAAAGGGAAAGTGATCTGCGCCCTGTCCGGCGGTGTCGATTCGGCGGTTGTGGCTATGCTTCTGAATAAGGCCATAGGCAAACGAGCGGTGTCGCTCTTTATCGATAATGGGCTGTTGCGCTTGAACGAAGCGGAGCAGGTAAAAACCGCCTTCAGAAAAATCGGGCTCAATCTCAAGATGGTCGATGCGTCGGCGCTGTTTCTCCGCAGGCTGGAGGGAGTGGCCGATCCGGAAATGAAGCGCAAAAAAATCGGCCGGGCGTTTATCGAGGTCTTTACCAAAGAGGCGGAGAAGATCGGCAAGGTCGATTTTCTGGCGCAGGGGACTTTGTATCCCGATCTGATCGAATCTATCTCCTTCAAGGGGCCGTCGGCAAAAATAAAGACACACCATAATGTAGGCGGGCTGCCCCGGCGTATGCGGCTGAAGCTGATCGAGCCGTTGAAAGAGCTCTTTAAAGACGAGGTTCGGGCGGTCGGCATGAAGCTCGGCCTGCCGAAAGATTTTATAAAGAGGCACCCCTTCCCCGGGCCGGGGCTGGCCGTCAGAATCCTGGGTGCGGTCACCCCGGAACGCCTGCAAAGACTCCGCCAGGCCGATCATATATTCGTCTCCGAGCTTCGCAGGTGGAAGCTGTATGATGATACGTGGCAGGCGCTGGCGGTGTTGTTGACCGTCCGGTCGGTCGGCGTCATGGGGGATGAGCGCACCTACGAGAACGTGATCGCCCTGCGTGCCGTAACCTCCCTGGACGCCATGACCGCCGACTGGGCCCATCTCCCCCCCGATTTCCTCTCCCACGTCTCCAACCGGATCATAAACGAGGTTAAGGGGATAAACCGGGTGGTCTACGACGTCTCCTCCAAACCCCCGGCGACCATTGAGTGGGAGTAGGGGGGAAAATGGCTAATATTATTTATCCTATTCCCATAAAATTAGTAGATAACGAAGGAATAAAGGTCTTGGCAATTCATCGCTATAAGGTATTACGTCCCCTTTCCGGTGAAGGCTATTCTATAGAGTATCTAATTCCAAGGATTCATAAAAATGGTTTGGGAGGAGTTGTTTCTAATACGTTAGCGGCGATCCACGACGAATTATTGCATGAAAAACCCAGACAATTAAATGAATATGACAAGATTATTCTTGTAGTGCGCGCCCATAAATTTGATGAATATTATGATTATGCCAAAAAGGCGGGAGCCCAAACTGGAGAATTTTCCTTAGTCACTGACAATTATAAGCAGCTAATTAATCCCCCAATTAACTTGAATAAAATGAGAGATGAACTTATCCGTCTTATGTATAGATATTTTAATGAATTTCCTTCTGAAACAATAAACGGCTTGAGTATTTATTGTAGCCTAAATTACTCCATATCCTCAATAAAAAGAGCAATAGATTTCTTGGTAAGGATTAATAAAGTCAACGAAGAATCAATAATAACTCCTGATTCATTATATCTT
>CBEWDL010000084.1:0-14287 GCA_965555375.1 uncultured bacterium
GGCCCAACTACGGAGGCGCTGACTGGAATCACATGAACTCCATTGATTATAACCAGGAACTGGATCAAATACTGGTGAGTGCACATACCCAGAACGAGATATATGTTATCGATCATAGCACCACCACCAAGGAGGCGGCGGGGCATTCCGGCGGCAGATACGGCAAGGGCGGCGATTTTCTTTATAGATGGGGCAATCCGCGATCGTACGGGGCGGGAACCGAGGAGAATCGCAGGTTCTTTAGACAGCACAATGCCAGGTGGATAGAACCGGGTTTTCCCGGAGAACGTAATATTCTGGTTTTCAACAACGGCCTGAACCGCCCGGACGGAGATTATTCCACTGTCGAAGAGATTGAACCGCCTATAGACGATGAAGGAAACTATCTGCTGGTACCTGGCACCGCCTTTGGGCCGGAGGAGTCGGTCTGGATATACACTGCCGAAAATCCATACGATTTTTACTCTATGAGTCTTTCAGGAGCTCATCGTTTCCCCAGCGGCAATACCCTTATTTGCGACGGACAGGCCGGGATGTTTTTTGAAATTACACCCGAAGAAGAGATCGTCTGGCTATATATAAATCCGGTCAACGCAGATGGTCCTGTGGATCAGGGTGATCCGCCACTTGAAAATATTGTCTTCTGGGCCCGTCGATACGCCCCTGACTTTCCGGGCTTTGAGGGTCGAGATATGACGCCCGGTCAACCAATTGAGGGATATCCGACAGATGTTCTCGAAGGGTTTGAAGAGATTCCCGATATATTTGCCATATTTCCCAATTATCCCAATCCATTCAACGCAACGACGACAATAAAATACAACCTGCCTAATTCTGCTGATATTATTATCGAAATATACGATATCCTTGGCCGCAGTATTGAGACGCTGGTTAACGGACAACAACAAGCCGGTTATCATCAAGGTGTCTGGGATGCCAAAGATGCTTCTTCCGGCATGTATTTCTACAGGATTCAGGCGGGAGATTACTCAGAGATAAAGAAGATGCTGGTTTTGAAATAGAACAAATTGACGGAAACGTTAAGCGGAGGCTTGCTGACTCCCGTTTTACACTGCTCAGTTGAACCTGCCGGTCAAATCCCAACCCGGACATTTGCCCCTCCATGGGAGATCCAAGAGCATTACCGAGCAAAAATCGCTGCTACCGTCTCCGATTAAATGATATTGATTCGCAAAAAAACTATTGCATCGCATGATACAGGATTATATCTTTGCAGCGATAGATACAGACCTGCTGTCTGAAAAGCTGGAGGTTTGAATCTATCGATATTTTTCTATGCTTTTGACAACTAAAGAGTTACAAAGGGGCAAACGATAAACAGGAGGCTCTATGAAACTTTCTGACCGCCGGGAGAACGAGGTTACGATACTCGATCTCAAGGGAAACATCATGGGAGATCAGGACGGAACCATCTTTTATGATAAGCTTCAGAATCTCATTCAAGAGAACAGGAAGAAGGTGGTGCTCGATCTATCGAAGGTTGACTGGATAAATTCCAGGGGTCTTGGCATGTTGATTTCCGGATTGACCACGATGCGCCACAACGATGGAGAGCTTAAACTGGCGGCGGTTGCGGGAAAAGTGAAATCTTTGCTGACACTGACGAGGCTCATAACGGCTTTTGAGAGCTACGACACTGTCGAAGAAGCTATCGGAAGCTTCGAATAATTGTTATACGGCTTTACAGAGAAAAGCCCATTTCGGAAAATCTTCATTGCCGGGCATCAATCCTCGATTCCGATTATTTCGTTGCCGACGTTTCTAAACCGGGTGGCTTCCCTTTCGTTCTCAATGAATTTGGAAAGGCCGGCGATCTTCATGGTAACCCCGGGGTAAACTGTTTTCGAGACATAAATATATGCGTCTTTCTGCAGCACGCCCATCTCCTTCTCGCAATCGGCCAAACCTGACTGAACCGATTCCATACTGCGTTCAATATCGGCCGAGAGTTTATCGAGCAGCCTGAAAGCGTCTTCGTCTTTCTGGTTAAGTCCCACTTTTTTCTTTTTGCTCATGAGTTTGGACATTTTGCGAGCGACCTCGTCAAGCTTTTCCTCAAGCGCCGCGGAGTCTTTTTGAAGTTTTTCTATCCGCTGTAAAAGATCAGAGCGCGCCGCCACCATGATCTCGGTTTTAGTGTTATGTTCATTCCCTACGATATTGGCCTCTACCGCCTTTCCGGTCATTGCCGAGCCGCCGACCAATATCCCCTTACCTTTTCTGATCAAAATCCTTCCTTCGGCTTCTAGATGAGACTGGGTCGCTTCCTCGAAAATCTCGATATCGCCGCCTGCCTTAACTTGTTGGCGGTATATGAACTTCAGATGAACGTCGCCTCCGGCTTTAATCAGGCCATTGCCCTCGCCCAGAAATCCGCCTTTTACGATGACTGATCCGCCGGCCTCCACATAAGCGTCTTCCACGCTCCCGCCGACATTTATATTTCCGGAGGCGCTTATTTTGAAGCCGGCTTTGACATCCCCACTGATAATCAAGTTGCCCTTGACATCAATATTGCCGGTGCTCAAATCAATATCGCCATGAATTGTGAATAGCTGGGGAACTTCAACTGCACCGTCCGGTCTCAGTTTTACGTTGCCGTCCACATCCGCCACAAGTACAGTTTTGGAATCATCAAAAAAACTTGTGTTTTTTCCCCTGAGAATTCGTGCCGGTTTTCCACCCATGGCCGGCATCTGCTCGCCGAATATATTCGTGCCTGCCTCGCCCGAAGTCGGCGGTATCAGCTCGGCCACCCTCTCCCCGGCAGAGACACACTGGACAGTGCGAAGATCGTAGAAATCCAGGCTGCCGTCCTCACGTTCTGTGGGTCGCCCTTTCGGATTGGGGTCGAAATAATACTTCACCTTGCCATTGACGCCATTTTCCGGCCGGCGGCCACTGGCAACCATAAATTCTTCGCCCCATTTCTTTTGCTCAATCATTTCTGAAATAGTGTCTTCATTTCGACCAAAAATAATCCCTGATTCTCTCAAAAAGTCGCGAGTACGCTCGATCGTGATTTCATCGGAATCATCCTTCGCTCTGATGGTCAGATAGGCGGTCATCTTGCCTGGCGCAATTCTCAGTGCAAAAGGTTCCATCGGTTGATCTGCCTTAGTCGTCTTTACGGTTTGCTTTCCTACTTTATACCTGTCCGGGGAATTTACAATGATCTTAGATCCATGGTTCAACTACGCAATCGAGAGGCGCTCCCATCAGTCTGACAGCTTTCTCACGATCATAATCCGCTCGACTATTTCTCCCGTTTTTCGACAAGTATCTGTTATAAGTTGTTCCATTGAATAGCAGCAGCTTTTCTGTCCTTTTATCGGAAAAATACTTCCGGCCTTTATGCGTGTTTAAGATCAAAACAGGCATATCGCGGGCGCCGGTAGATCACGAGATAAGGTGGTAACGATCTCGGTTATTGAAAAGGCGGGCCGCCTATGGTTCTAACTCTATGCGCCTTTAATAGCTCGGAAAGTACTTGAACCCACGGCGCCGATATTGGAGGATCAGGCCAATCCCTGCAGGACATATCCCACAAGATAAGCGCCCAGGGCTGCAGCCCCGCCGACGATCAGCATCTCCAAACCTGATCGCCACCAGCTGGCCTGAGTTACCAGCACCCTGAGCGATCCAACGACAAAGAGAGTTAGACCTGTCAGGAATACCGACATGGAAAAGGTATACTGCTCCAGGCTTGGAACCGCTAAAGCCATAACAAAGAACAAAAGCGGGATAAAACCGGCCGCGAGAAACGAGACAAACGTTGAAAGCCCGTTGAAAAACGGATGACCGCTCTTTTCTATTATCCCCAGTTCCTCCTGCATCATCGTCTCAACCCAGATTTTCTTATCGGATGTGATTATCTCCACCGCTCGATCGAGGTCCTTCCCGGCGAATCCTTTTCTTTCGTAAATTTCTCTTATTTCTTTTTTTTCACCCTCCGGATAGTTATCGATCTCCCAGCGTTCCCGCTTCCGTTCGCTTTGT
The DNA here is from genome assembly GCA_965555375.1 of uncultured bacterium. GTDB lineage: Bacteria > Zixibacteria > MSB-5A5 > UBA10806 > UBA10806 > CBDVBL01. The sequence continues at coordinate 4,021 of CBEWDL010000084.1, forward strand.
TCGTATTCCCGCCTGGATTTGGTGGAAAGATAGCTTCCGACACCCATGGAAAGCCCGTCGCCGATCAGGTTGGCAAATCCAAGTATGAGCACTATTCCGGAGGGAAGCCGGGCCCCCTCGACTCCGGCCACAACCGCAAAGGTGGTTACTATGCCGTCCAGAGCGCCGTAAACCGCCTCGCCGATATAGGCCCCGCTCTCTGTCTTATGTTCCTCAGAGGCCGCCTTGATTCGATCAGGCGAGTGAGCCTTTTTTGAGGCCTCGGTATCCCTTTTCTTATAGGCCTCGATGGCTTCCAGTATTCTCTTGCTCAGCGAATACATTCGCACTCCAGCGTGCCGGTTACGAAAATCCAGCGGACGAGCAATTTATATATGAGATGAAACATGCGGTTGCAAGCATAATAATAAGTTTGATTTTCTATTTCGTTGAGCATAAATAACACAGTATGATTGAATCCGGGGCGACCGAAATAGAATTCGACGAGCGATTCATGCATGAGGCCCTGAAGGAGGCCGAAAAAGCCTTTGCGGCTGACGAGGTGCCGGTCGGCTGCGTCATAGTGCAAGACGGCGTCATTATAGGACGGGGCTATAACCGCACCGAATCGCTGCAGGACCCGACGGCTCATGCGGAGATCCTGGCCATAACCTCGGCTTCGGAAAATCTCGGCTCGTGGAGGCTTTCGGACTGTATCGTTTATTGCACTATAGAACCATGCGCCATGTGCGCTGGAGCGCTGGTGCTGGCCAGGGTGGAGAGGTTGGTATACGGCGCCCCCGACCCCAAATTCGGCGCCTGCGGCTCGATATTCGATATCGTGCAGAGTAAAAAACTAAATCACAGGATAGCCCTCTCCGCCGGAATCCTCAAAAATGAATGCGTAAGCTTAATGCAGGAGTTTTTCAAAAAAAAGCGGGGGAAAACACAATGACATATCATTCCCCGCATGATGACTATGAGATTCTGGCCAGGCTATCATCGATATCGCTTTACGTAGTATTAGGGATCGATATGGCGATCCTGATCGCAGGCTATCTGATCGCTCAATCGGGCGGGATTATATCCACGAGAAGTAACCTGCTCCGCAACGTCCTGTTCATTGTGGCCGTTTCGGAGCTGGCCGCCATGGAGATCGTTAAAAGATCGATGTTATCTAAAATCGGGCCGCCGACGGAGGGCCAGGCATTCGATTACAGGCAGCTTATGCAGGTTACGGTGGTTATCGCCGCCATGTGCTCGGCGATATCGATTTATGGTCTTATAGCAGTGATCCTGGGAAGCGAGCTTGAGGTGTTGCTTCTTTTTGTAGCCATATCGCTTATAGGTTATCAACTCTTCCGCATCAGGCCGAGAGACCTGGAGAGATTGAGAAAATAGTTGAAGCTGATAGGCAATACTTCATAGCGGTCACAATAAATCAGAAGTGCGGTCGGGCCATCCTACGGATCCGTCCATACGGACGCCGGTATGGGCGTATGGATACGGCTTGTAGAGTAGCCTCACCCGACCGTTCTATGCTAGAAGGCGTCAGGTCGGGCGACCTGGCAGTACATGCAATCCTCAGCCTTTATGTATTCGCTGTCGGACACGGATGTATCGGATTCTGCTATCAGAATGCCTGACCCATGCCCAAGAAGAGCTTGCCCTTCGGTTCCCCGGGACGAGGGTCCAGATTGGCTCCATAGTCAAGCCTGATAATGCCGATAGGAGAATTGACCCGTAGACCCGCGCCCAGGTTGAGGCGGAGATCTTTGAGCCTGAAAGCATCGATATCCGACCAGACGTTCCCGATATCCATAAATACCGTACCCCCCACGATCTTATAGATCGAACGCCTGATTTCAACTGCGTTCCAGACTATCTTGAACTTTCCTCCCGGAGGATTGCCGTCTTCATCCTGCGGGCCTACCATTTGATACCCGAATCCGCGGAGCGTAGTCGGGCCGCCGGCATAGAAACGCTCGTTCAGAGGAATTTCTTCCGATCCGCTGAAGGAGTCCATCCATCCCGCCTCTAGGGCCGCGCCGATAACCGTTTCTTGCCCCGTGGGAATGAAGCATTTTAAGGTTATGATGGAGCGGGCGAATGTATTCGATCCCTGCAGGAAGCTGCCCGCCAGTTCATTGGTCCAGGCGGCGTACCAGCCGCGTTGCGTATCGAAAAAGCTGTCCCGGGTGTCGTGGAGAATTGAGACAATCAGGCTCCTGATTCTCGGGTCAAGATTCTGGGTGGAAGCGTGCAATTCGACATCGCTAAGACTGGTATTTTCGAAACGATACCCGAGCGAGGTTGTCGTATACGGAGTCAGTCTGCGACCGACCGTCAACTGGCTTCCATACGTTGCAGCATCGTAGGCGGGCTCCTGACGTAGATACCCATATACCCTGCTATCGGTCTGCCAGCGCGAGCCCAATGTCCAGGGGTCGGAGAACGAAGCTGTAACTCCCTGCTTGATAAAGCTGGCCTCAAAAGCGACACCGGACTGGCGGGCGCTACCGGCCAGGTTTCTCGTGTTGAGCTCGATCCGTCCTCTGACCTTTTCAATCGACCCGTACCCGACGGATACCGAAAATTCACTCGACGATTTCTCTTTCGTCTCGATAAGTATATTCTTTCTTGATGAATCGCCGGCCATGGTCGATTCGGGCCGGATGAAAACGCTTTCGAACAGGCCGGTCAGGTAAAGGTGGCGCTGCGAATCGAGCAGCCGTGAATATCTTATTATCTCACCCGTTTTGAATTTCAATTCACGCACGATCACGTGCCGTTTCGTTTTCTCAAGCCCGGTAATCACAATACTGTCTATTCTGGCCTGAGATTTCTCTCGTATCATGAAGTCCACCACTGCGAGATGGGCTTCCTGGTTGATCTGAACGTTTGGCGTGACCGAGGCGTCGAGAAATCCGTTCTCGGCATAGAAGAACAGAATGGAGGCAACCGCATTTTCGATGAGCAGTCGGCGTAACGGGTCGCCTTTCTGAAATCTTATATGGGTGCGCAGGACTGAATCGGGAAGGAACTCGTTTCCGAAGATTGTAATCCCCTCAATGTGAGTCCGCTGGCCTTCATTCAACCCTACCGTGATATCCACATATCGGCCAGTCGTATCAATATTAGCCAGAGTATCGGCTATGAGCGCATCAAGGTAACCGTTCTGGCGGTAAAAAAGAGTCAGGTTATCAAGATCGTCGGCAAAAACCTCCGGATAGAATTTCGATGGCGACAAAAACACGGACTGTTTGGTCAGCATCAAATTCTGTAACCTGCTTGACTTGTACGCCGAATTCCCTTCAAATGAAACGGATCGAACCTTGAGCCGCCGCTGCTCGTTGGCGAAAAGAGCACTATTAAGGAGGGCCATGCCCAGAAAAAGAATCAGGCTCAGATGATTTCTTTGTTTCATCGGAATCTTATACCATATTTAAGATCGATCCCGGCTTGGCCGTAACGGTCGGTCTCGCCCTCCAGGGACAGACGAGGTCTCAGACGGTAACCGAGCCGGATGGCCTGGTCATTGAGGTGACCCACGGTCGTGGAATAGGTCAATTCCAGACGTTCGGATAGCCTGCGTGAGGCCACAAGATGTGGGCCCCATGACTTATCGAACTGGAAAAGATTCCCTTCAACCGTGACTTCGTCGAAGCCGAATATCGATCCAACCTTATCTGACATATATCCGGAAACTCGCCGGCTGGTCAGCATTGCCGCCCGATTGACGAGTGCATTCTTGAGACCTCCGTTACCCTGATCTTCACCTCTGCCGGCCAGCTGCGTTCGGGTTGCCCCCAGAGTCAGGAGGGCTACGATATCGGACTTATCCAGAGAGGGCTCGGAATAGAGATCGGCCTGAAGCTGATCCAGTCGGCCCTCAGCTTTGATAAAGACTGTATACTTATCCGCAGCCGTCCTCTGATAAGCCGAAATCTGCGTATTTGCCAGAAGAAGGATGTCCGGATTAAACTTCAGAGGATCGGCAAGATGGACTGTCCCCTGAGTAACCCGGAATCGGCGATCCAGATATAGCAGGTAACCCTCTTTGACATCGATCAGACCGGTCAGATTCGGACGCGCCGGTGTTCCCACGATTTCCACCTCGGCCCGCATTCTGATTCGGGCCAGATTATTATCGACCCATAAATTCTCGCTTTCTCTAATCCGGACATTGAGACGTGTGCGGGAAAGTAAATCCGGCACCTCCCAGTCGACGGCTTCGACAGTCCTGGCCCAGGGAAGAATTGACTGGGGACGAAACCTGGCGATCAACCGAGCTTCGCCCAGCCTGATGTCACCGTCAAGAACATAATGGTCATCCCGCCTTTTAAAAGCGAGGGTCGCATGGTTCAAGTTAATCAAAAAGAGACCCGGTTTCTGAAGTTTAAGGCCTGATGCATACAGATTCATGTTGATGTCGGTAATTTCCCCGAGATCGTGCTCGATAGACCCTTTGATGACCACCGGGCCTCCGTTGACGAGAAAACTCAATGAGTCGATTTCGACCCGCCGCCTGTCGAATGCCAGCCTGGCCATTCCAGCATCGATGCCCAGGAGATATTTCGGTGAGTAAAGTGACGCGTCGGAAATTGTCAGAGTGCCGGTGATCTCGGGTGCCCCCGGCTGTCCTTTGATGAATACATTTGAGGTTAGAATCCCTCCCAACGAGTCAAATTCGACCAGGAAAGGAGTAAGCACAGAGAGATCGAAACCGGCGGTGGCAATCCGGAGATCCAGATCCTCTTGCGAAATGCGGCCTTCCGCGGATAACCGTCCTACATCAAGGAGCAAAGATTCCAGAGAGACATAGAAGGCATCCCGGGATTGAATTTCAATGGTGCCCCTTATAGATACAGGGATTCGAGCCACAATGAAGCTGGCACTGTCGACGCCGAGTATCGAATCCGAAAGGGAGATTTGAAGATGAATTTGCCCGGCGGGAGTCGACTCTTCCGTAAGCCTTACAGCGCCGTCGCTGAGGGTGAGCCAGCCCTCGGGCTGCAGCCCGGTCAGGGTACCGTTCCATGACAGTCGCGCCGAAGCAGAGCCGGAAACCAAGCCTCCGGATGTCATGAACGGCACCAGCGCCTTAAGGTCAAAATCGTTGATACTCAGGTTGCCCACGATTGCACAGGTGCTATCGAATACAGGAATGCCGTCGGGGGCTCGCTTCAGTTCCACGGCAGCGGCTGCCGACATCGCTCTGTGCGGGGCGAAAAGATCGAGGCTTTCAAGGGATAAACGACCATCTTCCAGGATCGCATCGGCCAGGACGGAATCTATATGTACGCCCTGTAAATCAATCGATCTGACCGCAGCCGACAACCGACCGGCTGGATCGGTCTGAGAGCCGCTTAATAACATATCGAAATCGAGGTATCCGTCTATGGCTGCCGCAGGTTTCGCTATTATCCCCGCAAGCCCGGTCCGGATGTCCCGACCGTGAATCTGGAAAACATAACCGATATCATCAGGCAGGGAGAATGTTGACGTGATTTCGCCCACCGAGACCATCCGGCTGAAGTCCTGCGAGTTTGCAGTGTCAATATCGTCAAGCAGACTCTCGACAGTCCATAATCCGACATCCAGTGAACCCTTCGCTGCGGTCGTATCGAAGACTCCTGCGGCCTGCAGGATCAGTCTATCATAAGAGAGATCGAAATGGTCAAGGGCGATTCGCGGACCATCAAAAGCGATTCGAATGTTGGCTGAGTCGGCCTTAAAACCGCCGTATCCCGGGGAAATCAGTCCAGCTGTCAGCATGCCTCCCAGGCTGTCCAGGGGCCCGTTCGCCTCGCAATCGAATCTGAAGCCTCCGCTTATGGAGTCTATGCCGAGCAGTCCCGCGGCTGGATCTATATGTTCAAGCTGACCGGATAGGGCGAGGTTATCGACAAAGAACAGATTCTCCTGATATCGGATGCTGGCTTGCAGCGAGTCCACCGGGAAGTTTAAGTATCTGATTTGCGAACCATCTGCCGAGGCGATGATCAGAGGATTATCCATGGTCCCGCTGATTGTGCCTGATGCCCCGATGCGGCCCGAAAGGCCAGGAAAATTGAGAAAACCGGCAAGAGAAGAGATGCAGGGGATATCAATATCGAAATCGCCTTTCAGATCATTTTCCTGAATTCGCACGATCGCCCGGATTCTGTTATCCTCGTTTAAGATTCTGAGCCGGGCGGTATTATCCTCAAAGGATACGCCGAATTCAGCATCCGGGATTGGGCGGTCCCTGTAGCGCATCTTCGATGCATTGATACTCGCCTGGAGCCTCCAGCCGAATATATCTTTCCCACTGCCCGATACGAGCAGATCACCGTACACAAATCCTGAATAGGGAGAGACTTCTCCGTAGATCGCCGACCATAATTCGGCTAAGTTCGTCCTCTTAATATCAAGCCGGAAGCTCGTTTCGAAACTGCCGTCAGTAAGGACATATCCATGGCCGTCGAAACTCCCGTCCAGAGCGCTTAGACGCATAGAGTTTACAGTGAGTGTGTCCGATTCGTAGCGCGCACCAATTGACATCGATGAAACGGCAACGTTATTGATGTTTGCATCGCGCATTGATAAGCGAAGATTAATGTCGGGGTCAGCGATGCTGCCGCTACCAACCGCATTAAGATATAATTCTTTCACCTCCAACTCCGGAAACCCCAGATATTCGCCTAAAATACCCGCCAACGTCCCCGGTCCGCCCTGCAATGACATTTCGAATGCCATATTGTCGAAGTTCGGCCCCGACAGGGAACCGTTGGACTGCCAGGTGAGCCCGGCAATTTCGGCCGCCGCGGAGTTTACCCTCAGATCCGCACCGTTCCACACGGCGTCGATCAGTAAATCCGTCGCGCATATTGGCAGATTATCATAATCGGCGCAGATACTATCTGCGTTCAGCAAGCCCGCATATGTGGTTGCATCGGTCGCCTTGATATGCGCCGAGGCGTCGAATAGCTCAACTTTCAATGGAACCCTGCTATCGGTATAGCCAAGGTTCAGTCGTAATAGAGAAAAACTGTTTATGTGAATGATAACCGGCCTGTGGTCGGCCTTTATAGAGTCTGCAGCCTCTGAATCGAGCATCTGTACCCCGGTACGACCCAGGCTGTCCATAGATACCCTCAAATCGACGCTATCGATCACAACCGATTTTAGCCTGGTTTCGCCGAAAAGAAGATCTATCAAAGAATAGTTGATTTTCGCTGAATGAAGATACAGAAGGGTATCGGAAACATCGGCCTGTCTCGACATCAAGGCCATGCCGCCGAGCTGCACCCGGGACCATATATTCGTCTCGAAACGTCCAACTGCCACTTCCAGCCCGGTCTGATCGGCGAACTTTCGTTCCAGCCATTGCCGAACCCGTCCTTCGCCCGGGGAACTGGCCAGAAGGATGAGAAACAGAACCAGCAGGATCATGACAGGTGCGGCAACTATGACGGATATTTTCAAAAGTTTAGCCGGCATTATGATCTTCTACACTGGATCTGGTTCGATTCATGATTCTGTGGCCTTTCCCGGCTATACGGCTTGAAGCTCACAGCCATTTTTTGCGGCGGAAAAACCAGAGAAGACCGCCTGCAATGGCCACTACGCCTGCCCAGAAAATCAGATAACCGAAGCGGAAGCCGAGTTCAGGCAGGTTGAAAGGACTTATAGAAGTATCGAAATTCATGCCGTAGACACCGGCCAGAAAACCGAGCGGTATGAAAATAGCGGCGAAGATCGTGAGCACCTTCATGATTTCATTCATGCGATTGCTGATGCTGGTGTGGTAGAGATCAAGCAATCCTGAGACCATATCGCGAAATGTCTCGACCGTATCAATTATCTGAACGGTGTGTTCGTAGAGATCTCTTATATAGGGTTCCGTGGAATCGTCGATCAATGTGGACTCGATTCGTTCCAGGCCGCCGATCACCTCTCGCAGCGGCCACACGGCCTTGCGCATGAAGATTAATTGTTTCTTGAGATCGCGGATGGTCTCCAGGCTTTCCTGTTTCGGGCTCTCAGAAATTTCGTCCTCCAGCGTCTCAATCTGCTCCCCGATTTTCTCGAGGACGATAAAATAATGGTCGACCACGGCATCAATCAGGGCATAGGCAAGGTAATCCGCGTGCATGAAGCGCATCCTTGGTACTGTTCTTTTGATTCTCTGGCGGACTATTTCGAAGACATCCTCACCGGTTTCCTGAAAGGTGATGACCCAGTTGTTGCCGAATAAGACACTCACCTGTTCGGCCATGAGATCACCATCGCCCTTGCCGTGATACAGCATCTTCAGGACAACGAAGATATAATCGGTCGCATCCTCCATTTTCGGACGCTGACCGGTATTGACGATATCCTCAAGCACAAGCGGGTGCATGCCGAAATGAGAACCGATCTGTTCCACGATCTGAGTATTGTGAATACCATCCACGTTGATCCAGCTGATGGTCGGGCTGTCTTTAAAGGGGAAACATTCCTCTACGGTGGACGCGATTTTCTCCTGATATTCGGACTCGGTGTAATCGATAATTTTGATGTTGACCTTCTCGGCACGATCGGTCCCCACATAGATAACGCTTCCCGGCATCAAACCGAGTTTCTTCGATATTCTATTAACTCGTTTCGTCATGGTCCGCGACTCCTTTTTTATCTGCCGGTCCGGGCGGTCATGGCCATCTTACACATTGCGAATGACTATGCCCCGAAGCAACCTGCCAAGAATATCCGCGCCGGTTATTATCCGTTTTTTTTCGCTCCAGAGTAATATAATATCCTTATCGATCACATCGTCGTCAGGCGATTTGGATTCGACTTTCAGCCGGGGAAGGATTTCGCCCAGTGGCTGCATACCGTCATACACGATTATGGGGCGATGGCAATAATTCAGAGGATTGCACTCCCCCGATTCAAAAATCAAAGCCCGGAGAAAACCGTCCGCCTCAAGCACAAAGGCGGGACCCTTTTGGGGATCGGTAATAACCACCCATTTTTTCCGCGATTTCTGTATTTTTTTGATAAACGGATCTTCAGCCGATCTTTCAAATGCCGGAAATACCGGTATCCCGTTATCCAGCGGTAAAGCCATTATGCTTTCGGGATCGATGAATTCGCCCTCCCGCGAAACAGGAAGATCATCCAGGGCAAGGAAATTAAGGGCGCCAAAACCCTCCAGCCTGTCGACATCACTTTCGTCCGCTTCAACATGTTTCCTGATTACCTCTCGCAGCTGATGTTCTCTGAAAAACTGTATACCTTCATGCCCCAGCAACCGATCAAGAAGAAGCGCCGTGGGACGCGCTACAGGGTAAAGAACGATTTGATAAAATCCAATAACGGGAGCCAGCAAAGAACCCATCCGCAGGGCATTCCTCGAGAAGTAAGCCTGCGGGATAATTTCGCCGATTAGCGTGATTATCAATGTCGAAAATATAAAAGCGTATAGACCTGCGAGCAACGAATTCGACAGGATCGCCAAAAGCGTATTGAACGCGACGTTTCCCCAGAGAATCGTTGTCAATAGAAAATGTGAATCCCGCCTTAGCCTTAATATCTTCTCCGCGGATTTGCTACCGTCCGAAACCTCGACTTCCAATCGCAGCCTGGTCACCCCGAACATGGCCAGGTTCAAGCCAGAAAACATGGCTGAATGCAAAATGCATGCAAAAATCCCTATCCAGGTTAAGACTGTCACTTTAGCTCTCGCCCTTTTCACGTTCGGCAATATATTCCGACAATCGCTCAAGCCGAGTTTTAATCTTCTCCATTTCGAGTTTGAGATTTTCTTTGGCGACCTCATCCAGATCTCCGCCCATCTCCGATTTCAGCCTTTCCAGTTCTTTTTGCAGCTCTTCCCTTCTAATTCTCAGCTTTTCTATTGATTCCGCTTGCTCCGCTTTATCGAATAAGGCCTTCTCCGGCATTTCCTCCTTTTCCGGCTCGGAAATAATTACTGCCGGAGGTTCGGGTATAAACCTCCTCTTTCCCGAAAGCGCCCGCTGGTTCATAAAAGTCGGGGATACAATCTCAATCCCGGCCCGATGAAGGTTATCGAGAACCGATTGGCGCAATTTCGAACGAGCGGATATGATGCCTTTCACATCGGTGAGCAGACCCGCCACCCGGTATTTGACAGAAAAATCCCCCAAATCCATAATATGCACAAAAGGCTCCTCAAGCTCGGCTTCCCTTGCGGCGGAAAGCAAGGAGCGCTCAATAACTTTCCTCTGGATATCGTAACCGAGAGAAACTTCGGCCGTCAGCAGCGTGCCCGATGATCGAA
>CBEWDL010000085.1:0-14265 GCA_965555375.1 uncultured bacterium
TCTATAAATTCTAACGATTCCGAATCTCGAAATGTTTCTCCTTCATTCATATCTGAGACATTCGATTGGATCGAGTTTGGCAGCCCTGACGGCGGGATAGATGCCGAAAACCAGCGCCACGCCCACAGAAAAACCGAATGCCGTTATGACCCAGAAAACGGAGACGGCCGCGGGCAGGACGGTTAAGGCGGCTATGATCTGTGCCGTACCCAACCCGATGAGTATGCCAAGAATTCCTCCCAGGCCTGAGAGCGCCATGGCCTCGATAAGAAACTGCCAGAGTATATTTCGCCTTCTGGCGCCCACAGCTTTGCGGATTCCGATCTCCCTTGTCCTTTCAGTCACCGAAACCAACATTATATTCATCACGCCGACGCCGCCCACCAGCAGCCCTATGGCCGAGATGACAATCATTACCATCCAGACCGCCTGGGTTAATTGATTGTAAACCTCAAGAAGGTTCTCCTGTGTGAAAATCGCAAAATCATCCGGCTCGTTGTAGCCAAGCCCTCTTTGCCGGCGCATAACTTCCCTTACCTGATCAATGGCCTCTGGCATTAATTCAGGTGATGCCGCCTTTAATGCCAGCCACAGCTCCTTCTCTTCAGGATGGATTTTCCGGAACGTTCCGTAAGGGATCGCTATAAAATTATTCTCATTACTCCCCATCACCGTTTGTCTTTTCTGCATGACTCCGATAACTATAAATTTGTCGTCGTTAACCAGAATCTCCTTGTTTATGGGATCCTCATTGGGGAAAAGCTCCTCGGCAACATCGGCGCCAATAGCAGCAACCATCGTCCGGAATTTAACGTCGGAATCGTTAAAAAACCGCCCCTGCCCGGCGAAGACGTTGTTAACCAGTTCATAATCGGGCAGGGTCCCGAAAAACTGCGGGCGACGAACTTCCCTATCCCTGTATTTTGCAATGTTCCCGCCCGGCCTGCGATAATAGTTCTGAGGCGATACGGCGACTATAGCTGGACAGCCCTCAAGGATCGCCATGGCGTGATCGTAGGTGATTCCTTTTCTGTTTCTCTCCGACGCGCTCCTGTGACCCATCACGATGCCCGGCTTATTCCTGGCGACATAAATGACGTTCGATCCCAGGGATTCGATCTGCCGGGCCATGGAATTATCCAGACCCGTAATCAATGAGACAACCGTGATTATTGTAAATACGCCAACCAGAACCCCCAGAACGGTCAGAAACGACCTCATCTTATGGCCCCTGAAGGTCGCCAGCGCCAGCCGTAAGCTTTCTTTCATTTCATAAAATGTCATATTCTTTCCAGAGATACGGTCTTAAATAACATCCGGGATATGATTATTGTAAATCTCATTCATACCTCAACGATTCTATGGGGTCCAGCCTGGCGGCCTTTACCGCCGGGAACAGGCCGAAGATGATTCCCACACCGGAAGCCACTGCAAGCCCGGTTACAACCGCCCATAATTCGACAGCCGCCGGCAGGGGAGTGACCTGGTCTAAAACCAATGCAAATAGAATTCCGATCAGGATGCCGATGCCGCCTCCGACGGCAGACAACGTTGCGGCCTCCACCAGGAACTGCCAGAGAATATCGCGCCTTCGCGCCCCGATCGCCTTCCTGATACCGACCTCCCGGGTGCGCTCGGTTACGGATACCAGCATGATGTTCATGATGACTATTCCGCCCACGACAAGCGCTATTGACGATACGAAAACCAATACTAACCAGAGCGTTGCCGTGAGATTATTGTATAGTTCTATGAATGTTGCGGTTGTCATGATACCGAAATCATCCTTCTGGTTGTAATGGAGCTTTCGGCGTGCCCGCAGAATCGAGCGGGCCTGATCCTGAGCCTCCTCCATCAACCCCATATCCTTCGCCTTGGCGTATATAGAGATCGTTCTCCTCTTGCCGAAATATTTCTGGTAGGTTGTCAGTGGCACTACCACCCAATTATCCTGATTCATACCCAGAAACGAACCCCGAGATTTGCCGACACCTACGATTCTGAAATAGTATTTACCCACCTTGATATCCTTGCCAAGAGCGGATCCATACTTTATAAGATTCGTAACAATATCCGGGCCGACGAGACAAACTGCGCTCCGGTGAATGTCATCAGATTCATTCAGGGGGCGGCCATAATCAATATCCACGTCCGAAATATCTATATAGTTATATGTGGCTCCTACGACCCAGATATCATCGAGATAATCGGCTCCGTATTTTACTTTGGTCAGTGAAGGCTCCGCCGTTCCGCCAACATCCTCGCATAGGTCGCAATATCTGGCCACAGCCCGCATATCCTCTACGGTGATATTCTTTCGTTTGCGGGCTCTCAGCCATTCCTCTTCGGAAGTGATAAGACCCTCTTTATCTATTATAAAGGTATTGGAACCCAATGTCTCGATTCTCGATGTAATGTATTTATTCACTCCATTGATAACCGATACCACTGCTATCAGCGTGGTTACGCCGATGATGATACCGATAAGCGTCAGAACGGATCTTAATTTATTAGCCCAGATCGACTGAATTGCTATAATGACGCCTTCTAAAAACCACATCGGGTTACCGCCTTAATTTCCGGACGTTATTTCTTCCTTTTCGACCTGGCCGTCGCGGATATATATGATTCTATCGGCGTAGAGGGCGATATCGCGTTCGTGGGTTACGATTATGATGGTGTTCCCGCCCTTGTGCAATCTGGAGAGAAGCTGCATTATCTCAACCCCTGTGGCCGTATCAAGATTCCCCGTGGGCTCATCGGCAAGGACCAGCGATGGCGAATTCACTAAAGCTCTCGCTATGGCGACCCTCTGCTTCTGACCACCCGAAAGCTGATTCGGTCTGTGAGTCATCCTGTCGGTGAGATCCACCAGATCTAACGACTCTTTGGCTTTCTTTATCCTGATGTCCGACCGAGTGCCGTTATATATCAGGGGCAGCTCTACGTTATGCAGCGCCGTTGCCCTCGGCAGAAGATTGAAAGTCTGAAAAACGAATCCGATTTCTTTGTTGCGGATATGGGCCAATTCGTCATCGCTCATCCCCGATACGTTGCGGCCGTTTAGAAGGTATTCTCCTTTGCTCGGCGTATCGAGACATCCGATCAGATTCATCAATGTCGATTTGCCCGAACCGGATGGTCCCATAATCGCCAGGTATTCGCCTTCCTTAACATCCATCGTGATACCACGCAGGGCCTGAACTTTCTCTGCCCCCACGTCATATATTTTCCAGAGGTCGTTAGTCTGTATCAACATATCCTGAATTTCCCCATGTGTTACTTTGACAGTAAACCCGATACTATTCTTCCTCTTCTTCAGACACGGCGTCCGGCCCGAATTTCGGTTTCTGCGGGTCTATCGCCTGATCATGTTTAATAGTCCGCAACATCCTATACGGCCCGGTAATGACACTATCGCTTTCAGAAAGTCCGCTGGTAATCTCAACATATTGTTGATCCCTGATACCTGTTCGGACAGGGACGAATTTGGCCTCGGAACTTTCTACAATGAAAACGCCGTTGATGTCTTTTTTGTCTTTCTCGTAATAGCCAGACTCATCTTCTTCTTCATTCTCCGATGATCCGCTGTCGCCCTCATCATTCGAATTTTTATCTTCGCCCGTGCCCTCCGGCCTCATGACCACTGCACCTGCGGGTACCTTGATTATCTCTTCACGGTGGTCAGTAGTAATATCCACTGAAGCGGTCATACCGGGCTTGATATTTTCGACCATATCCTGAATCAATATCTTGACCATGAAATTGGTAACCTGATCGGATGTCCCGAAGGCGGTCGCCTTGGGAGAGTTGCCGATCTGGATGACCTTTCCTTTGAACGTGGTATCGGGAAAGGCATCAAGCAAAATCTCCGCCTCCTGGCCCATCCGTACCCGGGCGATATCGGTTTCATCCACCTCCGCCTCTATCTCCATGGAGGAGAGATCCGATATCACCATGATAACGGTTCCGGGATTGTTCATCGTCCCCAGGACGACATTCTCTCCCTTCTCCGAATTGAGCTTGGTGACGATACCTTCCATGGGAGATTTAATAGTACATTTATCGAGCTGATCCTGGGCCCTGTCCAGACTGGCCTGATATACCTGGACCAGCGCTTCAGCCTGGTCGTAGGCATTCTGGACGATATCCAGCTGCGCCTGTGAAGAAAGGCCCTTCTGGAACAACTGTGTTTCTCTGCCAAGATCTATACGGGCCTTTTCGAGCCCGGATTTTGCCGACAGAAGAGATCCTTTTGCCTGAGCAACGTCCATCCTGCGAGAACGGTCATCGATCTTTACCAGCAGTTGGTTATCTTTTACAGGATCGCCTTCCTCCACCGGCAGCTCCTCGATACGCCCCATAACGTCGGCCGAGATTTCGACGTCGGCCTGCGCCTTGACCTTGCCGGTGGCGGTCACAATCGATGTTATGTCTCCCGTGCGGGCAATCTCCACGGTGACTTTGGTCCTTTTAACCCCGCTCGATTTCAGGGCCAGGACGATGAATACGACGAGGACTATCCCTCCGCCAATTATCAAAAACCATTTTTTCTTCATCTATCTCCTCCGATACTTATCGCCCTATCACTTTTTCCAGCCTGGAGATCGCCAGATTGAAATCGAAAATCGCCTGGACGCGGTTGGTTTGAGCCTGTTTAAACGAAACCTCGGCATCCAGTACCTCGAGGATCGTGGCGGCGCCGAGTTTATACTTCTCCTTTACGAGATTCAGATCCTCCTGTGCAGCTGCAACTGACTCCCCCGCCAGTTTCTTGGCTTCCTCCGATTGCTCGATATCCAGAAACGCTTGCTTCAGCTCCAGCGCTACCCGGTTTCTTGTATCTTCAAGATTCTGCTCGTATGTATCGACATTTTTTCGAGAGGCTCGCAAGGTTGCGTAATCTGACGCCCCATTGAAGATATTGAAATTGACCGATGCATACATATAATAGCTTGCGTTCGGCATTTTGAAATCGGTCAATTCCGCGAACTTATCGACATTGGTCGAATGCGAGAGGCCCACGGAGAGCGACGGCAGAAAATTGGAGTAGGCCATGAGCTTCTGATCCCGGGCTCCATAGAGATCGAATCGGGCCTTGCGGTAGTCGGGATTTTGCGAAAGCGCTTCGGAGAAGGCATCTCCGAATGAAATATCAATATAGCGTTCCGGCATCTCCTCGGCAACCTCGAGGTCTCGATTGACATCAATACCCATTGAATAAGCGAGATTGGCAACAGAAAGCTTGTAAGCGTTAGTCTTGCTCAGCCGGTCGAGCTTGTCGTTGCCGTATTGAACCTTGGCCTTGAGAACATCCGACATGGACGCCGCGCCGAGATCGTAGCGGCTCTGCACGACGCGAAGCCTCTCCTCGCCCCTCTTCGCCGCATCCTCCGCCACATCAAGAAGCATCTTCGCTTTCAGCAGGTTGTAGTAACCCTCCTTTACGGCCAAAATCAAATCCGATCTGGCGCCGACGTAATTATGAAACGAGGAACCCCTGTCGTGATATTTTTTTCTCAAGCTGGCATAGTTATAAAGACCGAGCCCGGGATAAGTCCGGCTGAAATTCAAATTTCCCGAATACGAGTAAACCCTCTGGGCACCAGAAATAAACTGCTCCGCGAATTGGTCGTAGCGCTCAAAGCCCGACCATGATTGATTGGCCCTGGCTGAAACCGAAATGGTTGGTAACAGATCGCCCCAGCCGGTATAGACCTCTCCACGCGCCGCATCATAGGAATTTCTTGCCGCTATGACGCCGTAATTGTTTCTCAATGCCGTTTCTAAGCATTTATCAAGGGTATAGACCTCCGCATAAACCGAGCCGGAGGCAAACAGCACGAAAATTAGAAAGAAAGCAATTGGCAAACGGGATCCTCGTATCATCGTTATCTCCTTTTTACATCCCAAACTGCTTGAATACGTCCGATAAGGCCACGCTCAAGGCTATCCAGATCGCCCAGAGGATTCCGACCGCTGTGTAGGTCTTGGCGGTCGTGAATCTGTATATGATTCCGAATCCTGTGGCGAAAACAGCTAAAAACCATATTACAAAGAAATCAAATTTCGATAGAAACGCGTGAAGCTTTGTGCCTATGGCATCGGCCGACAGGAGCAAAGCCAGGGAAAGCGAGACATTCATGTTACCCTTGGCAATGATGAGAGGAATTGTTACAATCGTTGAGAGAATAAAAATACACATTGACCAGGATAAAACAGAAAGGACCTTCTTATATGCAGTGTCTCCACCCAGGACAACAGTGCCGACGAGATAAAAAATGCCTGCCAGCGCTAAGAATATTATGGGCGTTACAATGATCTGGGACACCAGGGTGATAATACGCTGGGTATTTACATTTTCAGCAAATTGATTCTCAATGGCCTCAAGCCGCTCAGGAGGAATGTTGGGGTTGCTTCTCAAGTTTTCCAATTGCGTGTCCATAATGATAGGAAAAGTGATCTGGGTAGATATGATAGTCAACAATATGATAATTATCAGCGGTACTACCCAGGTAGGTTTGCGGTCTATTGCCTCGAATGTCTTCCGGGGACTTGTGAAAATATTCCCCAGCCTGCCCCAGAAACCGAGTACGGGGGCTGCCTCGTTCCCGGCGACCGCAATTTTATCCGTGCCTTCCATCTTCACTCCTTTGTTACCGTGTCCCTTAGATTAACGAAAGAACCAGCAAAATGTTTCAAAACCTCACTACGTTCTAATACACATCATATCCGGAGATATTCGATCATATTTTGGGGTTGCCTATGCGGTGGAAAATAGTTACCCCCCAGCTTACCGAATTCCCCCCATTAGGGAGATAATCGGGATAACTTGCCTCCCTCCTGAATAGGCTATATTTGTCATAATTAACGAAATTGCCCGCCAGGAAAAAGGTCACAGCTAATCCGGGGCTGACATGATATCTGAAATCGAAATTAGCCGCCAAGCCCCAACCCGAAAAACCTTCCTCCAGGTCGATCGTCGTACCATTTTCGGAACGCCTCAGGCCGGAGATATCAAATAGAGCGGGACCTACCGCAATCACCAGTTCGGCCTTTTTGATTTTCCACGGAATTGCGCGCACCTTGAAAAAGATGGTGTTTTTCTCGGCCTCTTCCTCCAATACGGCGTTCCCTTCTATAGCAAAATCATAATCATGGGTGGAGTGCATGACGCCGATCTCCAACCCGAGGCGATCGATAAAATCATAACCAAAGCTTCCTACATAACCGATCCCCGGCTCCATTTCCGAGTAAATCTTATCAACAGGGCGATCATACAGAAGGCCCCCCCGGATCGAAAATCCGCTCTGCGCAAGAACCGGTTGGACCAGAACTGTTGTAAACATCAGAACATAAGATACGATTCTCGACTTCTCCATATAGCGATCTTAACAGAATGCTTGATAGAGGGCAAGCAAAATAAAATAGACGGGATATCATCACTACGCCCGCCTTTAAGCGTAAAATAGAAAACCACTTATCCTTTAAAAAGCGGAGCCAGGACGAGGGAAACGATGGCCATGAGCTTGATCAGGATATTCATGGACGGCCCGGAGGTATCCTTAAAGGGATCTCCCACCGTGTCGCCGACTACCGCGGCCTTATGGGCATCGGAGCCCTTGCCGCCGTGTGCTCCACCCTCGATAAATTTCTTGGCATTGTCCCAGGCGCCGCCGCCATTGGCCATCATGAGCGCCAGCATAACCCCCGAAGTGGTGGCGCCCGCTAAAAATCCGCCCAGCGCCTGCTTGCCAAGCAAGGAGCCAATAACCACTGGCACGAAGATCGCAATCAAACCGGGGGCAATCATCTCCTTAAGCGCTGCGGTAGCGGCTATGGAAACACATCTATCGGAATCGGGTTTGGCCGTACCTTCCATCAGTCCTGTAATCTCCCTAAACTGCCGGCGGACCTCCTGGACCATTTTAAACGCCGCTCGTCCCACAGCCGACATCGTTAATGCGGCTATCAGAAACGGCAGGGCGCCTCCGATCAGGACCCCGATTATCACATCGGAACTGACCAGGTTGATACCGCTCTCATCCAGACCAACAGCCGAGGTATACGCAGAGAACAACGCCAGCGCCGTCAATGCGGCCGAACCGATGGCGAATCCTTTGCCTATGGCGGCAGTGGTATTTCCGAGCGAATCGAGTTTATCTGTTATCTTGCGTACATCCGGACCCAGGCCTGCCATTTCAGATATTCCGCCGGCGTTGTCCGCCACAGGACCGTAGGCATCCACCGACATGGTGACTCCGATAGTGGCCAGCATGCCCACCGCGGCTATGCCGATCCCGTAAAGGCCTGCCAGCTCGTAACCTACAAAGATGCCGATGCATATTACCAACAGAGGCGCCATTACCGACTCCATTCCCACCGCCAGGCCGGTGATAATATTGGTCGCCGCTCCTGTTTCCGATGCTTTAGCGATTTTCCTTATCGGAGAGCCGGAGGTGTAATACTCGGTAAGAAGCCCCAGTGCGATACCGGCCATAGATCCGGACAGCACCGCCCAGAAGACCTTATTGGAGATCGCCATTTGACGGATAAACAGGTAGGTGACGACAAGCAGGACGATAGCCGCCACGTAGGTAACAACCCTCAACACCGTCTGAGGATTCATTTTCGAGAACAGACGGACCGAGAGTATCCCCAGCATGCTGGCGATAATCCCGATCATCGGTATCAAAAGAGGCAGAACCAGAGCATGCCATCGGGCAGCATCGAGATCGCCGGTGGCCATCCGGCTCAGAGCGCCGCTGCTCATGGTGAGAGCGATCACGATAGAGGCTACGATGGAACCGACATACGATTCGAACAGATCGGCGCCCATACCGGCCACATCGCCGACATTATCGCCCACATTATCCGCGATCACAGCCGGGTTGCGGGGATCGTCCTCGGGAATTCCGGCTTCGACCTTGCCGACGAGGTCGGCCCCGACATCGGCGGATTTGGTGTAGATGCCACCGCCGACTCTGGCGAATAGGGCAATAGAAGACGCTCCCATGGAAAAGCCAGCGATATTTTGAAGCGAGGCCCTAACCGTTTCCCAATTGATCGATGAACCGATCTGGCCTCTGGTGAAAATGAAAAAGAATATCCCCAGACCCAGCAAACCGAGCGAGGCAACCGACATCCCCATAACCGAACCGCCCGAGAAAGCGATCACCAGAGCCTTACTCTGGCCATGGCTTCTGGCGGCCTCGGTCGTGCGCACGTTGGCAGCGGTGGCGGCTGTCATCCCGAAGAATCCAGCCAGCATGGAACAGCCGGCGCCAACGAGAAACGCAACGGCGGTATTAAAACCGATTGAGCTATTAAGGCCGAGAAATAAAAATACAACGAGAATGAAAAAAATCAGAATGCTGTATTCCTTTTTCAGAAATACCATCGCCCCGCGATGAATGACCCTGGAAAGTTCGGTCATCGTTTCGTTGCCGGTCGGCTGCTTCTTGACCGTTAAAAAGATAACGAATGCGAACAGCAAGCCGGCCGCCCCAAAAATGATCGCCCAGATCCCGTAGCCCATCTAAAATTTTCTCCTTTTATCTTTCAGATTCACAAACTCCGATACAAACAAGGGGCTAAATATGTCTTTTATGGCATTTTCAGTCAAGTATAAATTGGCCATCGCCGGATTGATAAATCTGATGCGGTATTATAAACGCACTACGGTACGTATCGGGAAGATATACTCCTCAACCTGAGAGCTCATCTCCCGATTTGAACTGCTCAATCCCGAAGCAACGAAGCATCCAACAAGGAATTCGATATGTTACTTTAGTCTAAATGCTACTTTGTAAGTAATCCAGACCGCCACCGGCTGACCATTGGAAATAGCAGGTTTCCATACCGTCTTCCATGCCGCTTCCACAGCAGCCTGCCGAAGGCCCTCGTTATCGCTTGATCCTTTAGCAATAACGACACCGCGAACATCTCCCTCCCCATCAACCAGCACTTCCAGCCAAATGTCGCCTTCAATGCCTGCCCGACGCTCCAATCTGGGGTAGACGGGCTGAATTGCATTAACGGGTAGAGGCGGTTGGTCGTATGGTATAAACTCGCCTCGGTCGGGCAATACCTTATCGATTATCTCTTCGACACTATATTCCAGGGTAAGGCCATCCTCCTCGATCGGGATTTCAGGGATCATTGCTCTTAGCTCATCCTGTGTCGGTATAACCTCTTCTTCCGGAGCTTCGGAATCCGGAACCGCCACTAATTTGCCGGTTTCCAGCGACCCCAGCGCTCGTGTTGTCTGATCTCTTTGCTGTTGTGGCTCTTGTTTGACGGATGGAGGGGGCAAGAGTACCGTTCCGCCGCTAACCGGAGTTTTTTTCATTTTAATCTCAGCACCGATTCCTGCAGGAGCCACTTGAAGAATCACACCTAACGCCAGCATAAGTATGCATGCCGAAAGCCCGAATCCTAACACCATATTCCTCTGGTACGATGCCTTAAGCTCTACCATAGCGAATAGGGCTGATTTTGCACTCATGACTTGCCTCCTTCTATCTGGTTTCATAATGGATACGGCTCAAAGGGGGTATTTATTCCAAACCAATAAAAAAAGCCTCGCGACTTTTTTCAATCGCGAGGCGTGCCTTTTACCAGGTTATATTTATCCCCGGTTATGAGGAGCCGGGATCATTCTCTCAGCTTAAAATCTATCTTATAGGTAATCCAGACTGCTATAGGCTGTCCATTGGCGATGGCAGGTTTCCAGACGGTCTTCTTAGCAGCATCTATGGCCGCTTCCTCGAAACCCGCGTTAGCGCCGGAGTCCTTGATGATTATTACATCCCGAACCTTACCCTCTTTATCGACGAGCGCCTTGATCCATACGGACCCCTCGACACCGGCCCTCTGAGCCAGGGCCGGGTACTCCGGCGTAACCGAGACGACCTGAACCGGCGCCTCCTCGAATGGCACGAATTCGTCCGGCGTCGGAAGCAGTTCGCTAAGGATGTTATCGACATCCACGCCTATCCCGATATCATCGAGATCCTGAATGGGAGCAGCGGGCGCCATATCCGCCAGTTCATCCTGGGTGGCTATTTCCACTTCTTCCGGTGCTTCCTCGTCGGGCACCGGCTCGGGAACGCCCACCGACGGTCGTATCTCTCTTTGAGGTGTAGCAACCTTGACCTGTTCTCGTTGTTTGGAGAGCGATGGGGGCACAATAAGATCCGCTTTCGATTTGATTACGTATTCAGGAGCGTCGATATGTTTATCGGCCGCTAAAGACATAATCAAAACAACAATTCCTATGATCAGAAGATGTGCCGCGGCCGAAATTCCGAACCCCAGCACCATATTCTTCTGGTAAGCTCGCTTAAGCTCAAGAGAACCTATTAAAAGCGATCTGGCGTTCATTCCTCTACCGTCCCCCCTTCCTTAACAATCCCCAGGACATGTTCGTCCCAGGCGGTCATATCCTGCAGGCTGAATCTGACCGAATAATCCTCCTGCGTTACAGACGGATCCACTTGCCTGGCCGCGGCCAGCTCCGTGTTTATAGCCCTTTCCACAGCCTGAATTCCGTCTATGATGTCGACCATCATCCCGTATGAAGAAACCTGATCCATCTTCAGAACCATAACGAGCTTTGATACATTCCTGTTTTTCTCGTTGATTGTTTCGCCGAGTTCCTGGAAGCTGACCTTATCTGGCTGCTTCATATCTGCGCCGATCTGATAATAGAGCGAATCGTCCTTATCGACAAATATCTGCAGCAGCTTGGACTCGGCAACCGGCTGCGGCGGCGGTTCTCCCACCTTCGGTTTGGGAGGCAGGGATATCTCCATCGATAGCGGGGAGGAGAAAACGGTTGTGACCATGTAGAATATCAAAAGCAAAAAAGCGATATCTACCATTGGGGTCAGATCGTTACGGATTCTGATCCGTCTTTTCGGTCTTTTCAGGCCGGTCTTTTTCTTCTCCGGCCTTCCCGCGCCGATATCTACTCCGGCCATAATATCACCTCACCTCTTAACCAGCCGGCTCAGCGGCGCTTGCCAATTGTTGTCTTTTTATTTCAGTCATCAGGGAGAACCGATCGATATTTATATCCTGTAATGCGGTCATAACCTTCTTAACCGTGCCATATCTTGCTTCCTTGTCCGCCTTTACGATTACGATTGGATTGACCCTCTTGGCCAGGAATCTGGCCTGCACCTTGATGAATTCAGCAGTTATAGTACGGGCGTCGACATCGACATAATCGCGGATGATGGTGCTGGAGTCTTTCGCTATGAAATTGCCCTCGATCACCGTATCACTCTCAGCGACGAAATTGGTGATATATTCCAGAAAGATCTCATCATCCTCGTTTACGGTGATATTGATCAGATCCGTATTCGGCACCTGAAATTGGGAAGTCGATGCTGGAAGGGAAACATGCTGTTTCTCCGGTGGCTTAAACTGAGTCGTGGCCATATAGAAAATCAAAAGGAGAAAAGCGATATCGACCATTGGAGTCATGTCGATAACAATAGAGATTCTCCTTTTCTTGCTGGCCATTTTACACGCCTTCCTTTTCCTTCAAGAGTTGTATTACCTCGTATGAGGCCTCGTCAATGGTGTAGTTGAAAGCATCGACCTTGTTTACGAAGAAGTTATAGGCCACAATACCGATAATGGCACTTGATAACCCGCCGGCTGTATTAACCAGTGCCTCGGAAATGCCGACAGCCAGCGCTTCGGCGTTAATAACGCCGCCGGTCCTGTGACCGGTGGCCGCGAAGGCCCTGATCATACCGATCGTGGTTCCCAGAAGCCCCACCATAGTGGCGACCGACGCGATTGTCGAAAGAGCTATCAGGTTTCTCTCCAGAAGCGGAACCTCCAGAGCGTTGGCCTCCTCGAGCGCTCTCTGGGTTTCGGAGATCTTCTTCTCGAAATTCATCGAGCTATCGTCTTTTACGATGTTGAATCTCTCTATTCCGGCCCTCAGGATGTTGGCAATGGTGCCTCTCTGCTTATCGCAGGCGGCCAGAGCGCTCTCATAATCATTCGATTGGATAGCCATCACCACGCGCTTGAAGAATGACTGGACGGAGGCTTTCCCTGAAGCCACTCCATACAATGTGATGGCTCGCTCGATAATGAACCCAAAAACCAACACCAGAAGTGCGATTAGCACTATGACCAGCGGTCCGCCCTCATAAATTGTGTGCATAATGGTGCCTTTGGGCTGGGGCTTGAAAATGCCATACCACATACCGAAACCCACGGCGAAAGCCACTATAAAAAGGATCGTGATAAAAATTACCTGGCGCAAGTTGATTGCCTCCTTTTCTTATTTCTTTTAAACAACCCTAATTATCCAATTTACAGCTATTTCCTCTGCCACAGCCCTATATCCCTCGGGCCTGCGCAAAACCCAGAATTAGCCCTACTATATTCAGCCAGAATCCAATCCCGGTCAAGGTGAAAATTGCCAGCAGATTCAGCGTTTCGCCAATCCCGCTGACCCCCAGCGAACCGAAAGGATGCGGGGCACCGAAGATTAGTATGATAAACAATAATGCGTAAAGAAGGATCGGAATATAGGTGAAACGATTGAACTTTTTGACCGTTTCCAGATATTTGTCGCCCTTATTTTTGTTTAAAACACCCAGGATATTCAGAACTCCGGCCACGGGACAGCTTATCAGCAAAAGAAAAAAAATGATTATCGTCAATATCATAACTATCCCGCCCCAGGCAGCATAGCTGGCGATGAAGGGGAGGTTTAAAAAGTAGGATATCCCTGATCCGGAGATGCCTCTACCTGACGGATCTATCGAATAGACCGGCAGGAAAAACGCCAGAATTAAAATCGCACCGCCAATAATCGAGATCGCCTTGTCGACGGCTGTCATCGATTTGATATTCAAAAGGGCCGTATCCCGATCCAATACCGAAATCTGGCCATTGCGGGCTTTTACCTGTTTGACAAAACGCTTTTTCTCATCGTCGGATTTCCAGAAATCCTCAACCTTACCGGGATAGACGTCAAATCCGAGAAATTTATAAATGGCATCGGAAGCGGGTTTCTTATCCCCCATCGTCTCCTCCGTTACTCCTGCCCCTGGAATCTAGTCTGCATTTCGCCCTTTCTTGCATCGGCATTGCCGGGGTCAATCTCCAGGACTTTTCCGTAATAAGTGTTGGCTTCCTCCATCATATTGCATGTTTGATATGACGAAGCGATATTAAATAAGATGGAAACTTCTTTTGGATTACACTTTTCGGCCTTAAGCAATATAGGAG
>CBEWDL010000086.1:0-14249 GCA_965555375.1 uncultured bacterium
AACCTCGGAATCGTCTGCTTCGTTACCTCGATAATAACCGCTGCCTCCGGCGGTCAAGACCCTCTCCCCGCGTGCGAGGTTTCCCGAATGAGCGCTCGGACACGGCCAGCACCCCGGATTTACCACCAGACAGCCGGATTCGATAAAGGTCTTAATATATCCCCGATCCAGAGCCTCGGTTAAAACCTTCCGCGAGCCGGGTATTATTATCATCCTCAGATCGCGATGAATTCTCCTCCCTCGGAGAATCCTGGCGGTGATCTCGAGATCATCGATACGGCCGTTCACACAGGATCCAACTACGACATGGTCGATCCTTTTGCCGCTGGCCTCCTCCACGGGCACAACATCTCTCGTGCCGTCGGGACAACCCACCTGCGGGGTTAGATAGCTGATGTCGATCTCTATTTCATCATCATATATTGCATCGGGGTCTGATTTGATCGGTGTCAATCGGGTTTTGGTGATTTTTTTCAGATATCGCGCGGTGGTATCATCGAAGGGAACCATAGCCGATTTGGCGCCCATTTCAATGGCCACAATTGTCATGGTGAACCGTTCCGAAACCGACATGGCCGCAACAGCCGAACCATGAAATTCGAGGGCTCTGTAGTTGATGGCATCGGGAACCATATCGCGCATTAATTTCAACATTATATCTTTAGCGTAAACCCCTCGCCCCATGCTTCCGTTGATAACGATCTTTACTGAGGGCGGGATTCTCAGCCATATTTTTCCGACCGCCCATATCGCCGCCATTTCGGGAGTGCTAACACAGGTCGATACTGCCCCCAGGCATCCATACGATGTGGTGTGCCAGTCGGTCCCTACCGCAAGCTGCCCCGGCAACATATAGCCGTTTTCAACCACTACCTGGTGACAGACGCCCTCACCAATGTCATAGAAGTTCTTGATTTTCTGTTTTTTTACGAATTCCCTGATCGTTCTGTGCGCTTCGGCGGCCTCATGCGATTCCGCAGGCATTCTACGATCCAGAACAATTATGACTTTGTTCGGATTCCAAATCCTGGATGCCCCGATCTGCTTGAAATAATCGATCACCAGATCAGAATTATCATGCGACATGGCGAGATCCGGTTCCACATTGACGATCTGCCCTACGTCCACTCTCTTAAGGCCCGATTTTCTGGCCAGAATTTTCTGCGCCGCGGTCTCCCTTCGGGAATTCTTCTTCCAGTTCGGATCTATAAAGCCCAATTCGAGCTGTTCCAGTCTCAATTGCACCGGCCTTCTACTGATTCCATATTTTCGCCGCCATTGCCTGAAACCGGCTCCCGAGATGCCCAGCTCTGCCCCCGCCCTGGTATCATCCCCGCACCTTTCCCAGAGCTCCAGGATCTTTTCCTCGCCATACTTTGGAAACGAATATGAACCTATTTTCTTCTTGCTGCGCCAGTATGCTACGAGACGGGTGGGAACGCCATAAACCTCACCAATCTTCTTGTCGGTGCGATATTTCCTTTGAAGTTCTAAAAGCTCTTTCTTTTTCGGAATCCTCAAGATCTGTCCCTCAGCTGATCGAATCCGGGCTTTATCATATCGTATATATCGACTATGGAGATAGATTGGACCCTGGTCTCGCCAAACACAGCCATGAAGTTGGTATCTCCCCTGAACCTGGGAACGATATGGATATGAACATGGTCGTCGATGCCAGCCCCGGCATCGGAGCCGATATTCATCCCGATATTAAAGCCCGCGGTAGGCATGGCCTTTTCGAGAATCTCCACCGATCTTCTGGTCAATTCAAACATCTCATTGGATTCAGAGGAAGTCAATTGACCGAGCTTTCCCTTATGCGCCTTCGGCACAACCATCAGGTGCCCGGCATTATAGGGATATTTATTCATGATGATAATATTCCGCCTGCCCCTGTAAATAATCAAATTCCTGCGATCTGCTCTTCGCTTGATCCGCGTACAGAAAACACAGCCCTTCTCTTTAGGGCCCAATATAAAGTCGCGCCGCCAGGCTGCCCATAAATTTTCCATATGGTATATTGAAAAATAGAAATCCAGATCGACAAATCAAGAAAATTCTAAACTTATAGCCGGTTCGAGGACAAAAATATTCTCAAGAGGAAGAATTTATAGATTGATGGTCGAGTCGGCCCATTTATCGTAGTGGTCCTGGCTGGTCAGAAGCAGAATCTGATGGTTTTCGGAAAGCTCCCTTATCACCTTCATGGCGTTTTCCAGCCGTTTTTCATCATAACTGGCAAAAGGGTCATCCAGTATCAGGATCGAGTTCTTTTCCTTCGAAACCAGATCGGCAAGGGCTAGCCGGGCTGCAAGATAGATCTGATCTATCGTGCCCGCTGAAAGCCATTTCTCCGGATCCAGCCAATCGCCCTTATCATCCGACCAGACTTCAAATTTAAGATTCGACTTATCAAAACGCACTTTCGAATAGCGACTCGATGTCAAATCACCGAGGATTTTTGATGTCCGGTTATTCAATGCCTCGAGCTTCGAGACCAGCACATTATGGCGGGCTTCCTCAATGCATCGGGCCGTCAGTTCGAGAATAGCCAGCTCACGCTCTAACGTCTCCATGCGATTTTTCGCCTTTTCCTTCCGCTCGATGTAGCTGGCCAGAAGCTCCGATCCTCCCTCTGCCGTCTCAATCTGCTGATTGAGAATAACCCTTTCGCGCTCCAGGTCCTTAACCCTCTCCTCGAATTCGTTGATGACCAGCTTCTGGCGCTCAAGATCGGCCGGGTCAGCCAGATACTGCGATAATTTTTCTTTCTCCCCGGACGCAGTTTTAAACTGCTGGCTCAGATCGCCATGTTGCTTCTGCAAATCGCTGAGGGTTTGGCCGTCGAGTATTTCATTATAATACGCAGTCTCGTTTTCAATTCGCTTTTCATTCTCTTCAAACCGCCAGCGGTTCTTTTTCAGCTCCTCTATGGACGATTCGGAAAACTGCTCTAGTTTTTCAGACAGCCTGGTTTTACGGCTTTCAATGTCTTCCTTCAGACTTTCGAGCTTACCTGTGAGTTTGTTGTATCTCTTTGATAGAAAGGCGCGATGTTGCCTTCTTGAGATGGTAATCGAAAGGCCGAGTGTCAGAAGCGCAAGAGATCCGCCAAGTGCATACCACAGATGCGGATAGAACCCGGTAAGAAAACCCTGGAAATGTGAAACTCCAAAAAACCCACTGGCTATTAACCCTATGAGGGTCGGCAAACTATAGATTCCGCCGGTTTTGTAGTTTTTTAGGTCTTCCTCGGCCTCATTTGCATCTTCCCCCAGTTCAGCACATTTAGCAGATAGGTGGTTCAGGCTGCTATCAATCTGCTCGATTTCACCTATCTCGGCCTGGCTTATCTTTTTAAATTGAGACCGTTGAGATTTCAAAGACTCGATTTTCTCATTCGCCTCCCTGGCCCGCTGTATTCTCTTATCCAGTTGGTCAAGCTCGGAGATCAGCCTGGAGTCCTGCTTCTCTAATTCACAGGCTTTTGTGCCAAGCTCGTATTTTTCTTTTTTCGACGACAGATCCTCAGCTACATTCCTATAGGCAGTCTCCATCTGAATCAGATCAGCTCTTTTCTTCTTCAGGCTTGCGATATCACGTTCGAGTTTATCGATATTATAGCCGAGCTCATCCACCAGGGCCTTGATTCCCCCAATTTCTCCTCCGGATACGCTGTCCTCGCCGGCGATCTGGTTTATTCTCTCGCGTATTTTCTTGACCGTAATAGAGGCGGCCAGTTCTTCCTTATTTCCGGTAACCAGCGATTCCAGCTTGTCCTTGATGGCTTCAATGGAATCATCGATATGACTGATCTTTCCCTGGCTAACGCAGGCTGTAGCCTTGTAGACTTCCGGAGATGGCATTCCGAGCATATCGGATACCCAAGTGTTAACATTCCCTGCATCGCCCGATGATACCGTTTCGTTATCTTTCAGCAGCGCCGACACGCCCTGCCCGAAATCTTTGGTCAGTTTAAAGGAGCTACCATCAACATCCAAAACCGCTTCTATTACGGGGCCGTGACTGCCCTCCCACCTAACGGCCCTGGCGATCCCGTCGCTGCCCGATGCAGGATCCACGAGGAGTGCGGCTATCACCGCTTCCGCCAGGGTTGATTTGCCAGCTTCATTAGCACCTTTAATGAGATTCAGGCCGGGTGAGAAATCACAGGAGAAATTTCCGAACCGGCCGAAATCCTTTAATATGATATGAGAAATCTGCATTCTACCAGATCTCTCTTCCCGATAAAAGCGTATAACCGATCTTCAACGATTCTTCCAGATCGCCTTTCTGAGGGCCTGAGGCGCTATTTAGCTTATCGACCATCACCTTCAGGTATTGCCCCAATATCGTTTTTTCCTGAACCTTAACCTCGGATATCGTATCGGGCAGAACTCTTGTCCGATCGACAAACTCAATATGAAGAAACTGATCTTCCAGTTCATTTTGCAGATGATCCAGATTCAGTCCCGCCTCCAGAAGTGCCAGCCCCGAAAGAGTGACTTTCAGAGATGTATTCTGTCCAGCCATCTCGATGATCCTTTTTTTCAGATCTTCCATATTGGCTACCGTTTCCATCGAGATCTCTGCTTCTTTCCAGATGAATCCATCTACTTTTCTTGGCTCCACATTCAACGAACCCTTTTGCAAATCCACCACCAGAATATTGCCAGAATCCTTCCATTCCGGCGACAGGGCTGCCGGTGAACCGGCATAAGCAGCCTTCAGGCCGACATCCACGAAACTTCGGAACTCAGGCTGACCGCCAAGCGCAGCATAATCAAATGGGATAGATGCCAGCTTATCATAATTCAACGGGAATTCGCTTTGATTTTGATCAGGATCGGAGATCAAATGGCCATACAGAACCGCTATATGATAATCAGATCCATCGACGATTTTCAGCCGTTCTAAGGGATCGCCAGGCTTGTCATTCCTCGCTGGAGAATAACCATAAACGACAGCGGAAATTTCGGGAATTTCAACATACCGCTTCTCAGGGTTGGCCAGTACAAAAAGATTCTCAGCCGGCCGGAGGATTTTCCACTGCTCCCAGAAGCTTCCCTTTTCGTATTGGTCACAGGATCCGGGCAGAACCATCACCGGAGTTTTATCCAGTCGTTTGATCTCACTGATAAAGAAATCCAGCAGATTTTGCGAGACATCTATATTGTCGAATGTATCGCCGGCTAAAATCAGCAGATCGGCCGATTCCTCTTTCGCTATGTCGATGATTCCAGAGAAAATCGACTTTATCCCGGCCCTCAATTTATCGCCGGGCATTCGTGGATCTGTAAACGACCTGCCGAAGTGGATCGCCGATGAATGGATTACCTTCATAACCTCGGTAATATTATCGGCATTTATGACAACGGATTAACAATCAGGCGGCAGGCCATCAGTCCCAAAATAAAAGTTAGCGGCGGCGCCGGAGGTTACTTCCCAAACCATTCTCGCGACCAGCATAGAGGGAAGATGTCGGAAGTAACTTCCTACATCACAACAAGCTTGGCATTATCTACGCTAATGCCTCTCGCCAGGATCCCGGAAATTATCCCTGCAGGGTCAGGCGGCAGGCGGCCTCGATATGGTATGTATGCGGAAATAGATCTATCGGCACCGCCCTTTCAAGACCGTAGCCGCCATCCGTAAGTATCTTCAAATCACGGGCCAAAGTTGCCGGATTGCACGATATATAAACCAGCTTTCTCGGTTTTATTGCGGATATAAATTTGATGACTTTCGGATGGCACCCGGCCCGTGGCGGATCTAAGACCATAAGGTCGAATTTCCGGTCATCCCGGACAACCTGCTTCAGATAATCCTCAGCATCGGAGACAATAAATTTACAATTGCAGGTGCCGCTGATCCGGGCATTGGTCTCGGCATCGGCGACCGCCTGGGCAACCGTCTCCACCCCGGTGATTTCTTTGACCAGATTCGAGAAATAAATCGCTATCGTGCCGGTCCCGCTGTAGAGATCTATCATTTTCTCGGACCTGTCCGGCTCCGCAAGTTCGACTGCCAGATCATAGAGCCGCTGGATCTGATAGCTGTTCGTCTGAAAAAATGAATTGGCGGAGATCCGGTATCTTTTCTCCCCCAACTGTTCATAGATATGATCCGCTCCATAGAGGATATTCTCTTTTTCCCCTCTGGCTATGTTGGCCCTGGCCGGATTGATAGTATGAGATACCGAGACCACAGGTTCAAACTTCTTGCCTATTTCCTCGCTCATGACTTTCAGTTGGGGAAATTCGCCCTTAGCGGTGACGATATTGACAAGCGCCTCGCCCGTGAATTTGCCTTCCCTGATAACCAGGAAACGCAAATATCCCTCATGTCTGGCAATATGATAAGGAGGCAATCCCAGTTCAGTTGATCTCCGACGGATGAATTCGACGATGTTATTGGATAGCTCGGATTGCAGGTGGCAGGCTTTCAATTGAAAGACATCCCGAAAGCGTCCGGCGATATGCAGCCCGAGCAAAATCTCGCCATTATCTCCGGCGTGAAACGAAAACTCCATCTTGTTGCGGTAATAATATATTTTGTGGGCGCCGATAATCGGTTCCACCGGGGGATCGGGAATCCCACCGACGTGGATGAGTGCTTCTCTTAGTTGATTCTCCTTGTATTTTTTCTGAATAGAGTATTCAAGATTCTGCCATTTGCAGCCGCCGCAGACGCCAAAATGCTCGCAAGCCGGTGCGACCCGGTGCGGTGACGGCATAAGGAGGCTTTCGATTCTGGATTCTGCGTAGTTGCCTCGAACCTTGAAAGTCCTTGCCAGGACCTTATCTCCCGGAAGACCGCCCTCCACGAACACAACAAGACCATCGAGTTTGGCCACGCCTTTACCGCCGAAGGCCAGATCCTCGACCTCGAGCTCTAATGTCTCACCTTTTCTCGGCTTCATTTTCTTATAATAGACTGTGCTTTATAATCCAGCCGTTATGCCAAGGCTTTCATTTTTGTAATTCTCTAATTTCCCGCTGTATTTCCGAAATAACTTCCGTGTTATATATTTTCTTTCTTCTTCCCTCTTTTATTGATATGACATAGAATACTTTGCCGCCGTATTTTTCCGTAAATTTCTTATGAGTAGCTTTTTGGATCGAATGCTCCTTGAATATTTGAGGGATATGTGAAACATCGCCCATCGGCTTAATCTGAAGACCGATATATTTATCTTCGATCTTTATGAAAAAGTCAACGTTGTACAATCTATCCCACTTATCAGGGGCCGGTTCAATTTTTACATTCAATTCCTCCTGCAACTGTCCATAAACAGTTTTAATCTCGGTCATATATCCGTCAAACGTCCTGTCGATAACCATGTTAAACATATATTCAATACAGTCTTCTTCCATAATGTCTTCGACCTCAGCGGAAATTGTCTCGGTAATTTTGATGTATAATTTCCTCCCCAATTCTTCTATATGCTCCCTGGTCCTTACATTTCGGAAATAATACTCATTCC
This sequence comes from uncultured bacterium, assembly GCA_965555375.1. Classification (GTDB taxonomy): domain Bacteria; phylum Zixibacteria; class MSB-5A5; order UBA10806; family UBA10806; genus CBDVBL01. The sequence continues at coordinate 7,487 of CBEWDL010000086.1, forward strand.
ATTCCTCGATGGTCCTCGGAGAACATTTTCTGATTTCTTCGGAAACTGCTCCAACGTTGCGCTTGAAGTTCAACTGAAAACGATTCATGGCGCTATTAAGAATCCATTCCTTCGCCACTATTTTTCTCTCCTATAGGATAAGAATTTGGATTTGTATTTATAATCGATAGTAGTATCCACATCAACCAGATCATTTTTTATGAGGTGTGCGTTGAGAAATGTTTTATTTCTCAGATACAGGTAGCATAACAGGTGTTTTCTTCTATCGTACTTCATAGCATCAAATCTTAAAAAGACTTTTTGTCCCTTAGTTTTCTTTCTTAAAAACTCGATAGCTTCTCCATTTTTTTCCGGTCTTTCCCTGACTCCCAGCAATCTAATTTTCAAATCACTATTTAAAATCAAAATCTCGGGGCTAAGTATTTCTTTCACGGAATAATATTCTTCTCTTTCTGAATGAGAATTGTCAATTCTCGACCCGAATCTTAATTTTCGCGGGTCAACCTTCTTATCGAATTTTATTGGATCTCTAAAAATGTAAGGCAATTTTCTGATCTCTCCCCCGTAATCCACTTTCAGTTTATCCTGTGTAAATACATCAAATACAGCTTCCTTAAAGAGAGTTGTCTGCCCTAACCCTATTTTCCCCTTTATAACAGGCAAAAATGCCTCATTTATCTCATAGCCAATAGAGTTTCTGTTCAACTTCCTGGCTGCCAGAGAGGTCGTTCCACTTCCAAGGAATGGATCAAGAATCGTATCACCAACGAAACTGAACATCTTGATAAGCCGCCCTGGCAGCTCTTCAGGAAAGACCGCAAGATGCTTGTCCTGCTTCTCGCCGGGAAAATTCCAATGCCCGGTAAAGTATTCATTCCATTCTTTCTGCGTCAGTTTCGATTGCTCCTTTACTTTCTCATATACTTTTGGCGGATTCCCGCATTTTTTAAATATCAATATAAATTCATAATCAATTTTGAGAATACCGTTCCTTGGATACGGGAAAGATCCCATTACTGTTGCCCCACCGGTAGTATGGGTAGTAGTAACTTTTTGCCAGATAATAGCGCCCATATAGTCAAAACCTGCTTGTTCGCAAAATTTGACTATCTCGGTTCTTATTGGGATGACCTTATACCTCCCATAATAGACGGAACGGGCAAACTGATCACCTATATTGATGCACAAACGACAACCTTTATGCAAAATTCTATGACATTCACTCCATACTAAATTGAGGTTGTTAATATACTCCTCGTAACTGTCATGGAAGCCTATTTGTCTTTCATCTCCGTAATCCTTTAGCTGCCAATATGGAGGGGAGGTAATAATAAGATGCACCGATTCGTCAGGTACTTCTATCATTTTCCGGGAATCGCCGATAATTATCTTGTGCCGAGTTTTCACCTTATCGCCTTCAAGTTTTCCAACCGGCTCAAAACCAGCGTCTTGCATAGCAGAAAATCTTTCAGAAAGCGGGCTATTACTCACTCCATAGTGCAGCTTTGCCGGCCTTCGAATTTTTACACTTTTTGCAATATGACCTATGTTTTTTTGAATGTCAATCTATTGCTGGTCGAAGATGCCGTGATTTCTCGGGCGAGAGGATTTTCTATGGGTTTTTTTCAGGTTATCGCCTGGACGAAAAATATATCGCCGCTGCGCTCTATCATAAAAACGATTCTATAACCATGCTTTATTTTCGACATCGTCTCAACGTAATCGTCAGGATCCTTAATCTTTCGCTTGCCTACCTGCCTGATGATATCCCCCGATTGCAGCCTCCATCTGACAGCCCAGCTCGATTCCTCAGCCCCCATGACCATGACGCCCTCGGTGTTTCTGACTCCCATATAGCTTGCTACCGACGGTGTAATCTTGGCCACCTTCAGGCCGAATTTATCCATTTTTGTGGGAGCCTGGCGAGTCGGAATCTCTTCCGGCACAACCACCACGGAAAGTTCCTTATCGCCTCTATGAACGGTCACCCCCAGGGCACGCCCGGCACGCGCGTAGCTTTCTATCTCTTCCCAATCGGCCAAACGGTTCACTTCCTGTTTGCCGACCGAAATGAGCACATCGCCAGCCTTAAGTCCGGCCTTGGAACCCGGAGATCTGTCGCTTACAGAGGAGATGATCAACCCCTTTTGCCGCTTGAGTTCCAGACTTTGAGCTATCGCCGGGGTAATGGTTTGCACCTGAAGCCCGATCCAGGCTTTGACCACCTCACCGTATTTCAATATATCGTTGATAACCAGCTTGGCGCGGTTGATCGGCACGGCGAAACCCACGCCCTCCGATCCGCGGCTGGAGGTGAAGATAAAGGCGTTGACTCCTATTACCTCCCCGAGCGCATTCACCAGCGGACCGCCTGAATTGCCTGGATTGATGGCGGCATCGGTCTGAATCATCTTGCGGTAGGTCGCTTTTTGCCCTCTCTCAGGTTTTATGTCGCGATTGGTAGCCGAGATAACTCCCACAGTAACAGTCGGCTTGGGATCGTCTAGCAGATACCCGAATGGATTTCCAATAGCGATCGCCCATTCACCGATAATCAAATCGTCGGAGTCGCCCAGGGTTGCGTTGGAGAACGTAACTGTGGAATCTGCGAGAATTTTAACCACGGCAAGATCGGTAACCGGATCGGTCCCGATCAAGCGACCCGGATATTCTTCGCCGCTTATCAACGTAACCCTGATCTCCTTGGCGCCGCCTACCACATGATCGTTAGTCAGGACATAGCCCTCCGGGTTGATGACGACACCGGAACCCAGTGAGAGCACCTGTCTTTCCCTTCTGGGTGGTGGCAGGAAAAGAAAATCCCAGAAATCAGAACCGAAGGGCGAGGTGTTTCTGGTATGGACTACCTGGATAACGGAGAGAGATACGACGGCCGCTCCGACCTTTTCCGCGGCCCGGACGATGGCGTTACGGCGAGACAGGTCGATATCGTTCGAGACCGCCTCGATCTCAAATCCTTTCTGGTCGAGTATATCCGATCCCGACGTATCGGTATCGACGTCCCGGGCGACGCTCTGATCGGCCTGCCGATCTATTGACTCCGGTGGGGCTTTTTTGAAATGTCCCAGCGCCGCAAACATAAAAAGCCCACCAAGAATGCCCCCGACTATTATGGTGAGTATGCCCGAACTAAACCTGCGCATTAATACCTCTTTAAATACAACTTCAAAATTTACATTTTCTTATACCGGAATACAAACTGAATGTTTCGGATTAGAATTATCTCAGTTTGAATCCAACCATTAGCGTCGAGGGAAAAGATGGGACCCCCGGTGGCTAAAAGAAAACACACCCGCATTCGGCTTTAGCACAACATTCGCATTCTATCTGCAATGTGGCGTGATGGATTTTATACTTTTTCTTGAGAAGCCCGGTCACCGAATTCAGAATCCGCTGAGCGGTATGGGTCGTTTGATCGGGTACTCTGACGTGCGCCGAGAGCACTACATTGGATGACGAAATGGTCCAGATGTGAAGGTCGTGCACCGAAATGACGCCATCAATAGCCTCCATATCCGCTTTCAGGTCCTCGTATTTTATAGCGCCGGGGACGCCCTCAAGCAGAATATTGATCCCTTCTTTGAACACTCCCACGGCACCGAACAAAATGATAGCTCCCACGAAAAACGAGATGATCGGGTCGGCCAGATAGTTGCCGGTAAGATACATAATCAAACCACCGATAACTACCCCCACCGATCCAAGCATATCACCTACAACATGCAAAAACGCCGCCCGGACGTTGAGATTCTCGGCGGCGTGGCCCCGCAATCCGAATATCACGATGGTGTTTGCGAACAGCCCGATAACGGCCACAATCAGCATTAGATTCGATTTGACAGGTTCTGGCTCCATCAACCGGTGATACGCCTCATGGAAAATATATCCGGCCAGAAATAAAAGTGTCAGGCCGTTTATCATGGCGGCGAAAACCTCGGCTCTCTGGTAGCCGAAAGTTCTTTTCACCGTCGGGGGCAAACGGGAAATCCTGACCGCTAAAAGCGAAAGACCCAACGCCATAACGTCACCGAAGAGGTGACCGGCGTCGGCTTTCAGCGCCAGCGAGTTCGATAAGAAACCACCGACTATCTCCATTATGAAAATGCCGAAAGTTATCAGAAGCGCCCAGACAAGCCGTCTTTCCAGATCGGAACCCGGCTTGATGGCAGCGGGCGAATGATGTTGATGCTCCTTGTGATTCATTCCACAGATACCAGCTTCAGGCCGTGCCTTGATAGAAGTGCCGCCGCGACACCCATACCCGATACCAATTTGCCATCGTTATAAATGGCCTTTACGCCGCAGGATGGGCTTCTCTCCTTCAAATAAGCAAAATTTACTGCTTCATTAAGCGCCTTATTCAATGCCACTTGAGCTCCCTTAAGATAGTTATCGGTAACATCACGCCCTTCAGTATTGACCACCGAAGATTTTCCATCGAGAATGTCAAAACCATCGCCGCCATCGATTTCGGATGCCGGTCTGGGACACGGCAAACCACCATCCATCTCCGGGCAGATGGGAATCACCCTGTAGTTCTCGAATTCCTCCAATCCGCCATCTTTCAATATGTTGCCATTCCACCGACATCTTTCCCCCAATAAGCATCTGGATACCAGAACAGCTTTTTGCATGACCTCAAAATATATTGAATCGGAATTCGACGGCAACAAAAAAGCCCCATCGAAAGGGGCTCTGGTCTTCAACTAATTGCCGGTCTCAGGAAAGAATCGATCTGATAATGTATTTATAAGGGTTGACCGCTCTTCCCCCAATCCGAATTTCGTAATGAAGGTGCGGGCCCGTCGAGTAACCCGAAGATCCAACAAGGCCTATAAGGTCGCGTCGGGAAACCTTCTGCCCCTTTCTAACCTTTATTTTGCTCAGGTGGCCATAATAGGAGCGAATCCCGTTGCCATGGTCGATTGTCACGGTATTACCCAGCTTGGTCTGATACCCCGTATATCTCACGACGCCTCCCGCCGTGGCGAGGACCGGAGTGTCTTTGGCAGCGGCGATGTCTATCCCGTTGTGCGGTTGAAATAATCCAGTAAATGGATCATTATGCATACCGAATCCTCTGGAAAGAATACCATCGCAGGGTCTTATGGTAGGAGTATGATCCAATACCGATTTTCTTTCCCTCACTGTGGATAGAAGCTGTTCAAAAGACGCATTTTCAAATTCAAGCTGCCTTTGAATTTTCTCAATATCCTCCTCCACCAGCCAGGTTCTCTGTCCGAGCTCAGAATTTATCGCAGGATAATTGACCGCTTCCCCGCCCACGCCGACCTCTCTTAGATCCGGATCTACCGGCGGTATATCAAAAATCAGCCTTATATTATCATCTTTTTCAATTATCCCGGACATTTCCGCCCTGAGGCCATAAACGGTGTTTCCCAGCTCTGTAATCTTCGAAGCCAGCACTCTGTTTTCGGTCGTCAGTTCCGCCATCCGCTGGCCGTCTATTGATGAATTCAAAAATCCGATGGCGAAATAGGCGCCGGTAGTAAAGAACAAAAGGGCTATAACGAAGACTGAGATGATAAATCCCCGGCTAAACTGCTTATTGACAACCTCATCTTTGCCTCCGGGAACGATAATAATGGAGTATTTTTTAGATAACATACAGCGCCACCTCACAATATGTCCAAAGTCGCGGCCAATTTATCCTGATTCTAACAAGCTGTCAAGCGTTTTTCCCATCACTTTATCAGGAGATATTCTTTTTTGAGTATTTTCCCCACGACCTTGATGAATTTCTCAGGATTCAGGTTTTGCAGGCTGTAAAGATGCCAGCAGGTCTTTTCCGGCATCTTGAACTGCGGTTTTCTTTTCCTGGCCATGACGCCTCCTTTTCGAGGCGTCCCGCCGATATTCAAGTTTCGAAAGAACCGCTAAGATTATCGGCGAGAACGCACCTGGCTTAACATTGTTAAACAACCGGCCCGGAAGACCGCAATTACCGTTCCAGCCCTCAAGGATCTCATATCAACATGAAACGGGTATTTATCTTCATGAACGTTAAGATCTTATGGATATCAGGGTGGCGGAGCTTTCAGCAGATCAGAAGGTGGGTTATTGGATTTACCCCATAAATATGGATGCAGCCCGGCATTTTTTTAGATCAAAGGGAACCGATTCTACCCGCTATAGATTTTATTGATTGTCGTTTTCAACCGGAAGATTCATCACTTTTTCTCTTGTCGGATTCACCGTTGCTGCCCGACGGCGCCGATGGAATAGCCGCTGGCGGACTATTATCGATCCCCTTTCTCCCCAACGCTTTCAACACGATATGAAAAATCGCCCCGATCATAGGAAGGATCATAAACACGGCTATGAAAACCGCCCAGATAGGCTGTTCTTTGAAGAATTGAAGCAATGATTCCGACATGGTAAAAATGTAATCGCAGGCTCTCAGGCAGTCAAGAGGCAAATCTCTGCCGTGACGATGCTATACTAATACAGATTTGACAGGATTATTCATTGTTTTATATTGCATCGACTGGGTCGAGACCACGATGAAGGGAAGATCGATAATACGGATAATAATCGCTCTCGCAGCGCCATTTCATATTCTATCAGGCTTTTATCCGGCCTTCGGCGATGAATCGCTGAAAGGGATGACCCCGCCACTGATCCTGTCATACGATGCCACCTATGCCGGCTATAAATTCGCCGAGATCGATTTTACCGAAAGTAACCCCTACGAACACGAGGGGAACATCGTCAGGGAATT
>CBEWDL010000087.1:0-13976 GCA_965555375.1 uncultured bacterium
TCGGAGAATATATCGGCCTCGACGCCTGGCAGGGCGAGGTTCACATGGTCTGGACTGATACCAGAAACGGCCACCAGGATGTTTTTTCCGGCAGAATGTCAGCCACCGGTATCGATGACGATATCGCCGCCGTTCCCGACAGGCTAAGGCTCCAGACGCCTTATCCGAATCCGTTCAACGCTTCTGTCGTTGTCGCCTTTCAGTCTGATCAGGAAGCTCCGGTTAAACTTGAAGTCGTGGATATTCTCGGCCGGAAAACAGCCCTGTTATTCGATGGCATCTGCGGAGCAGGCATAAACAGATTCGTCTGGGATGGAACCGATATGGCCGGCGGCGAGGTCGCCAGCGGAACCTATTTCGTCCGTATGAGCACACCCGACGGCGTGCAGGTCAAGAAGGCCGTTCTGTTAAGATAAAAGGTCTTGACAAAAATGGCCGATTAAATATTATGAAAGCGCCCGGCAGCGCCGGGATAACTGTTGCGGGAGTAGCTCAGCTGGTAGAGCACCACCTTGCCAAGGTGGCTGTCGCGAGTTCAAGCCTCGTCTCCCGCTTTTTTTATTTGTGATATTTCTGGGTCGGGTTCCCAAGGAACCCGACAATGAAGCTATTCTATTCCAACTTCCTTTTTGCTCTTAATTGCGCGGTCTTATCGGTAATGTATTGTGCTCGGCGGGCGTCCTCGTCTGTTCCGCTTATGGCGGCATTAGTGCGCGTGGACGTACACCAACCACTGAGTTCTTTTACAGGTGCAAAATCTCAAATACCCCATCAGCCATTTTGCTTAGCTTCTCCGATACCGATTTCCGATGACATCGATTCTCATCCGCCTCGAGACACAAGAGGCAGATCGCTCTGCCCGCAAAAGATCGCGCCAGGTCGTCCAGTACGTGCTTTTGCGTATCCAGATACTTTTCGTATTCAACAAAAAAATACTCATAATCGTCGTCGGCTCTTACTTTATCCCTGAGCTCTTTGGGGCCTCCCAGATCGACTAGGTGGATATATTCTATTCCGGCCTCCGCAAGTTTGGCGGCCAACTGCTTTTTAGAGAATTCTTTTCGCCTGGAATAAGGGACGGCCCGTATATCGGCTAAAACAGCGATTCCGTTCTTTGAGAGTACCTCGAAGAACTCATCGGTATCCCTTTTTTCATAGCCGATTGTGAATAGCTTCATCTGTCAAAACCACCGCTTGTATTATTAATATGTAAATTCCTTACTTTATAAAACTATATTTTCACATTATCATTTATTTTTCGTTGGGAAATGGCCTTATAGAGCTAAAATTTTCGCCGATAAGCTAACAAGAATGCGATCACTTTGTCTATCATCGTTTTCTCTTGACAGCCTCTGGGATCGTATCTATCTTCCTATTGAAGCGTATCTTACGGCGGCTTAGCCAAGTGGTAAGGCGGAGGTCTGCAAAACCTCTATTCTCCGGTTCGAATCCGGAAGCCGCCTCTTACTTGCCGGAATGGCGGAATAGGTAGACGCAAGGGACTTAAAATCCCTCGGACGGTTTCGTCCGTGCCGGTTCGATTCCGGCTTCCGGCAGTCTATATAACCCCCCCCGGGATTGATTAAATATTAAACAGCGCCGGATTTACCTCTGGCGGACGGGGCATCTGCGTTTAGCGGCTGCTTCTTTCGACCGATAACTACTAAGGATATGCAGGTTTTACCAAAAACAAATGAATCAACCGAGACGGATTCCTCGCTGGAGCAGAGAATCGCCGAACTGGAAGACAAACTCGCTGAACAGGCCAATAAATTTAGCGACATCTCCCGCATCGGCACCGTAATCACCTCCATAATGGATCTCGATCGGATCCTGCCGGTGGTTATGGAATCGGCCCTGGCCATGGTTAAAGCTGAAGTCGGGCAGATAATTACGCTTGATGAGCAGGGCCAGGTCGAATCATCGGTTTCCTGGGGTATCTCGCAACAGGTTACCGATGAAATACGAAATCAAGAAGGAGTTAATCTCTGGAGTTTTATAGCGCAGACAGGAAATCTCCTTAAAATTGACGACATTTCCAGCAACTCCGAGTGGAATCTTTCCTCGGAGAGAGCCCATATCACTTCTCTTGTGGCCGTGCCATTGATGGCGCAGAATCGCATAATCGGGGCCCTGGCTGTGGCAAACAAGATAGATGGAAGCAGTTTCGATGATGACGATCTTTTTGGCCTGGAGGTTTTGGCCAGGTTTGCCTCAGTCGCCATGGAAAACAGCGCCCTTTATGAGCAATCCATGACAAAACAGAAGCTCGAGGCGGACATCGACATGGCCCGGCAACTGCAGGGCACCCTGATGCCGGATAAGGTTATGGATTTCGAAAAACTCGGGGTTTATGCCTATAACACTATGGCCATGCAAGTGGGGGGCGATCTTTACGATGTTGTTCAACTCTCCCGAAATAGATTCTTACTGGTGGTGGCGGACGTATCCAGCAAAGGCTTTCCAGCTTCACTGCTTATGACTTCAACCAGAAGCCTTATCCGGGCCTACGCCATAGAGAAATTCTCAATAGCCGAAATCGTTATAAATGTAAATGAGCAGCTTTGCAGCGATTTCCGAGGACTGAGCACGATGTTCGTAACGCTGATTCTGGTTTATCTTGATTTCGAGGCCGGCCTGATAAAGTCCGTCAACGCCGGACATCCACCCGGACTGGTCAGCTATCCCGATGGGAAAATCGTCGATCTAAAATCAGGCGGGCCGTTCATAGGGCAATTCGAAGGATTGAAATATACCGAGCAGGTTTTGCCCATGCAGCCGGGAACCAGAATTTTTCTTTATACCGATGGTGTTTTCGAGTGTGTCGACCGGAAAGGTCAAATGCTGGGCTTATCGGGACTGAAGAAGTTTTTTGAAAAACATCACCGAAGTTCACCGGAGGATTTTCTGCGCTTCATGGCCGAGCAACTAAAAGAATACAGCGTCGATCCCGACCGGATAGACGATACGACTTATATCGTTGCGGATACGAGGTGATTATGGAAACGTATGCGTTTTCATTTCCGAATACTGCCAGAGCCTACGGGATATCCGCGGATATATTAAACCCTGTTATTGATAACCTGATTGTAGATGTTCCTGAGAAACAGAGGCTGAAGCTCATCGTTTCGGAGCTCGTTATGAACGCTTATGTTCACGGCAATAAAAGCGACTCGGACAAAACCATCGATGTAATCATCCAGATTGATAATGAACAATTCGTTGTCGTGGTAAAAGACCAGGGGGAAGGTCTAAAGGAAGAAGGGTACCACGAAATGGTAAAGTCTGTGTCAGGAGAGAGCGACGAAAGCGGCAGAGGAATGAAAATCGTGCATAAATTGAGCGATCAAGTTCAACTTTTCAGAGATGAGGACGATAAATTCTGTATCAGGGTAACCAGAAGAATAAATTCCGACCCGGCCAGGGTAAGGCCGGGCGCGGGTAAGAATTGATCATTGGAGGCAACCATGAAAATTACTCAAAAAGCGGATGGTGATATAAACATTATCGGTCTTCAGGGAAGGCTCGATTTGACCAGTGCGTCGGAATTGAAAGACGCCTCGCGCGATATCATAGACAAACAAAATTGCAAGCTGATTCTGAACATGGAGGCGGTGGATTTCATCAACAGCTCCGGTCTCGGGGCGCTGGTCTCCATTCTAAAGGACGTTAGAAGCTCAAACGGAACATTGAAGCTTTCAAATCTTGCGCCTTACGTCAAGGAAATTTTCGACATTACTCAACTCTCGAATATCTTCGATATCCGCGAGAACGACCAAATTGCCAGGAGCAGTTTTTGATTTTAACTATTGCCGGAAATAGATTCAGGCGCTTGATGGGCGCGCTACCCGATATCGCTTGTGAGATACCGTCGCCAATCTCGGTGGAAAAATGAAATTGAAAAAGAAAATTTCCGAAAAGAAATCCTCATCGAGGGCAAAAAAAAGCTCCCCGGTCGAAAGCTCCGTCAGGGTTCTGGTTATTGACGATGATAAGTTCGTTCTTGAGCTTTTGGACGAATTCTTGACCAATAACGGCTACGACGTATCCACCGCCGGGTCGGGGGAAGTGGCGGTGGAGAGTATAAAAACTAAAAATACAGACATAGCCCTGGTGGATTTTAAATTGCCCGGAATGGATGGGCTGGAAACCATCCGGCGAATCAACGAAATCTCCCCGGATACGGTAACCATAATCATGACCGGATTCCCCACACTGGATTCTTCCGTATCGGCTATCAGGCTTGGAGCCTCGGACTACATTCTAAAGCCGTTCAAGCTCAACGAGGTCTCGCTCTCACTGCGAAAAGCTGTTAAAGAGCGCAGAATGAAATTTGAAATGAACCAGCTTCGAAAAAGAGTCTCAGAACTCGAAAGCAGCATCTCCGAAAAAAAAGCCAGCATCAAAATCAACAGGAAAATAGGAGAGGTACCGGGCCTGCATGGTTATTCCGCCACCTACCTTACCCGGAAAGAATCGCGGAATTCAAAATCCGGCTCCTGACCCCGGACACTCTTCAGTCTATTGTATTTTCTTTATCGTAGAGGATCGTATATATTTCTTGGTAGGCTGACGATATCGGCGTCTTGAAAATTTTTAATTTTGGGTTGAATTTTAAACAGGCTGTGGTAAAATACGCTGAATGGGGACCAGAGAGAGCGAATTAGAGAAGCTTGAGAAACTGGCGGAATCGTTTGCCAGCATGGGAAGTATCACCCAGATGATGCGCGATTCCTATTCTAAGCTCGAATCTAAATTCGAGGACCTCCACTCTCGCCTGGCCAGGGTCAATGAGCTGCTGCGGAGATCTCTGGCCGAACGAAACCGTCTCGCCAATTATTTGAACAGCATCCTCGAAAGCCTCGATTCCGGGGTCATTGTTACCGATCAATCGGGCATCATAAATATATTTAATTCTGCGGCGGAGAAATATACCGGTATCAAAGCGCAGGCCGCCCTGGGAAGAGACTATCATGGTGTCATGGGCGAAGCGGCATCGAAGGAAGCGGCGGATATACTTCAGGGCCGGCGAACGTCCGTCTCGGGGGAGAGGGAATTCCGGTTATCCGATGGTTCGGTAGTTCCGGTGGGATATTCCATTACCTGGTTACGGCAGTTTGATGATGATAAAATGGGCGGCCTGGTCGAAATATTGTATGACCTCACGGAAATTAAGAAGCTTGAGGATAATTTAAAGAAGATTTCAACCCTGGCCGCACTTGGCGAGATGGCGGCAACGGTGGCGCACGAGATAAGGAATCCGATTGCCGGAATTTCCGGATTTGCCTCGCTTCTGTTGCGAGATTTAGACCCCGGCGATAAAAAGAGAATATCCGCAGAAAAAATAAAAAGCGGAGTAGCTTCTCTGGAGGCTATCGTCGAAAACCTTCTTGATTATACCAGGACCGTTAGCCCGGATGTTCAAGATACCGAGCCATCTAAGCTGGTAGAAGAAGCCGTCAATGATTTCCAGGAGGAAAAGGTAAAGGAAAGTCATTCTATAACTGTGGAGTGCGGCTCAAAGAGTCTGGTAGCGAAACTCGATGCCCATCTTTTCAAGCAAATCGTCCTCAATCTCGTTAAGAATGCAGTGCAGGCGCAGCCCGATGGCGGTCGAATAAAGTTGAAGCTTATGAACGGTTCATCTTCGAGCCTGATTCTGAAAGTCGAGGATACCGGCCCGGGGATTCCGGACGATATTCTCGATAAGCTTTTTACACCATTTTTTACGACAAAGACAAACGGCACCGGTCTCGGCCTGGCCACCGTCAAAAAACTCGTCGAGCTTCACGGCGGGCAGGTGACGGCGGCAAATATCCCCGGGGGCGGCGCCGTATTTACGGTTGAGATCCCACATATCGAAGGAGGCCCGAATGAAACCCAAGATTCTCATCGTTGACGATGAAGCCATTGTCCGGGATTTCATTTCCGAGGTCTTAATTCGCATGGGGCATGCTCCGCTGGCAGCCGACGGCGGAGAAAAAGCAATTGAGCATCTACAACGCACCGAGTTCGATGTTGTCATTACCGATTTCAAAATGCCGGGCATCTCGGGAATCGAGGTGCTAAAAAGGGCTCTTGAGCTCTGGCCCGATTGCCGTGTAATTATCATTACCGCCTTTGGCACCATCGAACATGCGGTTGAGGCTATGAAGATAGGAGCCCATGATTACATCACCAAGCCGATCAGCCCCGATCATCTGGAAATGGTAGTCAGCAAGGCTCTGGAATATAAAAATCTGAAAATCGAAAACCGCTTGTTGAGAAATGAGATAAGCGATAAGTTCTCCTTCGAAAATATAATCGGAAAAGCTGCCAATATGCAGGCGGTGTTCGAGCTTATAAGAAGAGCCAGCCCTTCCGATTCGACAATCTTGATAAATGGCGAGTCGGGTACCGGCAAAGAGCTTGTAGCCAAAGCGATTCATTACAACTCATCTCGCGCTAACGGCCCTTTCATAAAAATGAATTGCGCCGCCCTGCCGGAGGGATTGATCGAATCGGAATTGTTCGGGCATGAGAAAGGAGCATTTACCGGCGCTATCCGCGCCACCAGGGGTCGCTTCGAGCTGGCCGATGGCGGCAGTCTCCTTCTCGACGAGATCTCTGAAATCCCGCCTCCTTTGCAGGCCAAGCTACTCAGGGTTCTGCAGGAAAAAGAGTTCGAGCGCATCGGCTCCGGTCAGACGATTAAAGTCGATGTTCGGGTCATTGCCACGTCCAACCGTGATTTAAGAGATGAGGTTGCCGGAGGAAATTTCAGGGATGATCTCTACTACCGGCTTAATGTAATACCGATAGATATACCGCCCTTGAGGCAAAAGCTTGAGGATATACCTCTTCTGTGTAATTACTTCCTGAATAATTTCTGCCCGAGGTTTGGCGTTCCCGTTAAGACATTATCCGAAAAAGTAATGCGAATATTTATGTCCTATTCCTGGCCGGGCAATGTCCGCGAGCTTGAGAATCTGCTGGAACGGGCTGTGGTGATATCCAGGAATCAGGAATTGAAGCCGGGTGATTTTCCTCCCGAGATCACATCCGGCGTTGCCGCTGTACCTTCAGGTACTATGGACGTGGGTATGAGTATTAACGAAGCTGAAAAGATCCTGATCCTGAAAACCTTAAAGGCCCACGCTGGCAACAAATCGAGAACCGCTGAGGTTTTGGGGATTTCAACCAGAACTTTACGCAATAAGCTTCACGAATACGGCCATGCCGATAGAGATTGACTTCGGGCTCCGGATATCGGCCAATTAAATCAATATTAAAATAGGCTTGTCCAACCAGATAGCCTTGATTAAGAGGCTCCCTCAGTTTGCCGATATTTTCCAGTGAGGGAGTGTGTCTATAGGCGTATGGATATTGCCACAATTGCAGGTTTAGTGATCGGCATAGGAGCCGTGGCTGTCGCCTTTCTCATGGAAGGAGGCGCTATTTCTTCTATTCTACAGCTTCCGGCCATGATTCTGGTGATCTTCGGCACCATTGGAGCGGCAACGGTTACAACTTCACTTGAAACATTAAAGAATTTGCCTAACCTATTGAAAATCATATTCTTCGGCAGAGTCGAACGCCCCCAGGATCTAATCGGTAGAATAGGGGAAATGGCCGAGAAGGCTCGTCGCGAGGGAATACTCGGTCTTGAGCGCGATCTGGAAGTTTCCCACAATCCCTTCTTCAAGAAAGCGCTGCAATTGGTTATAGACGGCACCGAGGTTACCGTCCTGCGCTCCATTCTGGAAACCGAAATGACCTATACCTCAGAGCGGCATAAGACAGGGCAGACCTTCTTTCAGAAGCTCGGGGGCTTTTCTCCGACTCTGGGAATCATCGGAACCGTACTGGGCCTTATCAACGCCTTAAGCAAAACCGAGGATGCCTCCTCCATGGCGGGCCACATAGCCTCGGCCTTCATCGCAACGTTGTGGGGAATATCTCTGGCCAATCTCCTCTATCTGCCCATCAGCGATAAGCTGAAGTATCGTAATCAAGAGGAGATGAAAGGCTTAGAGCTTATAATCGAGGGCTTGATTTCCATCCAGTCGGGCGAGAATCCCCGGGTAATCAGGACCAAGCTTCTATCTTTTATTAAGCCCAGTGAACGCGGAGGCGAATAATTGCCGCGCAATGCCAAAAACGATCCCGATCGTGAAAATCTGGAGCGCTGGCTGCTTACCTATGCCGATCTAATCACCCTGCTTTTAGCTTTTTTCATAATCTTGTATTCCATGTCGAAGATCGATACGGAGAAATTCCGCGAAGTTACCGGGGCACTTAGGAATGTATTTCGCGGCACCGGCCCCCCGGATTTGCTTGCCGATTCGCCGTTTGTCGATGATGAATTGGGCGATGGCGATATCAAATTGGGAGATTTGGTGATGCTCAAACTTGAGATTGAGACGAAATTGAAAGGACTGGGGCTCGCCAATAATATAATGACGACTCTGGATCGACGCGGCCTGATCATTCGCGTCTCCGAATCCGCCTTTTTCGATCTGGGTTCCGCCGAACTGAGACTGGAGGCAGAGGAGATCCTCCACCTGATAGCGGGATTTCTCCTCAGGATTCCAAACCATATACGTATCGAGGGGCACACCGATAACCTGCCCATAAAGACCAGCAAATATCCATCGAATTGGGAACTTTCCGTGAATCGCGCTACTATCTGTGTCCGATATCTTATTGTCAAGCATGGGTTTCCTCCTGAACGGATATCCGCATTGGGATACGGTGAATACCGTCCCATCGCCAGCAATGAAACTCCTGAAGACCGCACCAAAAACCGGAGGGTGGATATAATAGTGCTAAGCTGGGAGGAAAAGCGCAAGGAACCTCAGGCCGAAACAGAAGATATTTCACAGGCAGTGGAAAAAAATTCCTCCCCCGAGGATGAAATAACCGCTGGCGCCAGTCGAGTCGAGCTTCCAACTGACTGATTCTCAGGAAATTAGGTAGATATATCCCGCGACTCGGCAGTGGCATACCCTTTGCTTCATAGCCTGCCGGAGCGATCGTATATGCTGATTAAGGGTAAATTATTCGATAAGGCGGGAATTCCACTCTACGAGAAACTGTTAAGGGTCGCTTCCTCGACGCAAAAAGCCACGGCATCTAATATCGCCAATGTGGCAACGCCCGGTTATAATACCAAATCCGTTGATTTCAAAAGCGAGATGAAGAGACTCTTGAATCAGAAATCGTCCGTTGCTCCGGTGGCCACAGATTCTAAGCATATCGCCTTAGGAGCTCCCCGCAATGCCGTCAGAATAAAGGAAATTCAAAACGACAGCAACGCCTCGGGCGTCAATAACGTCGACATAGAACAGGAAATGATGAACTTATCGGAGAATGAGTTGCTGTATAAGTTCGGCGCTGGCAAGCTGGCCAGAACATTCGGATTGCTGAAAATGGCCATAAGGGGTAGGGGACAATGAGCGGCATATTCGGCATCTTTCAGATAAGCGGATCCGGCCTTTCGGCGCAGCGCAAAAAGCTTAACGCCGTGGCGCAGAATATCGCCAATGTGGAAACCACCCGTACGCCGGAGGGTGGCCCGTATCGTCGCAAGCATGTCGTTTTCAGCGAAGACCCGGCAAAGGGTAGCTTTTCTTCGACTCTGAATCGAGTTATTACGCATCTGGCGCGTACCGACAGCAAACATATCGGAAACTCAAAAGCGTTATCGTCTCGGAGAACGGATATTCCGGCAGTGCAGTCTCAGGAGATACAGATCGAGCCGGAATCGTTTAAGATGGTGTATGATCCAACCCATCCCGACGCCGATGAGAACGGTTATGTGGCCATGCCCGATATCAACATAATAGCCGAGATGGTGGAGATGATGGCCGCCTCACGGGCCTATGAGGCCAACATCTCTGTCGCCCGGGCTGCTAAATCGATGTTCAAAGAGGCGCTTAATATTTAGAGGATAGTCTATGAAGATCAATCTTGTCTCAGGAGCCACATATTATCCCGCGAGCGTGGGACAGAAGTCAAACGTAGAGGCGGGTCGTCCTGTTGACCGCAAGACGCAGCCGCAACAAGCCAGCCGGTTCGAAAAACTGTTGCTGGAAAAACTCAGTCCCAACGAAGCCACAGCAATATGCAAGCTTTTCGGCGAGTTTAAGATCGACTCGGCCGGAAAACCTGAGCCTGGCGGCTTAACCTCCAGCGATAAAACGGGATCTGTTCCCCGCGGCAAATTCGTTGATATTACAATCTGATGACTAAGATTCTGCCAGGATATTATCCGTTCAATCTACCCGACTCGCGAGCGATCAAGCTGCCGGCGGCCAAAGTCGAGTCTGAATCGTTCGGGCAGATATTTAAGGATTTACTTTCCGAAACTAATCAGCTCCAATCCGAAGCCGGCAAAATTGCAGAAAAATTCGCCCTCGGGGAAATCTCGGATATCCATGAGGTCATGATCGCGGCAGAGAAAGCCGGCGTGGCTTTCGAGCTCGTATTAGAAATTCGCAATAAGCTTATAGAGGCATATCAAGAAATGATGAGGATGCAGGTCTAAACTATGGAATATTTATCGGATATCTATAAAAATCAGTTCAAACCGTGGTGGGACAGTTTAAACGCCGGCGCCAGGTTATTATATGTTGGCACAACTCTGGCGTTGCTGATAGCGGCAATAGTCACCATGGTCTTCATATTCAGTCCTACATACGAAACGCTATACGTTGGCCTCGATGCCGCAGAAGCCGGCCAGGTCGCCGAAAAGTTGAAAGAATATAAAGTCGGCTACCGCCTGGAAAACGGTGGCACAACCATAGCCGTGCCGCGGGGCGATATATATGAAGTTCGGCTCAAGCTGGCCTCCGAGGGTTTGCCCCGCTCGGGCAGCATTGGCTACGAAATATTCGATAAATCGAATCTCGGTATGACCGAGTTTTTGCAAAAAGTAAATTACAGGCGCGCCCTGGAGGGAGAGATCGCCAAATCCATAAGCAGCATTCGAGGCGTGCAATCCGCCAGGGTGCATATTGTTATACCCGAATCGAGACTTTTCAAGGAAACTCAAAAAGATGCCACGGCATCCGTAGTCCTGGTTCTCGGCGGCGCCGGAGGGATCTCATCGAGCCAGGTTGAAGGCATCGCTTACCTGGTGTCGTCATCGGTGGAAGGGTTAAGCCCGGATAACATCACAATTCTCGATTCCGCCGGCCGTATGCTTTCCAGCAGGAAATCCGGAAGCGAGCTGGGCGCTCTATCAACATCACAATTGGAGCTTCGTAAACAGGTCGAGAATTATCTGGAGGATAAGGCGCTTAGTATGCTTGATCCGGTGGTTGGTTCCGGCAAGGCGGTCATCCGGATCTCCGCCAGACTGAATTTCGAGCAAGTCGAAAAAACAGTTGAGAATTTCGATTCTGACAACCCGGCAATCAGATCCGAGGAGAGGATCACGGAAAAATCTTCCGAGGAAAACTCCAATCCTGATGATCGAGGTAAGACCATTGCAAACTCTACCGAAAACGTGGTGACAAACTACGAAATCAATAGAACTGTTCAGCACGTTGTAAACAGTGTGGGTAATATCGAAAAGTTATGGGTGTCTATACTTGTTGACGGCGTCTATGAAGAGGTCGGAGGCGAGGGAGGTTTGCAGGAACAGTATACGCCTCGATCACGGGAGGATTTAGACCAGATAGCCAGCATCGTAAAAGGCGCGGTAGGATTCGACGCCCAGAGAAACGACGTGCTGGAAATCGCCAGCGCTCCTTTTACGCGGCAGGAATACGATTATTCCGAGTCATTCTTCAGCAACGAGAGAATTGACGAATGGCTTCGCATGGGCGGCAAGCTGATCTTGTTGGCGCTTGCGGCCATCGTCTTCCTCAAGATGAGAAAAAGATTTACGGGGTTCATGGAGCGGCAGCGTATTGAAGCCAAAAGGCGCGCCGCCGACAGGGAGGCACAGCGAAAAAGAGATGAGCTTATGCCCAGGATTCAGGATGAACCCAGGCTTGCCGATCATCTAAAAGAAATAGCCAAACAAAAGCCGGACGAAATAGCCAGAGTGGTCAAAACCATGATGGCCGAGGAAACCAAATAGTGGCTATCCAGTACGACGAATTAACCAGCGCGCAGAAAGCCGCGATCCTGGTGCTTTCGCTTGGCCAGGATATAGCGCCGTTGATTTTGAAGGAATTGAATGAAGCCGAGATCGAACTGCTTACGCTGGAAATAGCCAACCTGCGCGATATCTCGCCCAGCGTGGAAGAGAAAGTCTTGAATGACGCTTCCACAATCATCATGGCCAACAGGTACATCTCCCAGGGCGGCGTCGATTACGCCCGAAAGCTCTTGGAAAAAGCTCTGGGGCGGGATAAAACCAACGAAATATTAAGAAGACTTGAGGGTTCGTTGAAGACGACCGGCTTCGGCATGCTCAAAAATATAGATCCCAAACAGCTAATAAATTTCATACAAAATGAACATCCCCAGACGATCTCGCTCATTCTCACCCAACTGGCATCAAGCTCCGCAGCCGCGATTCTCTCGGATCTTCCACCGGAACTGCAGGCCGATGTATCCTACAGAATCGCCACTATGGAGAAGATCTCCCCGGATGTCATCAGCGAACTGGAAGTCGTTTTGCAAAAACAATTCGCCGACGTCGGAGCGCGCGATCTTTCAATCTCGGGCGGAACCAAGACAATCGCCGAGATATTAAATTTAATCGAAGCCTCTTCTGAAAAAGGAATAATGGAAAATATCGAATCTGAAAACCCCGATCTGGCCGCTGAAATCAAAAACCTGATGTTTATCTTTGAAGACATCATTCTGCTCGATAATCGCTCCATACAAAGAGTGCTTAAAGAGGTCGAGACCAAGGATCTCGCTGTCGCCCTCAAGGCCGCCTCCGATGATGTCAGGCAAAAGATATACTCCAACGTCTCCGAGCGCGTGGCCACCATGATTAAAGAGGAGATGGAGTTCATGGGTCCCATGAGACTTTCAGACGTCGAGACGACCCAGCAGAAGGTCGTTGAAACGATCAGAAGGCTTCAGGAAGAGGGCCAGATTATTGTCTCGGGCCGCGGTGGAAAGGAAGAGCTTGTTGTATAGTAGTAAAGTGATAAAAAAAAACGCCTATGACCTCGAAATTCCTGTCCAGATAGAGATCGTTAAACCTCGCCGCATTATTCCGGCGGACGAGGTTGTGATCGCACCTGTCGAATCCCTGATATCACGGGCCGCTATCGGGAGCGATGGAAGCAACCTGCCCGATTTCACGGAAAGCCCTGAACCTTCCGCGCTGTCGTCAACGCCCGCCAGCCGCGCCCGGGGTTCGCCTGATAATGTTGCTTTGGTCAACAATCTCGTCGAAGAAAGGGTCCAAGCCTTCGAACAGCGATTTCAGGAGGAAAAAGAACTTGCATGCAAAGATGGTTATACGCAGGGCAAAAAGAAGGGATACGAGGAGGGAATTTCTGTAACCCAAAAAATCGAAGATCTGCTGGCCGGAATTCATAACGACATCGAATCTCAGCGCGAGACCGTTATGTCCAGTGCCAGCGAGACCCTCGGCAAGCTGGCCTTGGAAATCGCTCAGACCGTTATCGGCGAGGCCGTAATGAAGTCATCCAGAGAGCTTTTCGAATACAATCTCAAAAGATGTCTCGATATCCTTGCCGGCGCGGGTCCGGTGCGTATCAGGATAAATCCCGCCGAATACGAATACGCCCGCGAATATCTTCAGGCCTCCAAGCCGAAAGACAGCGACAGGTTTTCATTTGAATTTGAGCCGGACCCCACGATTACCCCTGGCGGCTGCTTTATTGAAACCTCCAGCGGGGCCATTGACGCCAGAATAGAATCCCAGTTCGAACAGATCAAGGGCAGTTTCCTGCAGCTGGTATGATATGCCGGGCCTTCTATCCGATATAGATAAAATTACCCGGCGCCTGAGAAGCGTCAATCTGATACGTCAGAGCGGCGTGGTGGAGTCGGTGGTC
>CBEWDL010000088.1:0-13642 GCA_965555375.1 uncultured bacterium
CCCCGCTCCCGATATCGGCCTGGCGACCGTAACCGACGACTGCGATCCTGCTCCCGTGGTCACCCATATCGGTGACGTTTCTGACGGCAACACCTGCCCGGAGATCATCACCCGTACCTATCGCGCTACCGACGCCGGCGGGAACTTCGCCGAGTGCACGCAGACTATCACGATCAATGATGACACGCCGCCGGTGATCACATGCCCGGCTGACATTGCCATACACTGCACCGATCCCATCGATCCGGCTTTCACCGGAATGGCCACGGCTACCGATAACTGCGATGCCGATCCGGCTATAACATATTCAGATGAACAGTTTGAAAATATCATCACCCGCACCTGGACAGCTACCGATGACTGCGATAACACAGACCAATGCGTCCAGACTATCACCATTGAGGGCACGATGCCGCCGATAGCGATCTGCCCTGACGACATGACGGTGGTTCTCTGCGATCTGGGCGACGAGGTCTGCATCGACGGCTTCATCTATAGCGATCCTGACGGTAATTTGGTTTCCGTTGAGGTTAACGTGGGTACTCTGGAAGGCGAGACCCTTTGCTTTGTCCCGGTTGAAGGCGTAAACGAGATTATATTGACGGTCACAGATGATTGCGGCCTGGAAGCCTCCTGCACGACCCAGATTACGGCTGTAGTCAACGCCCCTCCGACGATAAGCTGCATTAACGATACCACGGTGGTCATAAGCGATATCGAAGAAATCTGTCTGCCGGGTATCGAGTTTGCGGACCCGGATGATAATATCGTCAGTATCGATGTTACCGGCGGGTATATGGACGACGGCGACCTCTGCCTGATGCCGGACTGGGGAATTAACACGGTCACAATCGTCTGTATCGATTCCTGCGATGCCGTCGATACATGCGAGATTAATATAACTGTCGGCTGCTGCGAATTTACGCCCGGCGATGCCAACAGCGACGATCTGATTGATCTTTTGGATGTGACGCTCTTAATAAATCTGTATCGATTCGGCACGGCTTTGCCGGATACATGTGACTGCCGACCGGAGAACCCGATCTATCCGTTCTACGGCGCTGCCGACACCGACGGCGACTGTATCATATATACTATGCGCGACATAGTCTATTTGATAAGCTACTACAGAGGAGATATCGAGCAGTTGTTTTTCTGCCCGTGCTGCCCTCCCACCGGCGGATGGCTTTTTCATCCCGGAGGGGGACAGCATCATCATCAGGCGATTGATGATAGAAAGGACAATTCCATCGGCAGATAGATCTGGAAAGACAAACTAAAACGGCCAATCGCGGTTTTTTAAGATTACTCAGACTATGATCTTTTCAAGCCTTCATCCGGAGGATAACGCTTTCTTCGGGTGAGGGCTTTTTTTAAGACATCCATCGTAGAAGGTTCAGACGAAGCAGGAGCCCTGACTGTTTTATATCTGCGATTATATGTCAATGTATATGCAACGCCGGTTATTGCCCGGAAGTTCGCCGAAAAGCCAAACGTCGCCGAAGAATTCAGCTTACCTCTGCCCCCGGGGAAATATCTTTATCGGTGGTTAGCAGTACCAGGTCTTTACCTGATTGTGCGGCCAGGAGCATGCCATTAGATTCTATTCCCCTTATTCTGGCCGGTTTCAAATTGCAGACCACTATCAGAGCCTTGCCCACCATCTCCTCGGCGGTGTAGTACTGGGCTATGCCGGCGACTATCTGCCTTTTTTCGTCGCCAAGATCAATCTGCAGGTTCAGAAGCTTATCTGCCCCCTCGACTTTCTCGGCGGCGATCACCCTGGCGGTTTTCACCTGTACCTTGCCGAACTCTTCAAAACTGATTGTCCCGCCTTCTTCTGTCTTTTCCATTTTCGTTCCTCTTATATCAGATTTCAATCCTGAATCATAATCCGTCTTTTGCAAACGCGGAAACAGGGCGCCTCCAGGATTAATCTTCGTCCCCGGTTCGATGCTTCCCCAGAGATCCTTCTCAAATTGGAATTTCGGCTCCCGTAGTCCAAGCTGCTTCTGAATTTCAGCGCATTTGGCCGGCATAATCGGTGAAAGATAAACCGATATCTTCCGCAGGGCCATTGCGCTGTTGTATAGAATGTCGCTTAATTTTCCTCTATCCCCGCTCTTTGCGAGATCCCAGGGTTTATTTCTTTCGATATAACCGTTAAGATAACGGACGAATTCCATAATCTTCTCAAGCCCGGCGTTCAATCGGAAATCTTTTATCAGACTACCTGCCTGCATTCCCAAACCCGGCGCGTTCTTTTCTCCGATCCACTTTTTGAAAAGGTCGTTATCTTGAAAATCACCGGCTGGTTCGGGAATTTTCCCATCGCAATAAGATGCTATCATCTTAATCAGGCGTGAGAGCAGATTCCCCAGATCGTTAGCCAGATCGGAGTTGTAGCGGCTGATGAATGATTCCTCGCTGTAGGTTGCATCCTGGCCGAGCGTCATCTCCCTTATCAAAAAATACCGGAAAGCATCGACTCCATACTTATTCGCCAATTCCAGCGGTTTTATGACATTGCCAAGAGATTTCGACATCTTGGTCTCGCCCGCAAGCCACCAGCCATGGGCGAATATGGTCTTTGGCTGCTCCATGCCCATGGCTTTGAGCATGCACGGCCAGTAAACCGCATGAGTAGTCAGGATATCTTTGCCAATAAGATGTATCGCCGGCCACCATCTTTTGAACTTTTTATCATCCGATAAATAGCCGATGGCCGAAATATAGTTAATCAGGGCATCGAACCAGACGTAGCAGACGTAGTCTTTATCAAACGGCAACTCTATGCCCCAGGTGAGCCTTGATTTCGGGCGGGAGATACACAGATCCCCCAGCGGTTGTTTTAGAAATCCTAAGACCTCGTTGCGTCTGAACTCGGGCAGGATAAACTCAGGATGGCTTTTTATATAATCAATGAGCCAATCCCGATATTTAGACATCTTAAAAAAGTAGTTCTTCTCGGTGATCCTGGAGACGGGCCTGCCGCAGTCCGGGCAGTTACCTTTCACAAGATCTTTTTCCATCCAGAATCGCTCCTCATGGACGCAATACCATCCCTCGTAGTCGTCGGAGTAAATCTCCCCCTTATCGTAAATCTGTTGCAGGATCTTCCGAACTATTGTTTTGTGGCGAGTGTCGGTTGTCCTGACGAACTCATCGTTTCTGATACCGAGTTTTTTCCAGACGTTTTTAAAACGCACTGCCATTTCATCGCAGTATTCCTGCGGTGAGCGATTGTTTTTCTTTGCGGCCTCCTGAAGCTTCTGGCCATGCTCGTCTGTTCCGGTTAGAAAGAATACTTCCTGGCCGAATATGCGATGATACCCTGCCAGGACGTCGGCCAGTATGGTCGTATAAGCATGTCCGATATGCGGCTCGTCGTTGACATAATATATGGGCGTGGTAACGTAAAATTTATCCATTTTCTCCTCGCATTGATCTGAAATTCTGGTGGATGCGAACGAAAATTACAACTACAAGCGGCACATCAACGGTTTTGTCTTGCACAGAGGAATGCAGCATTCGGACAGGTACATATTATGAACATCGTAAAATTTCACGATTCAGTTAGTCCTCGAATTCATCCAATCCGCTGGCGGCTTCAGACGTTTTTCTTGCGTAACGGTCGAGGATTTTGAAATCGCCGCGATTTCTGGCCCGCTTCAATTCGCCTATATTCATCTTTATCTCTCCGGCATCATCGAGGAGGATGCTAATCTCCTCTTTGAAAATGTCGACTTTGGTGATGATGCCGGCGCCATCCTTCGTTAAGCAGCGCACTCCAGCCTGCGGATATAGCGGCATGACTTCATTGTAGAAGTCCATTTCGTATTTTAGACAGCACAGGAGACGTCCGCAATTCCCCGAGAGCTTCTGAGGGTTTAATGCCAGATTTTGATGGCGTGCCATCTGCGTTGTAATCGTGGAAAAATCGCCCAGCCAATTCGAACAGCATTGCCTCCGGCCGCATATACCATAACCGTCGCGACGTTTGGCCTCGTCTCTAACCCCTATCTGTCTGAGCTCTATTCTGGTCCTGTAGGTGGCGGCCAGGTCCTTGACCAGCTCCCTGAAATCTACCCGTTGTTCGGCCGTGAAAAAGAATGTGATCTTATTGCAATCGAACTGATACTCGACGTCGACCAGCTTCATCTTAAGCCGATGCTTTTCGATAAACTTCAAGCACTCGTCCAATGTCTCTTCTTCCTTCTGGCGGTTGAATATCATCCGATCCTTATCCGATTCGTTGCCCAGCCTCAATATCTTCGGGATATCGGCCTCCGGGTCATACTCGCATTTAGCGGCCCTGCGCTTCACCGTCCCGTAATCCTCGCCCCGCTCGGCCTCGACGATTACATGAGTTTCCTTCTCTATCTCAAAGCCGCTGGTGTTTACATAATGGTTCCTTCTGTTTCCCTTGAAGGATACCGTGTATACGTCCACTGTGAAATCTCCTGCTTTAATCAAAAACGAAAGATGCCCGGTCCTCGACTAAGGTAATTTAAATTTCAGCCCGGCAAGGTTGCGCATGGCCTCGGCGCAGGAAATGTAGAAAAATATCATCCCCGTACCGGCAGCGACGTTGTTGACCAGGCAGGCCTGCCTGGTTTCGGTACAACAGGCTTTCCAGATGTCTAAAACTTCCAAATCCGGGCACCTCAAACTCGACAATTTCTTTTTAATATCGACATTTATGATATGATTATCAAGACGATTTTCAGCTGCCAGATATAGATCATGTATGATCGATTCCATTATATCAAAATCCAGCCTTGCCTCGTCATAGCTGACCCGGCCCAATCCGTATCTTCGATTGACTTCGTCAACCAGCGAATTAGTATCGTCACGTTTCATCAGCTTTTCGAAAAAAATCATGACCAGATCACGTCTCCGGGTGATATCGCTTTCATATAGGTTGATCGCCATTCCCGGAGAGCCGCCGGAAATCCTGGCCAGATAAGATGCTTCATTCTTGTTTATTTCGAGCTTTTCGGAGAGATATCCCCCCAGCTTCTCAAGCGGGACGGGAGGCACCTTTATCAGATGAGCTCTGGATAACAACGTAGGCAGAAGCAAATCCGGTCTCGATGTGGTCAGAACCACGTGGGTGTCGATCGGGGGCTCCTCGACCGTCTTGAGAAAAAGATCAGCGGCTCCGAAGGCCATTTTATCTATATCCAGAACAGCGGCGACACGTCTTTGTCCTCTGAGAGGCCTTCTGGATATAGCGCGCATCAGATCCTTTACCAGTTCTACCGGTATATTTTCTTTCTTGTCGAAATCGACTATGGCATACGGGTCAGAGAGCTTGGCTTCTTTGAATCGCTCGATTTCATCGCGGGTATCCTCGGAAAATTTAGCTTTAGAGGAAACCGGATCTGAAAAAGGGAAGACTGTCACCTTTTTCGATTCCGGCCGCAGGTTGGGAAACGGGAAAAGCAGAGGGAAATCGGGGTGGTAAAGCTTATTTACCTCCTTGCAGGAAGAACATTTACCACATCCAGACATGTTCTTTTCGCAAAGCAAAACTCTGGCTATGTCCGTGACGAGAGAGAATTTACCGACCCCCGGTCGGCCAACAAGAAGCAACGACTGGCTCAGATTGCCGTTGCGGGCGGAATCCGCAAGAGTCTTCGATAGCTTTTCCAGGTGATCGGTCATTAGATTACCTCAGCCAATCGACAGGATTCAATTGTTCTTTCTTATGACGCAGCTCGAAATGCAATCGGAAGCCTTCGAGCGTCCCCGAATCACCGACCTCTGCTATGATCTGGCCTGCTTTCACACCGTCGCCGATTTCAACCGAAGCTGATGAAAGATTTGCGTACAGGGTATAGAAGCTTTTCCCGTGATCGATTATTATGAACTGCCCGTAGCCCCGCAGCCAACTCACATATATAACCTTCCCCCCCGCCGCCGCTTTTACGCCGGTCCCATAAGAAGCCTTAATATCGATTCCCGGATTTGTAATCTTTATCCCCCGCGCATCCCTTCTGGCGCCGAACGGCTTGATAATCCGTCCATGAACCGGCCATATCAAATCGGTTTTGCTTCCCTCCAGGCCGGGTAACTCCGATGGCTCCACATCGAGCTCCCTGTCGGCCTGCAGATCATCGAAAATGCCGGCGATATGTCCCGCATCCTCTTCTAAGCTCTCCATGGATATCGCTATGGCGGATTTGTCCCTGCGCAATCTATCCACAAGCTTCTTACGCCTGTCCAGGGTTACTTTTCTAAGCTCTAATTCAGTTTCGTTGTCACGCCTGAGATCCTCTAAAAGCCTCCTATCGGAGCGAAGCTTCTCCAATCTTTCGGATATGCCTTCAGAAAGACCATTATAAGATTCTACGAGGTGTTTATCGTAAGCGATAATGGCCTGCATATTCTTGAAGGCCGTAAGGGCTTCGGTGGGATCGTGCGAAGAGATAATCTCCATCCAACCGGGACGATTGCCGATTTTATATATATATCGCAACCTTTTTTGCAGCGCCTTTTTCTTTTCCTCTAAGGCTCTCTCTGCAATCTCAAGCTCCGCCTGCTCGATTTCTATAGTTCGCAGAAGCTTTCCGGATTCTCTCTCTATCCTGAGAATAAGTTGTCCCGATAAGGCTATTTGCTCTTCTATATGGCGAAGTCTGGCGAACTGGTCTTTCTCTTTTTGGCCGAGCTTCTCATATTCCGAACGCTTTGATTGCAGTTCGTCTCTAATTGTCTCCAGCTGATTCCGACGTTCGGAATCCACTCCTGCAAAACAAAAACCCCATAGAAAGGCAAGGACAGTCGATAACGATACTGCTATGGAAATTCGCAACTTCATATCTTCAAAAATTTATTCGTTGCCAGCAAGGCCCCTACCATACCAAGTAGAAGACCGGTTAAGATGAACGCCGTGATTTCGTAGTTATCGAAAAAGAAAACCTTTATCAGATGTTGGGAAACGAAATTCGTCGAAAGCCACAGAAAAAGGGCTGCCAGCGCGGCGCCAAAAAGCCCCAGCAATCCCCCCAGGGAAACAAACGGCGTCAATATATAGCTGCGGGTGGCTCCCACAAGCTGCATTATCTCCACCGCCTTCCTCCGGTCGGAGATGGCTATTCTCACCGTATTGGCTACGATAAAGATGGCGGATAAAGCAACCAGAACACCGATGGCTATGCCAAGTATTTCAACTGAATCTATTATCCGGCTCAGGCTATGGAGCATTTCGCCGGAGAATACGATATCCTCTATTCCGGGTAGCTCGCCTATCCGAGCTATCAGCGAATCAGATGCCCTCGACCCAATCGATTTATAGGACTCGAAAATCGACTCATCTATTTTCAGCACGAATGATGCAGGAAGGGGGTTTTCATCAATGCCCTGTATCATTTCCAGCCCGAAAGTCTCCCTCATCTTATAGAGCGCATCCTGCCTGGAGAAATACTGCGCCTCCGTTACCCCTCCCAGAGCCATAAGCTCAGATCGCATATTTTCCACTTCCCCGGCCGACAGCTCATCCACAAGGAAAACATCGACCGTGAAACCGGATTTGAGCTCATGCTCAGCTCTCGAGAGGTTATTGGACATTATCCATAATGCGCCCGGCAGGCTCATGGCGAGAAAAACGGTGAGAAGAGCGCCAAGAGTGGATAATAACTCGTATCTTATGGCACGGCCTATTTCGACCGCAATCCGCAACAGGGCTCTCAACTTCTCTCCTCTCTCAGGGCGCCGTTTTCAAGATAGAGAATCCTTCGTCCGTATTCTTCAGCCAGCGAAACCTGGTGTGTGGCGATCAAAATCGTTGAACCTCGAATGTTTATCTTTCTAAAAAGCTCAAACAGCTCAATCGAGTTCCTGTCGTCAAGATTGCCGGTCGGCTCATCGGCCAGAATGACCAACGGTTCGTTGACCACCGCCCGAGCCAACGCCACCCGCTGGGCCTCGCCGCCCGAAAGCTGGTGCGGATATTGATTGCGTTTCTGCCAGATTCCAACCAGTTTAAGGATATCGTCGGTCTTTTTTCGTATCTTACCGCCCATCTTGCCGACAACCTCCATGGCCAGGGCCACGTTTTCGGCGGCAGTGCGATCGGGGATCAGCCGGAAATCCTGAAAGACTACCCCCACATGCCGCCTTAAATATGGTATCCGGTTTTTCGGCAGGCTGTTCAGATCGAACGGGCCGAGTGTGATTTTCCCGGAGCTGGGTTTCTCCTCGAGGAATAACAGCCTCAAAAGAGTTGATTTGCCTGATCCGGATGGCCCGGTTAGAAATGCCATGTCACCCTTATTCAAGTCGAAGGTTATACCGGATAAGACAGCCTGCCGCCGGCTGTAGTATTTGCTCACGTTCCTGACAGACAGCATGAATTTGAAATTACGGGATGCTTTGTTGGCGGTCAAGGGTTGTTTGACGGCGATCCTCTCCCGGTGGTGACTATTGCGGCTTCCCGGGTGGTGTCAGATCTGAAGACCTGACACCTCGGTAACCTGTCCTGCGACTCGTATGAGAAGAGCTGACACATCAGCGAATAATTAAAGAATTCAAAATGAGGCTTTGCGCTATATGCAGAAGTATCAATATCCTTACGAGCTGGACGAAACCGCTACGGAAATATTATATTCCTACACAAAGAATTCAGATGATTTTCCCTGATCCTACTTTTACCCCGGAATCGCCACTGAGAGTCTCCATTATCCTGATGAATCTTCGACTTCGAGTGCGTTTTGAATGGCGGATATAAATCGAACCAAATACCGCTCCCACGATACCTCCAAAAAAGTTTACTATAAGATCCCACATGGTATCGTCGAACGGAGACATCATTGGCGAGCCCTGAGCTCCTCTGGCAAAAATCCTATCGGATAGATATTCCAGAATCTCCCAGAAACCTCCGATTCCGAGGGTGACAAACAGAATCACAACTCCCCCGCTAAAAGGCGAAATTTTCAATTTCCCCGTAAAATACAGAGCGTAAATCAAAAGAAAGCCCAGGAAAGCTATCATCATTGAATTGTGATAATGTAAAACCTTATCGAAATATATTAACCTGTCATAAAAATTGAAAAGCTGCCCAAACGTGATGTCCAGGATAAGAATAAGAAGTAAAACGATCTCGATTTCCACCGGGAAGTTAACCCTGTGAGTTTTAGCCAGCCAGGCGGGCAATAAAGATAAACATACGACGATTAATCCCCATAAGCCCAGAAGAATATCCCCCAAGCCGAAGGCGGCGATTGCAGTCAGCCATATCATTGTCTTCAATATCCAGGCCAGAATAATCTCCCACTTCGGGGCTGATTCGCCGGGATGAGCAACAGATCTGTTCAAATCTTCCATACAATAATTATAAAATAACAAGAATAGATTGACAAAACAAAATGTCCGCTGTTCGCGGGTCAATCACTGCCGATCGACTCAGGTCTGCTATGTTTGCCCTTGCAGGTTAAGCCAGACAATACAGAAACGCCGATATAAATTGACTTATTGCAGGCGAGTATTTAATCTTAGTTGGTTATGCGAAGGCCGGCACGGGAGAAATCTTTAATAAAAAACCTGGGCAAGTATAAAATCGCCATCCTCGGCTACGGCTCGCAGGGAAGGGCGCAGGCTTTGAATTTGCGCGATTCCGGCATCTTGCCGTTAATAGGACTGCCGTCGGATAGCAAATCGAGAAAAATTGCCAGGGCAGATGGTCTTACAGTTGCCACGCCGGAGAGTGCGATAAAGCGATGCGATATAATCGCCGTATTGATTCCCGATCATAAGCATAAGGAGCTGTTCGATGGACTTCGGAAACTACAAATCCTTTCCGGCAAGGCGTTGATTTTCGCACACGGTTTTTCGATTGCTTTCGGCCTGGTGAAACCGCCGCCCGATTGCGACGTGATACTGATAGCTCCGCATGGCCCGGGCCTCCGTCTGCGGGAGAATTATCTAAATGGAAAGACCTTCACCGCCTTCAGGGGAATCGAGAACGACCATTCCGGGGAGGCGATGCAGATAGCCCGTGCCTACGCTGCCGCCATAGGATGTCCGGAGATTAATCTATTCCCATCGACATTCATGGAGGAAGCCGTTGGGGATATATTCGGCGAACAGGCGGTGCTCTGCGGCGGACTTGTGGGGTTGATGGAATCCGGATTCGATACTCTCGTCAAAAAGGGGCATTCCAGAAAATCGGCATATCTTGAGTGCATCTATCAGCTCGATCTATTAATAGATCTGGTTAAACAGTTCGGCCCGGCGGGGATGTTCGAGCGGATCAGCAAGACCGCTGCTTTCGGATCGTTAAAGCGCAAGGAGTTTTTGTTCGACTCCGGATTCAGGCGGAAGATGGAAGCGCTTTATGATGATATACAAAAGGGAAGATTTGCGAAGACGTTAACGAAAGAAGACGGCAGGGGGATGGCCGGTTTTTTGAAAATGCTCAAGGCCAGCAGGGAATCATCGCTGCAGAGAACTCATGATTCCCTGTCGCCCAGACTCAAAGGCCGGCGCCGAGACTCGGACCGTCAGAGGCGCGGCGGGGGGCGAAATGCAAGGAAGCCTTAGCGTTTTCCACCACCTTCATATATCCGGGCAACTCTGCCAGGCACTCATGACAGAGAGGCATCGAGTCGGCCTTCTCGAAAGGCCGGCCGCAATTCGAACAAACTCTCGTAATTCTCTGTAATCTCATCGTTTTATTCTCCTTAAACCACAGTTTGACAGCCCTAAACGGAGAAGCGTACGCCCATTAACAGCCCGCTGTGATCGGCATGTATGCCCCTCGGGCTTTCGACCACAAATGGGTTGCAGGCCGATATTTTTTCTTCTTCGATCATACCGTCAACCCATCTGAAACTTATTCGAGAACAGGACAATAGCCACGCCCAATCCAGCAAAGGGCAGCATGCCCCAGAAAGAGGCCGATGTAATAAAAGCCAATATGGCTGCCAGGACAACGGCGCCCACGGCTATCTTCATCGACCACTTGATTAAAGGCAATATGATCGAGATTAAGATTATAAAAACCAAACCGATAAGAATCCATTCAAGCTGGCTGTCGGACAGATCTCCCAGAAAAGGAATATTCCTCAGAATGGAAATTACAAACTGCTTTAAGTTGGCGATCTGAGCTATGATCTCATCATAAAACCAGGCAAAACGCTCCATGGCTTCTTATTCCTCTACCGGTTCGATGGTCAGGCTTGACTCTCCGACCCTGTTCAGGCCGATCATCCTTTCGGTCAGAAATGTCTGCGAGGAAATCCACTGGTGAGAGATCTCCAGAACCTTCTCCTGTGAGACTTCTTCTACCCAATCCAGAATCATGTTGTCGATGACGCTGCCGTTGACTACGAGATCTTCCATGTTTAAGGTGAATTTCATCCTCATCAGTCCCCCTCTTTTTGCTCTCTGGCTACCAGTAGGATCAAAGGCTATGCCGTAGCAGAATAAGGGGGTAATCAGTGTTTCATGGGGTGGCGTAATCTGTTGTATGCCAATACAATAAAACATGGAACAAAGCCGCTGGTGGCGATAGAAAAATCCGAGGTTTGATTTTAAAATATTGGAGTTTTCCCATAACTTGATGGGCTGCTCCAATTATGATCAGTTCAATTCCACGTCGATCTAAGAGAAGAATAACAGATCTGTTATAGTCGATCTTTAGGATTTATATCCTTTTCATCTGTTTCAATGTTAAACAGATTCTGTTTGATTATCAGTGGGGAAAACATCGGTCTTCAGGCCAGACATTTCCGTAATTATTCAAATCTACCAGAAGAGATTCGTTCGCGATATTAAGGCTTGACAGGTTTACTATATATATTAAGATAAGAAGGTTATATGAGCGGGAAGTATGACGGACATTAAACCCGGAAATAGTTCAGGCGGCCATCCACCGGGCATCCCGAAGACCGGCGGAAAACATCCTTCACACATACCGAAAGTCGAAGCCGGGCCGATTGGTTCAAAGATCAAGGCGATATCGAAAATCCCATTCTTCGAAAGCCTGGAGGACAGGGATCTGTCCCGTTTAGAGCCGTATTTCCACGAATACGAGTTTAAAAGAAATCAGCATCTGTTCTGGGAGGGAGATCCAGCCAGCAGAATTTACGTCATCAAATCGGGTCGCGTCAGGCTTCTGAAGACTTCAGCCTCAGGCAAAAAGATGGTATTGGAGGTGATGGTTCCCGGTCAGATCTGCGGCGGGGCGACCCTTTTCGGCGACACGCATCGTAATGGGGCGCAGGCCGTGGAGCCGACAGTCGTGTACGGGTTATCGAGGGAGAGTTACGATGAACTGCTCTCCAAATATCCGGGAATTGCCCGGGGGATCATAAAATATCTCGGCGCGAAATTGATGGATGCTCACGATGTCATCATTTCCCTGGTATCCTCCAAGGTGGAAAGCAGGATAGCGGCGGTTATCGTCAGGCTCTGCGAAAATCACGGCACCCCCACTGGCGACGGCATCATGATAAATATCCGGCTGACCCGGCAGGATATAGCCGATATCGTTGGCTCTACGGTGGAGACGACCATCCGAACCATGAGCAAGTTTCAAAAAGAGGGGATTCTGTCTACCGTATCGGGACGTCTCCTGGTTAAGGATTTCGATGCCTTTGTCAAAATGATGAAAGCCCGCGCTTAGAGCTGTCATGAACATCAGAATAACCATCTCTATTACATCGGTTTTCTGGCCTGTGGACGGTATATCTTCCACCGAGATGTCTGATTATCTGAAGATCGTTTGACAAGCTTCTATATCATTCTTATATATGATTCGAGCCTGTCTTCGCTTGCGAGTCAGGGCGGTTTCGTATGCTTTTGATAGTTGAATTATTCACGAGCTTGTGGCTCGTTTGGAAAGAGGTAACCATGCCAGGACCTGTCCATATAACCCCCGTGGGGATTGAGAGAATCGCATTTTTCATTGTATTAGCCGTAAGTCTGATCATTCTGGCCTACGAAATATATTTCTACGTCCGCCTGTTGCGCTCCTTCGGCCCGGATAAGAGATGGAATCGGATAGGGGCGCGTATCGCCCGCTTTATCACATTCGTTTTCGGCCAGAGACGTCTTTTAGATCAACTCCTGATGGGCAGCGCCCATTTTCTGATCTTCTGGGGTTTCATCATCATATCGTTCGCCACCCTGAACTTCTTCGGCAAAGCTTTCTCACCGGGTTTTGAGTTCCCTGTATTGGGTGGCCTCCTTCATAAACCATTTCTGTTTTTGGTGGATCTATTCAGCCTGCTCGTTCTAGCAGGGATTCTGCTGGCCGTGGTGAAACGGTATTTCATGCGCGCCGAGAGGATGGCTAAGGGCTGGGAACCGGCCATCATCCTGATTCTGATCGCCGGTTTGATGGTTTTCGATCTTTTGTCCGACGGTTTCAACATGGCGGCGCAGGGTGCGATTGAGCCGTCGGCTTTTGCCGGGACATTTCTGGCTGGTCTGTTTGCCAATGCGGGATTACCTCAGAGTTCTCTTTTGACTTACACTCATATTTTCTGGTGGGGACATCTGGTATTCTTTTTGGCCATACTCAATTATGTGCCGGTTTCAAAACATATGCATGTTTTCTCCTCCCTGCCGAATGTCTTTTTCTCGCGGCTTCATCCAGACGGCAAGCTTTCCACGCCCGATCTCGAGGCCGAGG
>CBEWDL010000089.1:0-13612 GCA_965555375.1 uncultured bacterium
GGCGAGGAGAGATCGGGCGCTCGCGGGGCCACCGGCGGCGAGGAATTAAATTTTATACAGGCCATAGCCTCACAGGCCGCATCCGCCATTGAAAACGCTCGTTTGTACGGGTTCATAAGGCAGAAAGTCGAACAGCTAACTGCGTCCTTCAATGTCAGCGCGGCGATCAACTCGGAAATCGACATCGATTCTATGCTGGCAAAGGTTCTGGAGGCCACCGGCGACTATCTCGATAATACCTCCTCGGTGATTTTTATGGTCGATGAGGGTAAAAGAATCCTGAAACCACTGGCTTTTCGAGGATCCGGACCAGTTGTCGGAACCGACAGCGGGTTGCCCATTAAAAACGATACAATTCCAGGATTAGTCGCATCGACGGGAGAATCGGTAATCATCGATGATACTCGTTTAGATTCACATTTGAAATCATCTTTTCCGGAGACGTTATCAGAACTGGCAGTTCCCATAAAGATCAGTGAGAAAGTCATTGGCGTATTCGGCGTCGGCTCGGAATCCCAGAATAATTTTTCCAGTCGCGACGAGGATTTTCTTCAGTCGTTGGCTGCCCAGATCGCGGTGGCTATGGAGAGGGCCAGGCTTTTCGAGCAGGAACGGAAACGGAGCCACAGGCTCAAGACGATATTTGAATTCTCCAGAAAAACATCCGAATCTTTAAACCTTCATGAAGTTCTAAAACTCGCCGTCGATTCGATTCAGGAGGCGTTCGGGTATCATCTGGTAGCGATATTTCTAATTGATAATGATTGCAGGCGATTTTTCGTAGCTCAGCAGGCGGCAGCAACTGGAAAAAAGATGTCCTCCGATTTCACTGTGGACCTGGACAAAGGCCTTCTCGGGAGGGCTGTAAACGCCAGGAAAACCCTCTACTGTGCCGATGTGAGAACCGATCCCAATTACGTGCCGGCCATTGATGAAGTCCAGAGCGAGGTCTGCATTCCGATAATTGCGGCCGACAACGTCCTGGGCGTTCTGGACGTGGAATCAATGTATGCCGATAACTTCGCCGCAGATGATATCAGCATCCTGGAAGCTCTTGTGGATATTCTGGCCGTGGCGATTGACAATTCATATTTGTTTAAAGAGACGATGGAAAAGGCCGAGCGTCTGGGGCTAATCGATAAGATAAATACGGCTATTTCAGCGGCTCTCGATCTCGACAGCTTTTTCAACGTCGTGGCCAAGTCGGTCGCGGATAACGCCGGATACAGATGGACGCTTCTCCTTGTGCCCGATGGGGATACATTTTCCTGTAAAGCAGGTTATTCGCCGAGATCGCTGGGGAACATCTATCCCGGGCCGGTCATTGAAATGCTCAAGGATAAGCTACACCAGGTTTTCTCAAGAGGCCAACCTGAATTTGTTTCCTTTAAGGAACTAACAGGATTAGGCGGCCCCGAAAAATTACAGCCGGTCGTTGATGCCGGAATCAGGCATCTGGCGCTGTTGCCGATCGGAAATCCCGATAAATCGGAAGCTATCCTCACGGTGGGGAGCTCGCGGACGGACGGTTTCACGCCGCAGGAGCTTTCTTTATTGAACGATCTGGCGGTGCACCTGAGGATCGCCTGGCAAAATACTCAGTTGTATGAACAATTAAAAACCGCCTACAGGCAGTTGCAGGATGCCCAGGATCGCGTCGTGCAGACGGAGAAATTGAGGGCGTTGGGTGAGATGTCATCCGGCGTAGTGCATGATTTCAACAATATACTGGCCGCCATTCTCGGAAGAGTTCAGTTGATGATAAAGAGGATAGATGCCGCAGAGGATGATCGCTATAAGCAATTTTATAGCAAGAACCTCGAAGTTATCGAAAAAGCGGCTATGGATGGTTCGCATATATTATCGCGCATTAGCGAATTTACGAAAAAGAAGCCGACGGAGAAGTTTGTAAGCCTCCATATTGACCAGATAATAGCCGACGTTATCGAGTTGACGAGGCCTCGTTGGTACGATCAAGCGCGGGCATCGGGGAAGAATATAGTCGTAGAATTTCACCGTAGCGGGTCTTTGCAAACGACAGGCAGTCCCTCCGAACTCAGGGAAGTCTTCACCAATCTGATTATCAACGCTGTGGATGCCATCCCCAAAACAGGTAAGATCTTGATAGATGCGTCGATAGAGAATGAAAATCTTATCAAGATTGCTGTGGACGATGACGGGCAGGGGATGTCGGACGAGACGAAGAAGAAAATATTCGAGCCGTTTTTCACTACAAAGGGGAAGCGCGGAACGGGATTGGGTCTATCGGTAACCTACGGGATAATCAATCGTCATGGAGGCAAGATCGAAGTGGAATCCTCTCCGGGTCAGGGTACCAGATTCATCATAACCATTCCGCACCGCAGAGACTCATCAGGGGAAACAGTAATGTATCAGAGTAACAATCAGGAAGCTGTTCCAAGCTCAATATTAATTGTCGATGACGAGGAAAGCTTAATAGAGGTCCTGACCGAGATTCTCGAGTCTGGCGATTATCAGGTTGATGCTGTTTCCAGCGGGGCCGAGGCTCTGGAGGCCATGTCCAAAAAGGAGTATGATGTGTTAATCACGGATCTTGGCATGGACGGTATTTCCGGATGGGATCTGGCGGATGCGGTTTTCGAAAGATATCATGATACGAAGGTCATTGTCGCCACAGGCTGGGGTGCGCAGGTGGAGCCTGGAAATCTCTCTATGCATCATGTCAACAGTCTCATCAATAAGCCGTTTAAGATCAGCGAAATATTGCGGGTTGTAAGCGACGTTCTCAAATGTGACAGAGATAAGGTGTTGATTGAGCAGATTTGATTCCACACGCTTCAGTGCCGCGGGACCGCTTTTCAAGGTCACATCCAACAGGGCAAAGAGGATTCTCGATGCCGATGTGTTTCTGGTCCTCTTGACGGATGTCGATCATCTGCATTTCGATCTGCATATAGAAGACGAAAGCTGTATCGAGGATACATCGGGAATGTATTATGAGTTGAGGGGAACCGACCCCGATGCCTGGATCGCCCTGCGCTCTATTTTCGGGGCAACCCTCTTCGAACGGGGCAATGGTGATCCGATTATAGAAAATCTAATGAATATCTTCGGCGCTCTATGCATTATTATCTCGCCTTTCTTCATAGAGGATCTCGGATTTGGATATGCCATCTGGGCATGGAGGAATAGAATATCCGATTCTCAGGAATGTATCTCAAGGGCGGAACTTATAAGCGAGCAAATCGCTCTTTCACTCTCAGCGTCGATGAGCGAAAAAAGATCTAAAGACCAGGGCGAAAAGCTGGCCGCGCTCCTGGATCTTTCCACTCATATATATTCATCTCTGAATTACAAAGAGGTTCTTCAAAAGGCGGTAAAATTATCCATGGAGATCGTCGGGGCTACCGGCGGGACGATTTTTATACTTGATAAAGAAGAAAATCTCCTGATCCCTCTTCTGACAATCGATGAATCGCATGAGGAGGCTATCAATTCCATGCGCCTTAAACCGGGCCAGGGGTTGACCGGTTGCGTGGCTCAGACAGGCGTTGGCATGATCTCGAATCATTCGGAGAGCGATCCACGGTCGATTCAGGTCCCCGGGACACCGGTGGAGCCGGAATCCATAATAAGCGTTCCACTCACATGGTCCGGCGAAGCGATAGGGGCAATAACGCTGCGGAATAACGTGGGTAAGATTTTCGTTCAGGAAGACCTTGAGATTCTCACGATCTTTGCCCGACAAACCGCCGACGCCATTGAAAACGCCAAGCTTTATGAGAAACTCGAAAAAGCTTATGAAGAGCTGTCGGCTACACAGGATCGTCTCATCATGGTCGAGAAGCTAAAAGCGCTTGGCGATATGGCGGGCGGAGTGGCACACGATTTTAATAATATTCTGGGAACCATTCTGGGTCGAGTGCAACTACTTCAAATGAAGATTGATAATCCTGAATTGATACGGGAGCTGGAAGCGATAGAGGCGGCTACACTCGAGGGGAGAACCACGGTCCGCAGACTGCAGGATTTCACTCATGTCTCGAGCAGATCTCAGCACGCAAAGGCCGATCTGAATAAGTTAATTAGAGAAGCGATTGAGAATACCAGCCCTGCCTGGAAAAGCACGGCCCAGAGAGCCGGGATTACTATCAATCTCTATTCCGACTTGGAATCAATCCCGATGGTTAAAGGCAATCATAATGATTTGAGGGAAGCGATATCGAATGTAATACTGAATTCGGTGGACGCTCTTCCTGAAGGTGGAAATATCTGGATCTCTACCGGCGTATCCGATGGGAAGGTATTCTTGCGGATTGCTGATGATGGGACCGGAATGGATGAAAATACGAAAAATAAGATGTTTTTCCCGTTTTTCTCCACCAAGGGCAAGAAGGGCTTGGGGATGGGACTGTCCATGGTTTACGGTATCATGTTCCGGAATCAGGTCGATATTTCGGTAAAATCATCGCCCGGTGAGGGCGCTGAATTCACGTTCACATTCAGCCTGCCGGAAGAAACTGAGCTCGGTCAGCCCGTTGATGAGACCTTAGCCAAACCGTTGGATCTTAAAATCCTGTTGGTTGATGACGAAGTGTCGCTGCTTGATGTGGTAGGAGATATGATAGACTACTTAGGACACAGCTGCCGCAAGGCTGATGGCGGCAGAATCGCACTCGAAATTCTGGAGGAGGAGGAATTTGATCTGGTCGTCACCGATCTCGGTATGCCTGATGTTGGAGGATGGGAGGTGGCGCAGTTCTGCCGAAACAAGTATCCCCGGACGCCTGTTATTCTGATTTCCGGGTGGGGGGCACAACTCGATGGAGAAGAAGCTTTGCAGAGAGTTAACGCCGTCTTGGCAAAGCCGTTCCGCATGGAGGAATTCGAAGCGACAATTAACTCGGTAATGTCGAAAAGCAGGCAGAACCTTCCTACCCCCGGATAATATTGAGTTGACACAACAGCTATAATTCATTATTAAAATCGATTATGAGTGTTCCCGAGGTTCTTGATATATTGAAATCCTTCAAGAATCGGGTGGATAAATATATCTTCGAGGAAGTGCCATCTACTCATGCAATGCCTGAGATTAACCTTTTGTATACCATGATGCGCGATTATCCCTCACGGGCCGGAAAAGGATTGCGACCGGGACTTCTCTTGATATTTAATCGCGCCTTTAATGGTAACGATGAAATCGCCCTGAATACTGCAGCGGCGCTGGAGCTATTTCAAAACTGGATTGTCATTCACGACGATATAGAGGATCAATCCGATCTAAGGCGAGGGCTTCCGGCTCTTCACGTGATGTATGGTGTTCCTCTGGCGCTCAACGCTGGCGATGCTCTGGCGGGCAAGATGTGGGAGTTGATACATAAAAACAAGGATATACTTGGAGCCGAAAAAGCCATGATCGTATTCGGCGAATTTTTGCATATGTATTCGCAGACCACCGCGGGCCAGCATATAGAACTCGCCTGGGCGAAGAATCACCGATGGGATATCACCGAGGACGACTATTTTAATATGTGCCAATGCAAGACCGCCTGGTATACCTGTATCACGCCGTCCTGGACGGGAAGCCTTATTGCCGGCGCCCCGGAGGATGTAAAGGAAACGATAGTGAAATTCGGGATGGATCTGGGAGTGGCATTCCAGATTCAGGATGATGTTTTAAATCTTATTGGTGACCGGGAGAAATACGGCAAAGAGATCGGTGGCGACATTCTGGAGGGGAAAAGGACTCTAATTTTGATCAACCTTTTGAGTAAATGCACTGATGATGAGAAACATTATGTTATTGATTGCCTCGACAGGAATAGAAGCGAAAAAGATATGCCAATGGTCGATGATGTTTTATCGCTGATGAAGAAATACGGATGTATAGAATACGCAATTGAGATATCGCAGAAGCTTGCCAGGAACGCTCGAGCGACGCTTATAGGTTCGCTCGATGACTCTATCGATAATGAATGGAAATCGGTAATAGTCGAACTGGTGGATTTTGTGGTCGAGCGGGAGCTTTGAACGTTTTCAAAAGCTTTCGCATCGGGCCGAATAAAAATTACCCTCTGTTTCCAAAAGGAATGAAAACGCAATGAATTGGTGGGGCTTTAGAGTATTGCCTTTATCGATCGATCACGGTTCTCCATAGATTTCAATTAGATATGGAACCAAACCGGAATGTAGACTCTTTTAGAATTTAAGGCGCATACCATTGGCCGAAGGCAATTCGATCCTATCCAGCGTGGGGCAGCTAAAAAAAGCTGAAAAGAAACGATTTATCAGGCGGATGTTCGATGACATTCACCAAAGATACGATCTAATTAATACCGTCCTATCGTTCGGGAACGATAACAGGTGGCGAGGGAAAACGGTAACGGATATGCCTTCAGGCGGATTGGTGATCGATCTCTGCGGCGGCGGAGGACAGATGGCGAAACAACTTTTTTCTATGAGGGATTTCGTCGGCCAGGTGGTGATAGTCGATCTATCTCCCAAGATGCTCGCCCGTGCAAGGAAGATACTCAATGGGAAATTCGACGATAGATATGCAGCGATTGTATGTGATGTCGAAAGATTGCCGTTTAAGACAGAGGTTTTCGATGGCGCAATCTCCGGTTTCAGCCTCCGAAATCTCACCGATCTGCCGTTATTTACCGGAGAGATGAGAAGGGTATTGAAAAAAAGCGGTGTCGCCAGGCTTCTGGAAATAGGACATCCGAAAGGAAAGATACTCGGGCCACTGTTCAGATTTTATTTCTATCGATTGGCTCCGCTTGTAGCGGGCATATTTACGAATAGGAAATATGCCTATAACTATCTTCCCGATTCACTTAAAGCATTTCCCCCGCAAAAGGAAACCCTGCGGATTCTTGCCGATGGGTGGAACGAGTCATCATACAGAGAATTATCCGGCGGGATGGACGTCATATATAGATTGGCAAAAAGATAGAATGACTGAGAAATCCTCGAAAAGGTGGCTATGGCTCTCGGTCGCTCTGATCGCAATATCGATAATCATACTGTTGATTCCGGCTGAAGAGAGGAGCAAAAAACGCCAGGATATCCATGAATCAGTGGATGGGAGAGCCGATTCTGCACTATATGTCGAGCAGGTTAAAGACGGAGATACGTTTCTTCTCTCGGATGGGGACCAGGTTAGATTAATAGGCATTGACACGCCTGAGGAGGGGCAGCCGTTTTTCAAGAGGGCTAAGGCTTTCGCAGAATCGACTCTGTTGGGAGAGGAAGTCTATATAGAATTTGATACAGAGCCTTTAGATCGTTACGGTCGCCGGTTAGTTTACCTGTTCGTCGATTCGATTTTTTACAACCAACTTGTCATTGATTCGGGTTTCGCTCTGGTATACCTGTTCGAAAAAAATCGAAGGATGACAGAGCAGCTTGTCCTGGCTCAAAGAAAGGCGAGATTGTCGAAAGCTGGAATATGGTCTTTGCCGGAACCGATACCCGAGGATTACTACATAAGCCCTTTCGGGTCCTTTCGTTTTCACAGGCCTCTCTGTCCGAACATAAAATCTACCGATCTTTCTCGTGCCCGGAGATTTAAAACGCGCGACGAGCCGCTGGATATAGGCTTATCCCCCTGCAGGACCTGCCAGCCTTAAGAGCCCTCGCATTCTGCCGATATTCAATATGAACGTCATTAATTTCGGGAGGGTGATTTGGCTTCTATTCTGGTGGTTGAAGATAAAGGCGCATTACAGCAGATGCTTGCGGCTACCCTGACCGAAGAGGGTTACGAGGTTGATGTCGCCTCCGATGGTCAGGAGGGTATAGACAAAGCCAGGGAAAAGCGCTACGATTTAGTCCTCACGGATCTGAAGCTGCCCGGTGCGGACGGTATGAAAGTCCTCTCGGAAGTAAAGGAGGCTGATCCCGAAGCCTCTGTTATAGTCATGACGGCGTTTGGCACCGTTGAATCGGCGGTTCAGGCCATGAAGATAGGGGCATTTGATTTTCTGACCAAGCCCTTCGATACCGACCGCTTATCCCTTCTGATAAAGCGGGCCCTCGAAAACAGGCGTCTGATGGCGGAGAATATCCTGTTGCGGGAGGAGCTGGCTCAAAATCTGGGTTTAACGGAGATAATAGGCAAATCGGGCAAGATGAAGGAAGCCACCGAACTTGTTCAGAAAGTGGCTGCATCCGATACGAGTGTGCTCTTGCTCGGTGAATCCGGTACCGGCAAGGAGCTCTTCGCTCGAGCTATTCATTATCTGTCTCCGAGGAAGAACGGGCCGTTCGTACCGATAAACTGTGCGGCCATACCCAGGGATTTACTGGAGAACGAGCTATTCGGTTCGGAGAAAGGCGCTTTTACATCCAGCATGGCCCGCAAGATGGGTAAATTCGAGATTGCCGAGGGCGGTACCGTGTTCTTAGACGAAATCTCGGATATGGAGGTTTCGTTGCAGGCCAAGCTCCTCCGGGTCTTACAAGAAAAGAAATTCGAAAGGCTCGGCGGGACCAAAACCATCGATGTGAACGTACGAGTGATAGCCGCCACCAACATCGATCTTAAGGAAGCCATAAGAAAAAAGAGATTCCGCGAAGATCTCTTTTACCGCCTTTCGGTCTTTCCAATAACGATTCCACCGTTAAGAGATCGTCGTGAGGATATCCCGGCGCTTGCGGATTATTTCGTAAAGCGGTTCTGCACCGAAATGAATAAAAAGGAAAAGAGACTCTCGGTCGATTCGCTGGCCTTGATGGATAAATATCACTGGCCCGGGAATGTCAGAGAATTGGAAAATACCATTGAGCGAGCTATAATACTCTGCGAGGCCAAAACCATCACCCCCGAGCATCTAGCCGTCCGCCTGGCAACGCCCGCCGAAATCAGGGTCAGGGAAGGAGCCGGACTAAAGGAGGTCGCCGCCCAGGCCCAGGCCGAGGCTGAAAAGTCATTGATAAAGAGAGTCTTATCGCAAACCAGGGGGAATAAGAAAAAGACCGCCGAGATCTTAAAGATTGATTATACAACTCTCTTCGAGAAGCTGAAGAAATACGGCCTGCAAACCAAAAAAGAAGTCTCCGAAGAAGTCACTGAACTCGCCTGAAGTTCTCAGCAAACCCGAGCCTTCATAAAGCATAACATTAGAATAGCGGGATATGGCCGCGCTGTTGTATAATTTACTTGACAAATCAGATATAATTGACGAGATTGGATATGGCTTTAACGAAGATGCCGGTCTGGGTTGTCAAAGGAGAAACGTGCAATGAGGTTTCTGGCTCCGGTTATTGTCATAATCCTTATAGCTGGTGGCGTAGCTTTCGCCCAGGATCCCGGAGCGCCTGATAGTATCATTATCGGAGACGTAGCAGCGAATATCGGCGATACTCTGGTGGAGCTACCCATCTATGCCGTCACCGATGACTCCGTCGCCTATTTTAACCTGCCCTTAGCAATTGTGGCCGCCCAGGGCGGCTTCAGTATCGATATGGTTTATGCGGTTCCCGATCCCCCTCATCTTGTCCTCTGGGATGAAATATATTATGACTTTATAAACGAGGGCGATTTTTTGAGATTGTTTGGATTCTGGGATACCGGCGGTGACGATAATCCGCCGCTTATAACCGGGTATGAGCGGGCACATATTATGAACCTTGTTTTTAGAATCGAACCGGATACCCCGGACCAGTATGTGATTATCGACTCCACAATTGATCCCGTTGGCGGACCATTGAGATTCGGGCTTCTGGACGGTATAACGGGTTTTACGCCCGATTTGGTATCGGGCACGATCACCTATGGCAATCCCACGGGCATT
Source organism: uncultured bacterium (assembly GCA_965555375.1). Lineage (GTDB taxonomy): Bacteria > Zixibacteria > MSB-5A5 > UBA10806 > UBA10806 > CBDVBL01. Next base: position 9,783 of record CBEWDL010000089.1, read on the forward strand.
GAGGACGTGGCAGGGGCGAATCCGACCGCCTTTGCTTTGAAGCAGAATTATCCCAACCCTTTCAATCCGGCAACTATAATCGAATTCGCCCTGCCGGAGGCCCAGACGGTTGCTCTTGAAATCTACAACATATTGGGCCAGCGGGTAAGAACGCTTATTAGAGGTTTTCGGGAGGCCGGAACTCATACCGTCGTATGGAACGGGACCGATGATAAGAACGCTAATATCCCATCGGGCATATACTTTTGCCGGCTGACTACCGGGACATCGGCCCGAACCAGTAAAATGACGCTGATTCGCTGATCAATCATTCCCGGCCTTTTCGGGACGGCGATCACGTTTTTTATTGACATTAACTTTACCGCATATTTATATTTGCTGCGGATGGATTGCCGCTTAGCGGATTATTTTTGGCGAGCAATAGTGAAATAAATCACAAGAAAGGTCTGAAGAGGTATCCGGGAGGATCGATATCCCGGTAGAGAACAAAAAAAGAGAGGAGAAGCTGGATGGCGACGTTAAAGAACAAGTTGGCATCTCTTATTCCCGCCTGGAGAGAAGAGATCGGAACTCTTGCTAAAGCTCATGGCGGTTTCAAGATTTCCGATGTCTCCGTAACCCAGGCTTATGGCGGTATGCGAGGGGTCAAGAGTATGGTTTGCGACACCTCTGAGGTTCCTCCCGACCGGGGCTTGATGATAAGGGGAATGCCTATCGGCGAATTGACCGAAAAGCTTCCGGAGGAGATATTTTATCTTCTTGTAACCGGCGAATTGCCGGACAGCGCGAGTTTGAAGGCGCTTCAGAATGATCTGGCCGAGCGAAGCCGGGTTCCAGCATACGTCTGGAAGGTCCTCGAGGCAATGCCCAAGGATTCGCACCCGATGGCTATGTTCGATACGGGCATTCTGGCGATGGAGCGCGAATCGGTCTTCCGCAAGCAGTATACCGAGGGAATGAAGAAGACCGATTATTGGATGCCGATGTTGGAAGACTCCCTGAACCTTATCGCCAAGCTCCCCGGACTTGCGGCGGGGGTGTATAGGCTTCGTTTCAAGAAGGGCAACAGGATCCCGCTAAAAAAGGATCTCGACTGGGCCGGCAACTATGCCCATATGCTGGGCATCAAAGATCCGGCCGGAAAGTTTGCCAACCTCATGCGGCTATATATGGTTTTGCATTCCGATCACGAGGGCGGGAATGTCTCGGCCCATACGTGCCATTGTGTCGGCTCGGCTCTTTCCGATGCATACTACGCCGTCTCGGCCGGCTTAAACGGCCTGGCCGGTCCGCTCCACGGCCTGGCCAACCAGGAATGCCTGGGCTGGGTCTTGATGGTCCACGACAAATTTAATGGCGTGCCGACCGACGATCAGCTTCGTAAGTACGCCTGGGATACGTTGAATTCTGGCAAGGTCATCCCGGGATACGGACATGCCGTCCTGCGCATCACCGATCCTCGTTTCGATGCTTTTCGAGCGTTCGGGCTGAGAGTCATGCCGGATGATCCTGTTTTCCAGATAGTTGATAAGGTCTTCAGGATCGTGCCGGAGGTTTTAAGGGAGCAGGGCAAGGCCAAAGATCCATGGCCGAATGTCGACGCCGGTTCCGGGGCGCTATTGTATCACTTTGGCATGAAAGAGTTCTCCTACTACACAGTTTTGTTCTCGGTTTCACGTGCCATGGGTATGTGCGCACAGCTGATCGTCAACCGCGCCATAGGCACCGCGATTGAGCGTCCGAAGTCCGTGACCACCACGTGGATCAAGGCGCAGGTGCCCCAGGGCTGAGTCGCCGGCTATGTGATTTACGCTTCGTAGAGGGCCGGCGGCCTGACCGCTGGCCCCTTTTCATTTGTATCATCCATATGGAATAATATCTGGTTCAGATTGTATATATAATGTATATTAGGTAAAGGCGCGATAGCACGTATTTGATATACATCATTAAACAGTTTTTTCAAACCCGGAATTTCGCAGGAGGAAACGATGAAAACCTTATTTGCGGCGTTACTATGTGCCCCGCTTTTCATCATCATATCGTGCGGAGATCTATCCGCAGGGGAGAAACAGTTTTCGGTCGGATTTCAGATCGGCCCTTTTATTCCCCAGGATTGGCGGGTTCAAGGAACCGAGGAGATTTTATGGATTACGGACGATTTTGCCTCGAGTGCTACAGTTTCAGGTTTCGGCCATGGTTTTGACATTATTCTTTATGGCGAATATTGGCCTTCCCGGTGGGGTTTGAGACTTGAATCAGGAGGCCGTATTCTTTCAGGCAGGAAGGTCGATGTTATAACACCTTATGGTCCCATTTATTACGAAAGTCACCTGGTTATTTATCCGGTTAGCCTGAGTTTTATTTATAGAATTGAATCTCCATCGTCTGATGTGACGCCGTATATTGGAGCCGGCACCGGATTTATTATTTCCTACAGTGATCAAGAATATTCTCTTTATTCCAGTGTATTCCGTCTGGAGCAATTCGAAGGTAAATCTATGGCAATGAGTTTCCATTTCCTGAGCGGATTTGAATACGCTATTTTCCCCAGGTTTCCGCTTCAGCTTGAGTTCAGGTATGATTTCGCACCCTCGGACGTAAGATTGGACAAAATCGATTCCGAAATTACCAGAGAATTAAAGGATATAAATCTCGGCGGGGTATCTTTAAGAATCGGAGCCGGATTTAGATTCTGATTATAAGCTAATTATATTGTCGATATTCGAGAGCAAAGTCGCATGTAAATCTGCCCTGGTCACGATTGCAAAATAGAGGATGTTGACACGCACGATAAGACTTATCTATATGATCTCAATCTCGGCGGCGTCTCATTGAAATTGGGTCTGGGATATCAATTCTAACCCGGGTTGACGACTCGAACGACAACTGCATTCGCTCGTCGTCCTGCAGGTTATCTCAATTCATGCGCCTCCGCTTCGCCAGCCAAAAAACCGTTTGACAAAGGGAACATTCACCTATACACATATAATTATATACCGATTAATCGGTGAAGGAGGAATCGCTTTAAGCATGACCAGAGGCTCAAATATGGATGAGAAGGTTTTCAGTAAGTATTTTAAAGCTTTCGGAGATCTCTCACGGCTGCGGATCGTTACGCTTCTATCATCTAAGGAAATGACAGTCAACGACATAGCTAAAGCCATCGGCCTGTCTCAGCCGACCGTGAGTCGCCATCTTGCCATCCTCAGGGAAGCGGGAATTGTTATCGATCGCCGCGATAAGCAAAAAGTGTATTATAGCCTGATTAAGAAAAATGTAGAAATATGCTGCCAGGGCTTTTGCGATTGCTTGAATATTCCGGCCCAGGCGGCCAGAAAGAGAAAAAAGAGCAAAAAATAAATTTTTTTTGAAACAAATATCATCATATGTGCATATATAAATATGCAAGAGCGGTAATAATAGGAGGTGATTGAGATGGAGAAGGAACACGGACAGATCAAAATTACCGAAACCGATGACGGTTTCCGGATCGAGGTAACCGGCAAGAGCCTGAAGGACGCCTTTTCCTGTTGCATGCCGATGTTTGCAGCGGGGAAGGTGGCCAGATCGGATTGCTGTCCACCCGAGAAGGAGAAGAAAAACTGAGGTAACCTCCAGGCATTGAAAATCGCAGTAGAAATTACCCTTTAACGAGGAGGACAAGATGCGTCGATTTGCAGTTCCCCGAATCGCCCATTGCAGCGAAGGCTGCAGTCTTTAGTCCCGGGTATGACTCGAAACTGCCCCGACGGTTATTCGTTGGATGAAATCTCAACGAAATAGTCCTTCAAATCCCGGGAATGTAATCCCGGGATTTGAAAAAAACAGTG
>CBEWDL010000090.1:0-13593 GCA_965555375.1 uncultured bacterium
GACCTGGCCATCGTGACCACGGTCGACTATTTCACTCCCGTGGTTGATGACGCTTTCGATTTCGGCGCTATCGCAGCCGCCAACTCGCTGTCGGATCTATATGCTATGGGAGGAAAGGCGATAGCAGCTATCAACATAGTCGGATTTCCGGAAAAAGATATCCCGTATTCGGTGCTGAAGAAAATAATCGAGGGCGGTTTATCGGTGGCGAAGGAGGCCGGAATTCCGATTGTCGGCGGACATACGGTTAAATCGCCGGAGCCGTTTTATGGGCTTTCCATAACCGGTTTAGTTGAGCCGGACAGGATATTAAAGAACTCCTCCGCCGAGCCGGGCGATTATCTCTACCTGACCAAGCCGCTGGGTATAGGGCTGATAACGACAGCGTTGAAAAATGGCAAAGCGACTCCCGAAATTGTTGCCTATGCCGTTGCAGTTATGAAAGAGTTGAATCGGTCAGCCTCCGAGGCCGTCAGGGCCGCCACGGAACATGAATACGGTTACAACTGCGCCGTTACCGACATTACCGGCTACGGGCTTCTGGGGCATCTTTCCGAAATGCTGTTGGCTTCGAGAAAATCGGCTGAGATAGATTATTCTAAAGTACCGCTTATGCCGGGAACAATAGAGCTTGCGGAGCAAAATCTTTTCCCCGGCGGCAGCCGCTCCAATCTCTTAAGCGTGCAACCGGACACCGTCTGGGAAGGGGATTTCGAGAAATATGAGCAATTGATATTGGCCGACGCGCAAACGTCGGGAGGGCTTTTAATTGCGATCAAACCGGAGCTGGCGGGAAAGCTGGAATCGGAATTGAGAAAACGGGATGTGAATTTCGCAAAAATCGGCAGTATAGTCGAAAGGGCAGGATGGCAGATAAAAGTGACAAAAAGCTGAGGCTGTCCCGGTTTCCGAGCATCTCATCGGTATTGGAGGACGAACGCCTGAAGCCTCTTTTCGAGAGATGGTCATTTATCTTTGTCGCCAGCGAAGTCAAGAAGCTGGCGGCCGGATTAAAGAAGAGGGCTCTCAAAGAAGGCAGGATTCCGCCAAAAAATGAATTGGTCTCGCAAGCCCTGAAGCTTTTTGAAAAATACGAAACTGACCTTATTCGTCCCGTAATTAATGGCACCGGGGTTATACTGCATACCAATCTCGGCCGGGCACCTATTGACCCGGATTTGTATGGCCGATTGAAGGACGCTGTCTGCGGTTACTCCAACCTGGAATTTGATATCGAGGAGAACAGAAGGTCAAAAAGGGGCGTGATGGCCGGCAGGATGATCGCCGCTTTGTCGGGGGCAGAGGCCGGGATGCTGGTCAATAATAATGCCTCGGCCGTATATCTGATCGTTGCCAATCTCGCTGGTGGCAAAGAAGTGATTATCTCCCGGGGCCAGTTAGTGCAGATCGGGGGCGGTTTCAGAATTCCCGAGATAATCGAGCGTTCCGGGGCACTCTTGAAAGGAATAGGAACTACAAATAAGACATCGCTGGCCGATTATAAAAAAGCTGTAACCAAGAATACCGGTCTGATTCTGGTGGTGCATAAGAGCAATTTCGTCCAGAAAGGTTTTACGGAGGAACCCGAGCCAGCCAAAATCGTGGAATTGGCAAAACAGAAAAGGCTGCCCGTATGTTACGATCTGGGGTCGGGACTTCTGGCGTCCGACGGAACGTTTGCTTCCCTCGATGAACCTGATGTAATAAGCGCTGTTAAGACAGGCGCCGACCTGATCTGTTTTTCCGGCGATAAGCTCCTTGGCGGCCCGCAGGCCGGTTTGATAGTGGGCAGACAGAGGCGGATATCGGCGCTGCTTAAAGATCCCCTTTATAGAGTGATTCGGCCCGACAAACTGACCATCGGGCTAATGGAGAAAACCCTGCTTGAATTTCTGACCGACAAGTCAGCCAATCCCTGCCAGGAGATGGCATCAGCATCCATAGATAGTCTTAGAAAGCGGGCGGAAACTATCGTAGCTGCGATCCGGAGCCCGGATGTTAAGGTCATTGATCTCAGAAGCTCTTTCGGTGGCGGATCGTTGCCGGAATATGAGTTTGATAGTTTCGGAATTAAGATTGCAGGGGATGCCGTTTCGCTTTCGGGAAAGCTGAGGAAAGCTCCGATTCCGGTGATTTCCAGGAGCATCGCCTCAGGTATACTAATCGATTTAAGAACAGTATTCCCCGATCAGGATGGAAGCGTTATCGAAGCTATCAGATCATGTTTGTAGTCGGAACAGCCGGACATATCGATCACGGTAAGTCGGCGTTGGTACTGAAAATGACCGGCATCGACCCGGATCGTTTGCCCGAGGAAAAAAGACGAGGCATGACCATCGATCTCGGATTTGCCTGGGCGGAGCTGCCATCGGGCCAAACCATCGGTATAGTTGATGTCCCGGGTCACGAAAGATTCGTCAGGAATATGGTGGCGGGGATAGGGGGGATCGATGCGGTGATTTTCGTGATTGCTGCCGACGATGGCTGGATGCCGCAATCCGATGAACATTTCCATATTGTTCGGCTTCTGGGGATCAAAACGGGTCTGGTGGCTCTTACCAAGAAAGATCTGGTTGATGACGAGCTTCTACAGCTTCAAGCTGATGATATACGCGATCATCTCAAAAACAGTTTTCTCGAGGGTTGCCGGATCGTGCCGGTTTCGAGCATCACCGGCGAGGGAGTAGACGAAGTCAAGAAAACCCTCAATTCCATTCTGACCGACACTATCCAGAAGCGGGACATTGGATCGGCACGGCTTTTCGTTGATCGACGTTTCACCATACAGGGAATGGGCACCGTGGTAACCGGCACGTTGCTGGAAGGTAGTCTAACGATCGATCAGCAGGTTGAGATTCAACCGTCCGGAAAGACGTCACGGATTAGAAATCTTCAAACGCATCAGACTGAAATCAAAGAAGCTCATCCGGGGAGCCGGGTAGCTGTAAATCTGGCGGGGATGGAGAAAATGGAGGTGGCCAGGGGCGATGCGGTATGTACCCGGGGCACAGTAGCTCCGACCAACAGAATCGCCGCGGAATTATCGCTCCTTGGGCGATCAAAATTCCCTGTTAAAAACGGATTCGAGCTGTCGTTTCTTCTGGGTACCGCCGATGTGCTTGCAAGGGTATATATGTTGGAATCGGATCTTCTAAAGCCAGGTGAAAAATCATTTGTCAGGTTTCATCTGAAAGAGCCGGTGTCGGCCAAGATCGGAGATCGCTTCATCATCAGACGGATCAGCCCCCAGGACACCATCGGCGGAGGAATCGTTCTCGATACCGAGGTTTTAACGGGAAGAAAAGACAAAAACAAGCAGGTTGAAATCCTTAAGGCGAGACAGGAACTTACTCCCGAATCGTTAGTCTCATCAGAGCTTCTGAAGGAGAACAAGATCTCGCTTTCAAGATTTCAAATGAATATGCCCTTTCCAAAGGATGCGATAGACGGCGCACTGAAGTCGTTATCTGAACGAGGAGAGATCCTGATAACCGGCAACGTCATAATTTCAAAGCATTCCCTGGAGAAGTTTGTCGAGCCGGCCTGCAAGATAATCGAAAACGATCATCAAATGCGTCCCTGGGCCAGCGGCATCGAACCGGGGATTCTTGGCAAGAAGCTGAAAATCGAACCTGAACGGCTTCAGGAGGTAGTGGATTATCTGGTCTCGACCCGTAAAGTCGTTATCGAAAACGGACTTTTGAGACATCCGGCGCACCGGGCCGAATTGAAACCGGAGCAGAAGGAACTGCAGGGCAAACTGAATGCGCGACTTTCCGCCAGCCCTCTGAGCGCTCCCATCAGGAAGGAATTTATCGACGAAGACCCTGGATACGAGGTAGTCATAAATTTCCTGCGGGACAGAGGGGACATAATAGAATTGAAGGGAGGAATACTATTTACGAGCAGGGATTTTGAAAGGATAATCGACAGAGTGATTGAATATCTGAAACAGGTCAAGCAGGCTAAAGCGTCGGATATAAAATCGCACCTCGATACCAGCCGCAAGTATGTGATCCCGCTTCTGGAGAAACTCGATCATATGGGCATAACCGTTCGAAACGGCGACAACCGAACCCTGGCGGCGAAATAACGGCAGTTTCTCATCATGAAAAGTCGAAAAATATTCATAAACGGCGAATTCCATAATCCGGACGCAAAACCAAAAAAACTCCAGGCGATTGCGGTTGAGGATGGCAAAATAATAGATGTCGGCTCCAACGTTAAAATAAGACCGCTTGCCAGGCGGGGCTTTAGGGTTTACGATCTCAAAAAAAGATGCATTATCCCAGGGATAATTGATTCCCATCTGCATCTATTGGCGCTTGGCAATCTTTTCAAGAGGGTCGATCTCGACGGTGTGGATTCGCTTGACCGGGTAGCGGCAATCCTGAGAAAAGCGGCCGCAAAGCTCAAAAAAGACCAATGGCTGCAGGGACGCGGTTGGGATAAAAACCTCTGGGGAGACGATTTTCCCGACAAGAATCTACTGGATGTTATAACAAAAAGCCCGGTTGCTCTTTACAGCAAGGACGGCCATCTTCTTTGGGTTAACTCTGCCACTCTAAAATATTGCGGTATCGACAGAAGTACTCCGGATCCGCCCGGCGGGATCATAGTCAGGGATGCCGATAGAGATCCCACCGGAGTTCTTAAAGAAAATGCGGTCGATCTGGTTTCGAATAAGATACCTCCGCAATCTTATGATGAGAAAATAGAGGCGATTGTTGCAGCCCAGAAACATCTCTTGAAACTGGGAATCGTGGCCGTTGGAGACTGCGATACGCGGCCAACACTCATCTCGAAGTTCAACGAGTTGGAAATAGCAGGCCGCCTTCACCTGCGGATCTTTAAGATGATCCACCCGGATGATCTCGATATCGCCGGTAGATTCAATCTACAAACTGGAAAGGGCAGCCATCATCTTCGAATCGGATGCCTTAAGCTATTTGCGGACGGCGCTCTCGGCTCGCAGACGGCTTATATGTTCAAGCCTTATAATCAGTCTAAAGACAACTATGGAGTGGAAACATTGGCCGAGAAAGATTTGGAAGAACATGTGTCGAGAGCGGTGAAAGCGGGGATCTCTGTTGCCGTTCATGCGATCGGCGATAAAGCTAATTATCAGGTTTTGACGGTGCTGGGAAAATATGGAGCCAGTTTTTCAGAAAAGGGATTGAGACCGAGAATTGAGCATGCACAAATTCTCAGGAGAAGAGAAATACCGCTGTTTAAAAAATACGGCGTGATCCCCTCGGTTCAGCCTGTCCATGTTACCTCCGACCGCGATATCGCCGATCGTTATCTGGGCGCCAGGGCGCGATATGCATATCCCTTCAGGTCGATGTTGAGATTCGGTGTTGAGCTGGCATTCGGCTCCGATGCTCCCATAGAGACGGCCAATCCGATGGCCGGAATCCATGCCGCGGTGACCAGGAAAAGGCCGGATGAGACTCGGAAGGCCTGGTATCCCGAGGAAAAAATCACTGTCCGCCAGGCTTTGAAAGCATATACCCTGGGAGCCGCCAGGGCGTGCTGTTACGATGATATCACCGGCAGTATCTCTATCGGGAAACGCGCCGATTTCGTGGTGCTGTCAGATAACATTTTTAAAACCAGCGTGGATCGCATCCACCAAATAGAGGTCTTAGTGACCATAGTGGATGGCAAGGCGGTATTCGGTCGGCATAATCTTGCCCGATAAACCTTGACACGCAAGATCTTATGATCTTATTTTGGGAATATGAGATATAGTATTGTTTCGATTCTTATACTTCTAAATTTCGCATTGTCCTATTCCCAGGATAACCAGGATTCTACCGAGGCAATCCTCTCTGAGAGAATAGTTACGGTTATGGAAATCGCCTCGGCCATCGGGCCGATAACGGTTCGTGAAATTAAAGACGGAATAAGGCGTTCGGAAAAACTGGATGCTGAAGTTTTTATAATAAAATTGAATACGCCTGGCGGCAATACGGAATCGACATGGGATATTATTCAGGAAATTTTAGCCTCAAACGTCCCGGTCGTGATCTTCGTCTATCCTCCCGGGTCCAGGGCGGCATCGGCCGGTGTCTATATCGCTTACGCCGCCCACATAAGCGCCATGGGGCCGCAGACCAACATTGGTTCGGCTCATCCGATTTCCATGGGTGGCGCGGAAATGGATTCCACTTTGGCCGAGAAAGTGACAAACGATGCCGTGGCCAAGATCAAGACCCTGGCCAGGAAAAGGGGCAGGAATATGGAGTGGGCCGAGGATGCCGTCAGAAAATCGGTGTCCGTAACCGAATTCGAGGCCCTCGAAATGAATGTCGTGGATTATGTAGCCAACGATCTTGAGGATCTTCTGGAGCAGATGGATCAGGATTCGGTTGAACTGATCACCGGCCCGTATATTATCAATACTGCTGATGTTGAGGTGGTGGAGCTAAAAGTCGGGTTCGCCAACAAGATTCTGGAGATCGTCTCCGATCCCAATGTTGCCTATATACTTATGACTATCGGCATGCTGGGTTTGTATTTTGAATTCTCCAATCCCGGGGCGGTGCTTCCCGGTGTTGTAGGAGGAATCGCTCTCATACTCGCTCTGTTTTCCTTTCAGGCCCTGCCGATCGATTTTGCCGGGGTGTTACTTATCATCCTGGCCATGATCTTGTTTTTGCTGGAGATAAAAATTGCAAGTCACGGTATCCTTGGAGGTGGAGGCGTGTTAAGCTTGTTTTTCGGTTCATTGATGCTTGTCAGAGACACTGAGTTACCCTACAAGGGTATATCCCTTTCGGTGATCATACCGACGGTAACAGTCTTTACCCTGTTTTTCTTCCTGGCCGCATATCTCTCGCTGCGAGCTCATCGGAGGAAGATAGCTACAGGAGATTTAGGCTTGAAGGGGGAAACGGGATTTTCCAGGTCAGCCATCGGGCCGGACGGGGGTACGGTTTTTATTCATGGAGAATTCTGGAAGGCTTATTCCGACAGCCTGATTGATGCTGAGACACGAATAAAGGTCGTGGATGTAAGGGGAATGGAACTAAAAGTAGAGCGAACTGAAAGAGTTAAATAGATTATAGAGGGAGGATGTAATGAACCAGACGGACGTATCAATGGTTTTTCCTATTTTAATTGTAATAGGCCTGGTGCTGTTTATTCTCGCAAATGCGGTCAGGATACTAAGGGAATATGAGCGAGGAGTAATATTCAGGCTTGGCCGGCTGATCGGAGCCAAGGGGCCGGGATTGATTCTTTTGATTCCGATCGTCGACAAGATGGTCAGAGTCAGTCTGCGGACGATACCGATGGATGTTCCCTCGCAGGATATCATCACCAAGGATAACGTTACGGTCAAGGTTAATGCCGTAACCTATTTCCGGGTCATGGATCCCGACAAGGCGATTGTCGATGTCGAGGATTATATCTACGCCACCTCGCAGATATCGCAGACCACGTTACGATCGATTCTGGGGCAGGTCGATCTTGATGATTTGCTGTCGAATCGTGAGAAGATCAACCGGGAATTGCAGAAAGTTATCGACGATCAGACAGAGCCCTGGGGCGTAAAGGTAAGCGTTGTCGAGGTCAAAAACGTCGACCTGCCGCAGGAGATGCAGAGAGCCATAGCCAGGCAGGCCGAGGCGGAAAGGGAACGCCGGGCCAAGGTCATCCACGCCGAGGGCGAATTGCAGGCCTCCACGAAAATCAACGAGGCGGCCAAAGTTTTGCAGGAGACGCCGCTGGGCATTCAGCTCAGATACCTGCAGACCTTGGTTGAGATCTCATCGGAGAAGAGTTCGACCATCCTGTTCCCGATACCTATAGACCTGTTCAAGCCGTTTCTGGAGAAAATAGCCAAATAGGGATAGAAAAAACCTGATCTAAATAGGCTGATGGCGCCAGAAGTAACTTCTGACGCCAAAGTATGTGCGGTCGGGTGGCCTTGCCCGACCGTTTCTTATGTTGATAGAGTGTCGGGTCGGGCGACCCGACACCACCGGAATATAAGTATGATCTTATTAGAAGAAAACTTCAAAAGCATGTTCCGCTCAATTCAAATAGGAGTTTTAAGCTCTGGAAAGATCGTTTTGATAATGCGGCAATCTATTCTGATGAAGTTCTGTTAACCAAGATGAATTATATAAGGAACAATCCCGTAAAAGCTGGATTGATCGAACATCCTGAAGATTATCTATATTCTTCGTTTTATGAACCGGAAGACGGAAACGGCGTCAGAAGTAACTTCTGACGCCACAGTTAGAGTAACCTCTAACGCCACCCTAGAATATCTTGGTGCGATGGCCTCAAGGGTCCGTAGGGAAGTTGCTTCCGCCGGACGCCTGATATTTCCCTCGCCCCCAAATCGTATAGCTGATCGAAGAAGCCTGATCCTGATTAGAACTTAACGTTTTTGGGCGTTCTGGGGAACGGTATAACATCGCGGATATTAGCCATCCCCGACATATACATCAGAAGCCGCGCAAAGCCGAGCCCGAATCCCGAATGGGGAACCGTGCCGTAGCGGCGAAGATCGTAATACCACCAGAGGCCGTCCTCCGGGATGCCGAAATGTTTGACCTGATCTTTGAGGACATCCAGCCGCTCCTCTCTCTGGCTGCCGCCGATTATCTCGCCGATCTCGGGAACCAGCACATCCACCGCTGCCGTGGTTTTACCGTCGTCATTGAGCCGCATATAGAACGCTTTGATATCGCGGGGATAGTCTTTCACCATGGCCGGAGCTTTCAGATGTTCCTCGCATAAATATCTTTCATGCTCGGCCTGCAGGGTGACACCCCATGCCACCGGGTATTCAAACTTCTTTTTGGCTTTTTTGAGAATCTCTACGGCCTCGGTATAGGTGATGATCTCGAATTTCGATTTGACGAGGTTCTCAAGCATCTCGATCCTTTTTTTGTCTATCCGGGAGTTGAAAAACGCCATCTCATCGGGGCACTCGTTCAGAGCGTAGTTGAAAAGATACATGAGGAACTCGCCGGCCAGCTGCATATCCTCATCGAGATCGCAGAAGGCCATCTCCGGCTCGATCATCCAGAACTCCGATACGTGCCGGGAGGTGTTGGAATTCTCGGCGCGGAACGTCGGCCCGAAGGTGTAAACATCGCTCAGGGCGCAGGCCATGATCTCGGCCTCAAGCTGACCGGAGACGGTTAAGAAGGTCTGGTCGCTGAAGAAGTCCTTATCGAAATCGATCTCGCCGTCGGTAATGGGCACGTTTTTCAGATCGAACGCGGTCACCCAGAACTGCTCGCCGGCCCCCTCGGCGTCGATGGCGGTTATGATGGGGGAGTGGATATAGTAAAAGCCGCGATCCTGGAAAAACTTATGAATAGCATAGGAAATCCTGCTTCTGAATCTATTCATCACCCCGAAGGTATTGGTGCGCGGCCTTAAATGCGCGATCTCCCTTAAATATTCGAAAGAATGCCTCTTTTTCTGCAGGGGGTATTCAAGAGGGCTTTCGCCGACAAGCCGCATATCTGTTGGATGAAGCTCTATTTTGTGCTTTCTTTCGGGCACCGGCACCAGCCGGCCGACGATTCTCACTGCTGCCCCTAACTTGATATTCTCCAGATCGGGGAATTTGGATTGTTGGTCGATTACGATCTGGAGACTGGGCAGACAGCTGCCGTCGTTGACCTCCAGAAACGTCAGATTCGGCGAGTCCCGCCGCGTGCGCACCCAGCCCATGACCAGGATATCATCGGCGGTCTTATCCGGCTGGTTCAGAATCGAGGCGATCTTTGTTCGTTTAAAGTAGTCCATCCCGTTCTCGCTTCAAGGCTAAATTATATAGCTAATATATCCAATAGAATCAACCGCTGTAAAGGATGGATTTCGAGCATCGGGAGGAATTATTTTCTGCCGCTTCGCATTATTGTAATAGCCATTGCCTTAACGGCCATTTATTGACGTTGCGCTAACAATCGAAATTAGGAGCATGACCATAAACTTATCTTGACACCTGATATAATTAGAGTATTTTATCTATATAAATGGGGGTCTAACATGATATGCCCTATTAGAATTAATTGCCGGGCCATTATTTCACTAATGCTACTGTTGGCCTTGGTCGTGCATTTTGATAACGCCTTTGCCGACGAAACCATGACATTGATCGCTACCATCGTCATCGACCAAGACAGCACGGACATGACGAAACTGGCGCCTGCAGGGGATTTTAACGCTGACGGATATCCCGATCTGGCTATTGGGGTAAAGCAACTCCTGCCCTATTTTTCGGAATTGGTTTATCTGTATTACGGAGGCCCCGACTTTGACAATATACCTGACCTAATAATCGAGGGAGAGCCGCAAAACCCAAATTCTCTTTGTATAGATCCTTATATGGATTGGACTTTTTTTGGCTGGAACATAACGCCGTTAAGTGACTTTGACGGCGATGGATTCAACGACATCGCCATATCGGCCCAGGGGTTTTGTACCGACCTCATCGATGAGGGTAGGATATATATATACTTTGGATCGGCGGATCCGGATACTCTGCCAGATATCGTGATCGATGGTTTCGAACATTACGAGTGGCTAGGATCAGATTTGGGAGCGGGCGATTTTAACGGCGACGGTCTTTCCGACTTGCTTGCCATCTCTCCCGAACTTATATACGCTGATCCCAGGGCCTTTATTTATCTTGGCAACTCCGCGCCGGATAATATACACGATTGGATGTACCAGTTTGATGACCAATATTTCATAAGCAATAGCTGGTATCAGAGCGGCGTTGACCTGAACAACGACGGTTTCGGCGACTTCGGCATTTCCATGCAAAGTTACCCCGACATATTGACCGTTGCCGTTTTTTTGGGAAATTATCCCCTAAATCAAGAGCCATCTTTTATAAATGATGATCGTTTCGTTTTCTCAGATGATATTTCCGAAGACAATATAGATGACATTTTATACGCAGACAGCGAGGGACGATTCCATTTATGTTTAGGGGGTGATCCTTTAGACTTTGAGCCGGATTATTACATCGGTCCCACAAGGCAATATGTTGGTGTTTACAGCCTTCCTTATGCGGGTAAGAAGCTGGTACTTAATAATTGGCAGAACCAGAGATTGTTATTTTATAATACTGGCGTCCCCTTCGACACAATACCTTACAACACGTTTGAATACAATCGCCAGCTTTCTTCCGCAAAGGTCAATATAGGCGATATCAATGCCGACGGGACCGAAGATTTGGCTTTTAAGATAATGAATTTCGAATTGCCCGATACGGTAGAGATCTATTCTATCTTTCCTACAGGAGTAGAAGATGAACGGTATGATCCAGAATTCTTGATGGATGAATCCGGGCTGCTTTATTGCTCTCCTAATCCTTTTAATTCCTGTACGATTTTTATGGTAGAGGGTTTTCGCGGAGAAGATGTCCGGATAGATATATACAACATTACCGGTTCTTTAGTGCGATCATTGATAGCTGTTGATGGAAAGGCATCCTGGGACGCCACAGACAACTCCGGGCGAAAAGTCTCATCAGGGATCTATTTCGCCAGAGTTGAGACGCCGCAAAAATCCCGCGCTATAAAACTGGTCTATTTGAAGTAAACCTTCTATAAATGAATCTGATTTTGCAGGCGATTGGCCGATTCGGTCTGCTGAAGCTGGCGGTCGTGTAATCGTCCAGGCCTAACGTCATAGGCGGAGGAGCCGTTGCAAAATGGCTAAAATTGGCTTGACACTCACTATGTGCCCTCATAATTTCCGTCATTGTGAAGGTTGATTTCAGACAGATAAAGCCTGAGGGGAGCGAGCTTAGCTTTTCGGAATCGGCGGAGGATCTGGACTTGACCGCCGAGGGCATCGAGTTCCCTGAGCCGGTCGAGGTCGAACTGACCGCCACCAAGACGGGCGATGAGATCATCGTCCAGGGACGGCTATCCACGATGGCCGGGATGGATTGTTCGCGCTGCCTCGATCGTTTCGAGATGCCAATCAGCTCGAAGCTTCAATTCGTGATTCAGTTGCTCGAGATAAGTGCTCCCCAGGATTCGGATGATGAGGATTTCGTAATATTGCCCAAGACGATTCAGGAATACGATCTCTCGGAGCGGGTTCGGCAGGCGATATTGCTGGAACTTCCGCTCAAGGCCCTTTGTTCAGAATCCTGTCTCGGACTGTGTCCCATGTGCGGGACGAATCTCAATGAATCCAAATGCGAATGTACGCCGGATAAGACCGACGAGAGGTGGGAATCGCTCAGACAGCTTTTTGACGAGTAAGAAAAAGACTCAAAAAATAGTCTCAAAGTCGCGACCGGTTAATGGCCGCATCGTTTAAAGATCGAGGATAGACATGGCATTACCAAAAAGACGTCATTCCCGGGCAAGAGGCGCCAAAAGGCGCACGCACTGGAAATTGCGGAAACCGAACATAGTGGAATGTTCGCACTGCCACGAACCCAGGCTACCGCATCAAATCTGTCCGCATTGCGGATGGTATAAAGGCCGCGAAGTCGTGGCCGTGACCGAGTCGCAGTAATGCTCCACAAGCGCAAAGCCAGAATCGCCATAGATGCCATGGGCGGTGATTATGCGCCGTTTTCTATTGTAGCGGGGGCGGTGCTGGCACAAAAGACCTATGGCGATAACATAGAGCTGACTCTGGTTGGGGATTCTGACAAAATCCAGTCGGAGTTGCAGAACTTAAATGCCGGGCAATTTCCGCTTAAGGTTGTTCATGCTGATCAGATAATCGGTATGGCCGACGAGCCGGCTGAATCGGTCAGGAAAAAGCCGGAATCCTCAATCGTGGTCGGCCTCGATCTTCAGAGGAAGGGCGAATGCGATGCGTTCATTTCCGCGGGCAATACCGGCGCGGTAATGGCAGGCTCGCTTCTGATATTGGGCAGGCTGAAAGGAATCAATCGTCCGGCCATAGGTACGTTTTTTCCCACCGAAAAAGGGCGGGCGTTAGTTCTTGATGTCGGCGCAAACTCCGACTGCAAAGCGCTAAACCTGTATCAATTCGGGTTGATGGGAGCGATCTATTACTCTCAGATGTTTTCCAGTAGAAATCCGTTGGTCGGCCTATTATCCATAGGCGAGGAGAAATCGAAAGGAAACGAAACCACTATCGCGTCGCACAAGCTGCTTTCGGCCGCCGATCTGAATTTCACCGGCAACATCGAGGGTAGGGATATCCTGAAGGGCAGGGCCGATGTGGTGGTCTGTGATGGTTTCGTTGGGAATATAATTCTGAAGTTCGCCGAGTCCATGGATAGTTTTCTTGGCGAACTGGTCAGGAGAAGGGTGAAGGTCAATCTTTTTGCAAAAATAGGGGCTTTTCTGTTAAGACCGGCCTTCAGGGATCTTAAAAGAAATCTCGATTACGCCGAGTACGGCGGAGCCCCCTTATTGGGAATTGACGGCGTATCGATTATATGTCATGGCGGTTCCTCGCCGAAAGCGATTAAAAATGCGGTGGGCATGGCCAGGACGATGGTGATGAAGGATATCAATAGGCAAATCGAGGACCGGGTCGCCGCCAACGGAGATCTCGATGTCCTGGAAGCAAAGGCAAAACAGCAGCAATGAAAAAATATGTGCACTTAAT
>CBEWDL010000091.1:0-13529 GCA_965555375.1 uncultured bacterium
GGTAAGTACGTTGAAGAAATTTGTATTTGCCATCATGATATTACTGGTAAGCTTCTTGCCCGCAAAGTCGCAGTGCGAATTTGAGATTGTCGGGAGCTGCCCGATCCCCAATGAGGGCTGGAGCCTGGAGGTGGTCGGCGATTACGCCTATATCGCCTGTGATCTATCGGGATTGCAGATCGCCGACGTAACCGATCCGGAGAATCCCGGAATTGCATCCTTTTACTCGACACCCGACAGAGCGCTCGATCTCTGTCTGGTCGGCGATTACGCTTATATTGCGGATTACAGTTCCCTCCAGATTCTGGATATTTCAGATCCGGTTTCACCCGCCTTTGTCGGAAGCTACCAATCCGCTTACGCTATTTTCGTCCGGGTCAGCGGCGATTTCGCCTATATAGGACATGGTTATCATTCCCCGGTCTTCGAGATAGTCGATATCTCCGACCCATCCGATCCGGAATTCGTATCGGACCTGACATTCATGGGCGGTGCCGGCCAACTTTATTACTCCGACGGCTATGTGTATGTTCTTTCGAACCTGACCGAGCCGTATTCGAATTATCTGAGGGCCATAGACGTATCCGATCCGCAAAATCCGTTTATAGCCGGAAGCGTCATGATCCCCGGCGATATCGAAATACCAAGGGATATCATGGTAGTCGACGATTACGCATATATAGCCAACCGAAGCAACGGGCTGCAGATAGTCCATATTTCTGATCCGGAAAATATGGAGATAACCGGTTCCTGCGATACGCCCGGAGACGCCACCGGCATATTCGTATATGATCATTATGCCATAATAGCCGATTATCATTCCGGCATAGAAATCATCAGAGTGGCTAACCCTGCTGATCCTTTTTCATGGGGTTTCGGTTTTACAGACAATCCCGCTATCGGGGTATTCGGGTCGGTATGGGACCTGATTTACGTGACCACAACCGACTTTCTGGCGATATTTCGCTATGGTGGCGATAATATCGAGACAGACTTTATAAATCCGCAGGAGTTTTTCATCTTCCAGAACTACCCCAACCCCTTCAACGCTACAACGATCATCGGCTACGCCCTGCCCGCGCCCGCGGACGTCAAAATCGAGATCTTCGATATCCTTGGCCGCCGGGTGCAAACGCTTCTGGCAAAAAAGCAGCATGCTGGATATCATCAGGTCATATGGAATGCTAAAGAAAGATCGTCGGGCATGTATTTCTACAGGATTGAGGCGGGGGTATATTCTGATACGAAGAAGATGGTGCTTTTGAAATAAGGTTACAAAGTTATTAAGAAACGGTCGGGTGAGGCCACCTGACCGCACCCTGTAAAATAGCCGCTTAGAGTCTCGTAGGGGCGAATTGATATTCGCCCTTCTTAATTTACCTATAAGACGGTTACCGGCCAGTAGCCATTTCGTAGGTCGGGTTTCAGGCAGCCTTAAGGTGGGCAAAACCCGACAATCTTTTATTTCATGAGGCCGCCTTAACCTTTCCTTTTTGTCGGGTTTCTCATCCCCCTGGCATGGAAAAACCCGACCTACCATTCTGGATTCCCGATCGGCGTCGGGAATGACAGATATCGGTGCCATCAGGTCGTCAGCAGCTTTAAAAGCGCCACCGCCCCATCTTTACCCCCCTCGCCGGTCTCGATGGCGGGGCCGACACACGACGGGCATCCCTCCTCGCACGGGCATTCCCGCGCAAGAGAGAGCGCGCCCTTTACTATCTCGTCGAACATATCGAATATCCGCCGGGCAAACCCCACCCCTCCCGGTATCGATTCGTAAATATAAACGGTCGGCTGCTCGGTAAACGGCGATCTGACCATGGGAACCGACCTGATATCCGCCGGATCGGATAAGATCCATATCGGCACGATCTGCCTTAGAAGATGCGCCGCCCCCTGCATGGCGCCGCCCAATTTCTCTCTGGTCAGATTGAGCTCGTCACCTATGCTATCGGGAAACGATACCCAGAAGCCCCCGGTGTGCATCTCCTGCTCCGGCAGATGGACGTTGCCCCAGCCCAGATTCTCATGCGTATGAAATCTGACCTTCTTATATCCAACCACCACCCTGCTCACCGAGAGATCGCCGAGCGACGTTCTTATTCCGTCTCGAATTTCCTCCTCCTGATCGGTATGCAGGACCTTAATGGTAACCTTGGATTCGGCGTCGGTGTAATATTCCACCTCCACCGGCACGACATAAGCGCGTCTGCCGTCCCAATCGAGGTTGCGAACCTGGTACTGGCGGCTGCCATGCAGATATATGGCCTCCGGATGAACGAGTTCGGGGGCCGAAAAATAATCAACCTCCCCCACGGCCCGGCCGCCGTCGGACTCATCCATGATAACGAAGTTTTCAGGAGATGCCGAACGGAGTGAAACCTCCGTGGCCGGGTATATGTCGGATGTGTAATGGTATTTATCAATCGATTTTTTGACCAGCCTCTCTTTAGCCAGAAAATCCAAAACCCTGCTGGTCGGCGCAGCACCGAACGATTCGCTTTGCTCGACCGGCAGCTCGAACACGGCGCATTTGAGATGGCTGACGAGGATTGAGAGGTTGTCCGGATCGATAATTCCCTCCTCGGGCGATTTACCGAAAAAGTACTCGGGGTGATTGACGATGAACTGATCGAGAGGCGATGATGACGCCACCATGATAGCCACCGAAAGATCGGTTTTGCGTCCCGCCCGGCCGGCCTGCTGCCAGGCGGAGGCTATTCCTCCGGGGTAGCCGCATAATACGGCGACATCGAGACCACCGATATCGATACCCAGCTCCAGGGCATTGGTGGAGACCACGCCGAGAATCTCGCCCGAACGAAGCCCCCTCTCTATAGCTCGTCTTTCATTCGGCAGGTAGCCGCCCCTGTATCCCTGGACCCTTTCGGGAGGAATCTTTTGAATGGCGAGCTGATCTTTAAGATAGGTCGTCAGAACTTCCACTCTGACCCGGCTGCGCGCAAAGGTTATCGTCTGGATATCATTCCCGATGAACATACCGGCGATACGGGCCGCCTCGTTCACCGATGATTTCCTGATGCCAAGCTGACGGTTTATCACGGGCGGATTGTAAAAGATAAAATGCTTCTCCCCCGTCGGCGCGCCGTTGTTATCTATAAGCTCGATTGGTCGGCCGGTGACCTTCTCCGCCAGTTCGGCAGGATTGCCAATCGTTGCCGAGCAGAGGATGTATTGCGGTTTCGAGCCATAAAATTCGCACAGGCGCTGGAGACGACGCAGAACGTTGGCCAGATGCGATCCGAAAACTCCCCGGTAGTGATGCAACTCATCGATAACGATATACCGCAAATTCTCGAAGAGCTTAACCCAGATGGTGTGATGGGGCAAAATTCCGGAATGCAGCATATCGGGATTGGTGACCACGATATTGCCGGCCCGTCTGATTGCCGCCCTGGCCGACTGCGGCGTATCGCCATCGAAAGTGTAGGTCTTGATATCGGCGCCACAGGCCTCGACCATGGAGTATAACTCGTCGACCTGGTCTGCCGACAGAGCCTTGGTCGGGAACAGATACAAAGCCCGAGCTTCGGGATCCTTCGTCAGGAGATGGTTCATGATGGGGAGATTGTAGCAGAGCGATTTCCCCGATGCCGTCGGGGTGACGACGACAAAATCCTTGCCCTGAGAAGCCTTCTCGAAAGCCTCGGCCTGGTGGCTGTAGAGCCTATCGATGCTCCTGGATTTTAGAACGTCGATCAATTTCATATCGACGGCATTGGGAAAATCGACAACTTTGCCATCGCCCGGCGGCGATATATGCCAGTGAGTAATATTGGAACCGAACTCGGGGGCGGTCTTGATTCTATCTAAAACCTGTATTAATCGCATAACGTCTCGTGCCAGCCAACCTGCTTAAACGCCATAATATGACATAATGCACTTTTGTGCAAGTATTTAGTTTCATCGAAATCCGGCAACGATTTACCTTGCGTTATCATCTTCATCTACTCTATAATACGAAAAATGAAAGGGGAATTTATGCGCAACGTTATCGGTATTCTCACCGTCTCGGTATTTTGCATTTTCCTGCTGGCAATCACAAGCTGCGGCGAAAAGGCAACATCCGACACCGAACTGGCTGCGACCTCCAGACATGTGGCGAATAGCTTTATGGAAGAATTGAAGACCGAGCTTTATGCCGCACTGGAGGATTCAGGAGTAATTGCAGCCGTCAAGGTCTGCTCGGAGAAAGCGCCCGAAATATCAGCCCGCTATTCGAGCCTGCCGGGATGGACGGTAAAAAGGGTGAGCGCCAAATACCGCAATCCGAATAATGCCCCGGATGAATTTGAAAAAGAGAGCCTGGAGGTTCTCGAAGGCAGGACGGCTACTGCTGGAGATGAATATTTCGCCTGGGTCGAGGAAGACGGCGAAAAAGCCTTCCGGTTTATGAAAGTGATCAAGGTGAAAGCTCCCTGCTTGAATTGCCATGGCGACAAGAGCGAATTTGGCGACGATCTCCTGAAAATCCTCGAGGAGAACTATCCCGACGATCAGGCCACGGGCTTTAACCTGGATGAGCAGCGCGGCGCCTTTTCGGTAACTGTCAAATGGCCGGAGGGAAGAGCGGTATTCGATTCGGTTACGGCGTCCATGTAAGGGGCATCCTGAGATTGCGATCCGCGGATCGAGATTTCTTAAGACGATTCGTCCAGATTGTTTCAGTTGACGATGGCAGGTACGGTCATACGACTCGTAGAGAGACCTGCCATTACGACGAATAATATGAATAAAAGGTTGAAATCTTATTATTAGATCTTGACCTTCGTTGGCAGGGTTAAATTCAAAAAGCAGTTGGGACAAAAGGTATCGGGCCGTGCGTCAAGCTCGTTGACGTTCGATGCAACCCCCATGACACATTCTTCGGTGCAATTCTTCAAACCCAGAACGTGGCCTATCTGATGGAGCGCCACTGAGAACAGCCGGGATCTGGTCAGTTTCTCATCCTCCGGCAGACCATGGTATTCGGGCTTCAACCTTACAGACGAAACAATGGCCGTGCGGCCGACAGAGTTGGCCTGACCGAATACGAAATTCTGGTTCGGTAGATAGAGATCCTCCTCTGTCACCGCCAGGATGATTTCGTCCTCGGAGCCTTTTAACAGTTCGAGTTTGGAGAGGATCGGGACGGCATAATATTGATTGGATTGAGCGTTATAGGCCTCCTCCGGCAGACGAGAGACGATACCGGATTGCAGGCGAAGATTCATTTTCTTCGAAAGGGTCTGGCCGAGCCAGTCGGCATGCCCCCGGCTGTTTTCATCGAGGGGAACGACATAGATCTTCTCATACATTGCTTCTCTGGCCTCCTAAAGAACGCTCAAATGCGCCATCTAAATTAAAATAACTCGCCATTCCAAAAAATCAACTTAATTAATCATTTCGTCTGAAAAAATCTCGATTTTGAACCGGTCGGGGATATTAACACCTCCATTGACGCCCCGCATTTCGGGCACCATCCAACAAAGGCGGTTTTCTTTTTGTTCAAATAGATCCGCCTATATACATTGCAGCAGTTGAATATTACGCCGACAAACTTCCTTTTGCGGGTTCTTTTCAGACCGACCTCCTTAAACCGGATAATATCATCGCCGCTGCCGAAAACGCTACCACGACCGGCAAAGCCGTCTCGAATGCAATAGAATACTTTAGCGTATCTCCGATCAGATGCCTCCCCAGAGCCGAATTGAAAACAAGGCTTACGATACTTATGCCTGAGACCATCCCCAGGTTCCGAACCGTTGCCAGGATGCCCCCGGCCGAGCCCCTGTTCTTATGATCGACAGATCCCATCAAAGCTGAATTATTGGGAGAACCGAACAATCCCAGTCCCAGCCCCAGGCCAATGAGATTTGCTACCATGTGCAGCGTGGAGGATTCGTGGCTTAATGCGAACATGGATAGCATTGATACGGTCGAAATAAATAGCCCGATGGTGGAGATCGATCTCTGGCCGAGCTTATCGGAGAGATAGCCTGCCAGGGGCGATACGAAAACGGTGGTAGCCGGTATCACCATCAAAAGCCTGCCTGTCTCCAGTGGCGTCATCCCGACCGATTTTTCTAAGAAGAAAGGCAGCATAAAGGAAAGGCCTATCATCCCCATATAGGTGAAAAATCCAGCACCCGACGAAAGCATGAATATGCTGTTTTTGAGAAGAACGGGATCGAAAAGAGGCTGCTCGCTTCTCCGCTGCCTGGCAAAAAACAAAATCATCAGGGCAGCTGTTATGGTCAGATAAATAGTCGCCCAGCCAAAATTCAGCCCTGAATGGCCGCCGATACCGAAAATCAGCACAAATGAGGTAACGCTCAAAATCCAGAGAAGAGGATCAAACGGATGAAACGGCTTGCTTGATGAATCAGCCCGACGTTCTTTTAAGATTTTAAGTGAAAAGATGGTGCCCAATATACCGACCGGCAAATTGACTGCGAAAATGTAATGCCATCCAAAATAATGAATCAGCATTCCCCCCAGAGGAGGTCCGAGCATCAAACCAACCGAGACCACCGAACCGATAACCCCCAGCCCCATGCCCCTTTGCTCTGCTGGAAAGGCATTAGTCACTATAGCGGGCGTATTCGACATTATCATGGCCGCGCCAAATCCCTGAAAAGCGCGAAAGGCAATCAATTGCCCTATATTGGCGGACAGGATGCAGAGTCCCGATCCGACCGTAAAGAAGATCATGCCCGAAATAAAAACCAGCTTCTGCCCGTAAACATCGGACAGCCGCCCGAAGACCAGAAGAAATGCGGTAACAACGAGAAGATAACTAATAGTTACCCAGGCGGTGGTGTGAACCGATGTCTCAAAATAATCGCTGATCGTAGGTAGGGCTATATTGACGATGGAGGCATCGATGGTGGCCAGAAGCACGCCAGCGGCCGCCACCGATAAGATCCACCATTTTTCGCCCGCTCGCTGCTTCAATCGCCGTCTTCCAGCATATTCAGGCAAGCAGCGCCGATCCATCCTGCGTCATTGCCAAACCTGGCGACCTTTATTTTCAGGGCGGAGGTTGCCGAATCGAAGGCAAACGACTTTGCGGCTTTCCGTATCAACTTTATATATTTTGCACACCCCTTTGATATGCCGCCGCCGATGACGACAACCTCGGGGTTGAGCAGATTGATTATCGAGCCGATGGCTATACCGATCATCTCGGCATTCCTGGATACCGATTCGACAGCGGCCCGGTCGCCTGATTTGAAAGCTTCGAATATGCTTTCTGGCGTGAGGGAATTGATATTTCCTGTCAGGATCGATTTCTTTGCTTTCCTGACAGCCTTTTTCGTCTGTCTGATCAGGGCCGGGGCGGCGACATAGGCCTCCAGCGGCCCGCGTTGCCCCGTTTTATATTTGATCCCGCCATATTTAAAAATCGTATGTCCATACTCCCCGGCGGCGCAACTAGCGCCCCTGACAAGAGAACCATTAACCACCAGCGCACCGCCAATACCGGTGCCGATGGTCAGATAAAATCCCGATTTCGCCCCCCTCCCCGCACCGAATGTCGACTCGGCAAGGCCCATACAGTTGGCGTCATTATCGCCGCGGATAGGCACAGGAAATCCCGAAAAAAGATTCCGCATATTGGATCCTACCCAGCCGGGGATATTCGGAGACGATCCGGTTATTATCCCCTCAGGGTATTTAACCGTGCCCGGTGAACCGATACCGATCCCGGCAAGCTTCAATTTACGCTTGCTCGCCAGATCGCGAAGCCTCCGGCCCGCCTTCAGCAGATTAGCCTCGACTGCGGCCACCCCCGATTTTACTTCAGTGGGAATTTTGAATTTGGCTATGCTCTTACCGTCAAGCGATAAAAGACCGGCCTTTATAAAAGTCCCGCCGAGGTCGATGCCGCCGTAGCATTTCTTCATCTGTTGTTGAAAGCCTCCACACCCAATTTCAAAATTCTCATGGCATCTTTGAGGGATTCGGTATTAAGCACGTATGCGATGCGGCACTCATCCACTCCCTTCCCGGACGTGGCGTAGAAACCGGGTCCGGGAGCGACCATCACAGTCTTATTATCGATGGAGAATTCGGCCAGCATAAACTTCGCGAAGTCTTCCGAATCGGATATGGGGAGTTTCGCCATGGCGTAAAACGCTCCCGCCGGTTTCAGGCAGACCGTGCCCTCGATCTGCATCAGCCCGTCGTAGACCACATTCCTTCTTCTCCTATACTCCCCGATTACGTTCTCGAAATACTCCGGCCCGAGCCTTAGAGCCGCCTCGGCGCCGACCTGTTCCAGGGTGGGTGAGCACAAGCGGGCCTGCCCGAATTTGACCGCCGCCTCATGCAATCCGGGGTTTTTGGTTACCAGGTTGCCGATTCGCGCCCCGCAGGCCGAAAACCGTTTGCTTATGGAATCGAGCATTATGGCAAATTCATCGACGTCGGGAATATCGAAAATCGAGGTATGCTCACCCTCATAGATAAACTCCCGATAGACCTCATCGGACAGCACGTATAACCCATGCTCCCGGGCAATCCCTGCTACCATCTCGATCTCCTCCCTGGTAAACAGAGTTCCGGTCGGGTTATTCGGGTTGCAGATTACTATGCCGCGAACGTCGGGATCGATCGCCTTTTCGATGATATCACGAGGCGGCAGATGAAAACCGTCCTCAGCCTTCGTCTCAAGCGGTACAAGCTCCACCCCCGCCATGGTGGCGAAGCCGTTATAGTTGGTGTAGAACGGCTCATATACGAGAATCTTCTCTCCCGGTTCCGCCACGAGCAAAAAAGCGAATACTATTGCCTCCGAGCCGCCGGTTGTAACAACAATATGATCGGGTTTTATATCGAGTCCGCATCGCCTGTAGTATCCGGAAAGCGCGGCAATATAAGAGGCCAGCCCCTGGGAATGACCGTAGGCCAGGACCTTTTCCGAATAATCCTTGACCGCGTTCCAGAATTCCGGGGGCGTTTCTATATCAGGCTGGCCTATGTTCAGATGATATACGGTGATGCCTCTTTTTTTTGCTTCTTCCGCGTACGGCACAAGCTTTCTTATTGGAGACGCCTGAACCTCCATCCCCCTTTTCGACATCCTCCACACCGACAAGTCATTTTTAACCTGCATCTTTTCCCCTTTTTCAATTCATACTACAATATCGGTATCGGCGCCGCACTTCGAGCACTTGCCGCCATCCAGGCCAATGACCTTAACGCTGTAAAAATTGCGCTCTATTAATACGGCACCGCAGGCGCCGCAAATCGTATCAGGATTACCGATGCCCGTTATATTTCCCGTATAAACATATTTTAGTTTCATTCTGGCGGCCTCGTATGCGAAAGTTACACGTTCCGATGCCGTGGCAGGTGTATCCATCTTGTAATGGGGAAAATAACGGGAAATATGCAGAACGGTCGATGGGTTGAAATTGTAGATCCAATCGATAAGCTCCCTGATCTCATCGTTGGAATCATTCTTTTCAGGAATCAGAAGGTTCGTAAGTTCAACATGAAGGCCCATCTCAGCCGCTATTCCAATTGTCCTCTGAACATCGTCCAATTTGCCCTTGCATAGCTTTCTATAAAAATCGGGCCGGATCGATTTCAGGTCGAAATTGGCCGCATCGATATATTTGAAAAGCTCTCTGGCGGGTTCCTCGTTGATATATCCGTTGGAGACAATGACCGTGACAAACCCGGCGTCTTTCAAAAGCTTTGCGGAGTCATAAACGTATTCAAACCATACCAGAGGTTCCGTATATGTATATGCCACGCCGATCGATCCCTCTTTGCCGGCGAGTTTGACAAGATCGGGCGGTGAGATATATCTGGTATAGCTTTTTTCCTGTGATATGTTCCAGTTCTGGCAGAAGACACAGGAAAAATTACATCCGTTGGGTCCTATTGAGAGTATATCCTTGCCGGGCATGAAATGGTAGAGCGGTTTCTTTTCAATCGGATCGATATTGAGGGCTACCGTTTTTCCATATTCTGAGGCGTAAAGCGTGCCGTCGACATTGCTCCGAACCATGCAAATCCCCTGTTTCGAGGGTTTGATAACACAATTGACCGGGCAAAGACGGCATTTCGTTTTGCTATCTTCCAGTTTATCGTAGTATCTGGCTTCTACGGCATCCATACATCAATAAGATATTGTCGTGGCACCGAAAACGCAAACCGTATATAAAGCATCAAGAACCGGGATTGACGTTCGACAGCAGCTTCAAATGGAGGGGGAAATCAGATCATCTCCTGCAGTTCGTCATAGACCCTCTCCGGGGTGATCTCCTTAAAGCAATACTTCTCCGCCTGGCGGCATCGTTTCTTCCCGTGAACGCTGCAGGGACAACAGAAGACATCATCGCACAAGACCTTCGAGCCCGGCAGGGTCGGCGAAAAACCGAGGCGCGGGCTGGTCGGACCGAAAATGGTCAGGACCGGTGTTCCCGACGCGCAGGATAGATGCATAATCCCGGAATCGTTGGTGACCGCCACCCGGCATTTCGAGAGCAGGGCCGCTACCCTGAGAATCTCCAGATCATTAACCGCCACCAGCCGAGGATGATTCAATTCGAGGCCCGGCGAGATATCATCGTCAGTTGATGAAATAACAAGAATGCCGATGGCAGAATCATCCAGCAACCGCTCCGCCACGGCGCGAAAATTATCATACGGCCACTTTTTTTCGTAATACCTGGCGCCGGGGCAGAGCGCGATAATCTTTTTGCAATCGGAAGGCAGCGATTTTTCAATGAAATTATCGGCGTATTCGGTAAGCTCTACCGGAACCGTCAGGGCTGGAGGAGAAGGCAGGATATCCATGCCCAGGCGCCGAAGCGCAGCCAGATATGCATCGATCGTATGATCCACTCTCAGCTTCCACTGCGGTCGTCTGACAATCAACTCTCTGGCAAAACGACGTTTCTTGTATCTAATGGCACGGATGGGGAATAATAGAAAAGCAATGATGAGCGATTGTAAATTCGCCTGCAAATCGACGAGGAGTTCATACCCATTTGAGCGTAAGCCGCGGACGGATTTCAGAAAGGATGAGTTGTCATTGAAAGTTATTACATTATCGATAGTAAGGTCATGTTCGATTATCGGAGCATATCGGGACCTGGTCAGATAGTCTATCTGCGCTTCGGGAAAGCTATCCTTCAGCGCCTTGATTACAGGCAAAGTCAGAATCACATCTCCCAACGAGCTTTTGCGGAAAATTAAGATTTTTTTCGGGGGATTCACAAAAGCAAGATACCCAGAAAACCGATCACGGCACAATACAAACCGAAATAAAAGAATTTACCCTTCTTCACTATTTTCATCAGATAGGCAATGGAAACATAGCCGACAACTGCCGCTATGATGGCGCCAATAAGGTAGTTAATTACAAGATCGGCGTTTGTGATATCGCTGATGAATTGTGGAATCTGTAACACGGTAGCCCCGATTATGGCCGGGATCGAAAGCAGAAATGAAAATTCGGCGGCCTCGGATTTTTTCATTCTCAAAAACATTCCGGCGGAGATGGTGCTTCCGGATCGCGAGATACCCGGCATCATGGCAAGAGCCTGGGCAAATCCAATTATTATCGTTCGGTTCGTATTCAAATTGCGATCCTCCCGCATCGTCCATCTCGTCAAGAGCAAGATCCCCGCGGTAACGAGCAGCATCCCCGATGCCCATCGGGGCGATGCGAAGGCCAATTCTATGTAATCCTCAAACAAAAGGCCCATAAGGGCGGCCGGGACGGTTCCCAGAATCAGATACCAGAATAGCCTTATATTAGCTTTATCGCCTTCCGGTTTTCGGGTGCGGGAAAACAATCTGATGATAGAACCGGCAACGGCCAGCAGCTTTTCTCTAAAGTAGAATAACACGGCCATAAGGGTGCCGAAATGAACAAAGACCTCGAAAACGAGATCGTTCGCCTCTATATGGAAAAGCCTCTCGAAAATTACAAGGTGCCCGGACGAGGAAATTGGTAGGAATTCTGTAAGCCCCTGGATCAGCCCGAGGACTGTGCTCTCGATTAAGTTCAAATACTACAGCCTGAATTCAAGACCCATAAGAAATGCCGCTGTATTATCATCAATCTGAATTTCAGCCAGGGCGCGTGTAGATGACGATAACTCCATGGTAACGCCCATATTAAGGCCCAGATCGAATTCGGTTTTAGAGGGCCCCGGATCCGGATCGCCTCTATTGAATCCCATTATTAGGCGGCCATAGGGTGACAGGGTTCGTCCGTTTTTTAGGGTAACGGGATAGGAGCCAACAGCGTATCCGCCCACGACAAGACTCTTGAGATGATCGAAAGCCGCAAATTCAAAGGCGCCGCCGATCGATAGATCTACCGGATCCATGATACGCACTTCCATAACCTGATATTTGGAATCGATCCCCATAAGGAACCCGACGTTGCCTTCTTCCGAGCCTGAATCGAGATCTATGATGCCCAACTTGCCGCCGATATCGGTGTAACCGCCGATGCCATAGCGATACTGACCTAAAATCCCGAACGCCCCGTCATATATTCCGACATACCCTCCACCGACGGAGCTGCCTTTGAGAACCGTCCCCGCACCCGATAATTGGGCGGCATATTGTGCCGCTGCGCCAGATGCTACCGATAATACCAATAATAAGGAAATCATTATCCTGTTCAACTTCTCCTCCTCACTACGGCAAATCCAGAGTTATGCCGACTAATAAAGCTGAATATTTTGTCGATTCTCCCGCTGTCTGGATAATGTTATACCTCCATTCGCCGTATGGCGTCAAAGGAAACAACGGAAAATCCAGATCTACTCCAGCCTTAAAGTGATAACCGACTTTGCTTTCGTTCTCCGGCAGCACCACACCGATTACCTGATCCCCGAACTCAATAGAATACGCCATCCAATGCTGCCCTACACCGACGCCTATATATGGCTTAAGCGCAGCCAGCGCAATCGATTTTCTAACCGAAACGGTTATTGAAAAATCGGAGAATCTCAGATCGATACCCGATGCTATCTCCTGTTTTTTCCAGGCATAATCGATATTCAAGTCGAAGTCGACGATTCTAAAAGTGCCGATATTCAGATGCGCTCCGATATCGGTCATCTTTTCCGATAAATCAATGCCCAGGGAATCGAGCGGTATTCCTTCCTTCAAAACGGGGTTATCATAGCCCGAAATTAGGCCTCCATGAAGACCCAGCCCCAGTCCAGAAAGCCCGGCGAAAGCCTTAGTCCCGGTCAATACCAATGCTAAAACCAGCATAACATTTTTCAAAATGTCACCTCCACCATTCTATTATCGCGACCCGAAGATAAAACTAACCATCTGGATCGGCGCACTGCCGTCCCGGCGATAGGAATAATATCTATCCGAAAGACAGCTTGTGCAATCGGGCGATCCACCGATATTTGACTCTCTTACGCCAAGAGAAATCAGTTTGTTCATCAAAGCCTTCGGCAAATCGATATAAAATTTATCATCCCTCCTGGTTATGAATGGATCGCCAAACAGGGCGGCAACCTCATCGC
>CBEWDL010000092.1:0-13501 GCA_965555375.1 uncultured bacterium
GCATATTGTTGCAAAAATACAACTATTTTTTGTAGATAATTTGAGAAATTTGCCTTTCACATGGCGTTTCTTTAATTTTAAGCTGTCATTCTCTTATCTGTACCCTGGCGGAAGTCTGAGAGGTTTTCTTGTAACTGATTGTTTCGCAAAAGAATGCGGTCCCAATATAACCCCCAGCAGACTCTTTCGCGATCAGAGAATGGCCCTTGAGTGTTGTCGTATGGTTGACGCGAGTTAATATCTGTCTTAGCTTTCACCGAGAACTGAGTCATCGATAATACAACAACGTGATCGCTGGAGTTCTCAGATTTCAGTGCCCTCTGTTCGAGGCACTATTGTCTGGCTAGGACGCTGGAGGAGTGGCGTCTGTCAATGCCGCAGACGCTCCAGCGGAGTATCCCGTCATCCGCATAAAGCCCAATGTCCATATCGAACTGGCAAATGTCCCGAAAAAGGCAGAGGATAAGATGATTATGATTATTCCCAGCAAAACACCCGGAATAAGACCAAGCCAGGGATTAACAATACCAAGGACCACAAATGGTAT
The DNA here is from genome assembly GCA_965555375.1 of uncultured bacterium. Taxonomy (GTDB): domain Bacteria; phylum Zixibacteria; class MSB-5A5; order UBA10806; family UBA10806; genus CBDVBL01. The sequence continues at coordinate 548 of CBEWDL010000092.1, forward strand.
CGCCAGCATTACCACGCCGATTATCAACAGACACCAGAGGATCAACTGGGCAAAGAACGATAAAAACGCCACTGCCAGTGTTTTGCCAATATTGTCCTTAAACAGACACCAGCCTCTATCTATTGCAGCCAGCCAGGGTTCATCATATAATACCGCGAATCGTATTGCCCACCCTTCCACGGAGATCGTTACAATTATTATGGCAAGCAGGACCGGGAGAGCAAGAAGAGTCAGGGCAACCCCAAGGGCGACAGATGCAAAATAAGAAGGGATCAGAATCAGCACCAGGCCGAATATAACAGCCAATACTACGAGCAGTGCCAACAGCATAATGCCGAAAAGTCTTAAGAATTTCCCCAGTCCCGCAGACCAGCAGTCGGCAAAGCCCACTTCGAGATTCAGTTCCTTTTTCGATATGCCATGTATGAGCGATCCCTCGGAGATAACGCTTATCACCCAGAAGATGATCCACAGTGAGAATGCCGCCATAGCCAGGAGAACCAGGAAAGCAGGATCGATGCGGAAGGCGCCGAAATCTCCGAAGCGGCTACAGTAACCGCTTCTGTCGAGTTTATCCGTCCACCAGTGGCCGCCGCCGAATCCATCGGTTATGGACACGAAAAATCCAAATAGCCATAAGAACCTGTAATTCCAGGCGTTGCTGACAGATTTCTTTACCAGCTCCATGTAATCCATATTCTCCGCCGTTCTCCTTTTCAGATCTCGCATTTATCGGCTGCAAAGAAGCAAATCCACCACTAATAAATACGGAAATTCAATTGTTCTGTTTCGCTCCGGGAATCCCAAGCGTGTGGTTCTGTACCGCATCGAATAAACAATGATCAGAATAAGGCCGATTTTCTTACCCGCCGACTTTTTTGCAATTAGGGAACGCATTAGATATGCCACTAAGTATCGGGATATAACTGATGCGAGAATCCCTCCAGGCTCTTTTCTTGTCACTCTCCAGATTCATCCGACGTCGAACACTTCGCTCCGTTGTCTCCTGCTTGGCGGAAATATATTCAAAAGCCGGGCCGACTGATCTCGACCCGGCATAATATCCTCAAGACGGATTTAGAGAAGCTCTATTTTAGAAGCAACATCCTCCTCGTCTCGACAAGATCGCCCGCTTCAATCTTGTAGAAGTACATTCCTGAAGATTGTCCTTCGGCATTCCAGGTAACCTGATGATAACCGGCCTCCTGACTCTCGTCCAGAAGTGTGACTACATTATTGCCGAGCAGATTATAGACTTCGACGGTGACATGAGACGGATCGGGCAAATTATACTCGATTATCGTCCGGGCGTTGAAGGGGTTGGGGTAGTTCTGGCTCAGGCCAGTTTCACCCGGAACAAGATCGGCAATCGGGATTTCGCCCTTGAATATCGGACCACTCTCGCAGGCTCTTGTCACGACATTGGCGCCGGAATTATACGTATACCCGGCAGCCACCACATCGGTTACCTCAAAGCACCAGTCAACAGGTGGTTTGGGAGTTGATTTTGAATTTATCACCGCGATACCGTTGATGTCCGTCGTGCCCTCAAGGGTCTTGACCGGCGGCGTATTATAGAATCCACCTACTGTTGCATTGGCCACTGGCTGGTCGCCCTGATCCACCACCGTAACTTCGGCAACTCCACACCACTTCCTGCCCAAAAACATCCGGGACATGTCTATAGCGGATAGATGTACCTCCAGAACCGTCGGTTCCGTAACTGTAATATAGCCGGCCTTGATCTCCTGATCGGACCCGCAGGCATTCGATGCCGTCAGGCTCACGGTGAAGATGCCTGCGCCGGTATACTCGTAGCTCGGATTCTGAACGTCGGAGGAACCTCCATCGCCGAAATCCCAGCTCCATGAAGATGGATTGCCCGTAGAGAGGTCGGTGAAGTCGACTGTCAGAGGAGCATCACCTGATGTTGGCGTTCCCGAAAAATCGGCAACCGGAACGTCGAAGACCGAAATATAATCGGCCTTAGTTTCCGTATCAGAACCCTCCGGGCCGGTAACCGTCAACGAAACTGTGAAATCCCCCGGATTCTGATATGTATATGATGGATTCTGATCGAGTGAGGTTCCACCGTCTCCGAATTGCCAGCTCCAGCTGGTTATCTCGCCGGTGGACTGGTCGGTGAAGTTGACCGTCAGCGGAGCGCAGCCGGAGGTGGGTGATCCGGTAAAATCGGCATTCGGCGGCTGAGTTCCCATAGCAAGCAGAACCGCCTCATAGGCATCGATCATTCCCCAGCCGTAAGCATTGTCCTCTCCGGCCGGACCGAGGTCGTAAGCGGTATCATAGATGATCTGCTTGATCTCCTGCACGCCAAGATTCGGATTGACCTCGCGAATGAGGGCGATCACGCCGTTAACATGCGGAGAAGCCATCGAGGTGCCGCTCATATAGACATAACCGCCGCCGGGGTAGCTGGAACGAACACTCACACCGGGAGCGGCAATATCGGGCTTGATAGCTGCAGAACCACCAGGCGTGCAGTATGTCGGACCTCTTGAAGAGAATGAAGCTATCGGCCAGCTCGGATTGTTAGCGTCTACTGCAGCCACGGCGCAATTGCGGTAATCATCGGTGGCCCGGTCGGCCGGGCGGCGTAGACCTGAGGTTCCCTCATTGCCGGCAGAAAAAACCACGACTGTGCCTGCCGCCTCGTTGGCATCAATATAGCTCCAGAAAAGCTCATCGCAGGGAGGATAACCATGAGCAGTAACCATGCCCCACGAGTGCGAGCAAACATCCGGAACATCCCAGTTGGTTGAAGGATTGCCGTCCGGATCGAGCATCCACTGGAAGGATAAGATGATATCGGAGACAGTCCTATCGATTCCGCCCCCCCTGTCTATGGGGGCCGCGGCCATCCAGTAGGCGCCGGGGGCCACGCCAATTTCGTCCCCGGGCGAGCCACCGCAAACCGATCCCATAGTATGGGTACCGTGTCCGTTATTGTCGTACGGAAAATCGTTTTGTCCAAAATAAGGATCGTACCAGGCCCATTCGGGATGACCTGCATATCGGGGATCGGCGACGCCGGCCCAGCGATCCGCCAATGCCGGATGGTCTCCATCAACACCGGTATCCATATTGGCTACAAGAACCCCGGTACCGGTAATCCCCATCGCCCATACCTCCGGCGCACGAACCGCCTGGACACCGGTCTCAGCAACAGTAATTAACTCGCCATCGTCACCCTTAGCTTCGACAGGCTCAATAAGCTCGATTTCATAATCGCAATAGACTCTTGCAACATCGGATCGACTGGCGATGATTTTAATCCTATCTTGCGTGGCCTTAACGGCGATGATATTTGCGATCCAGAAGGCCCGGAAATCTTCGATATTCCCATCTGCCTTGAGCCCGCTGAGGTAATTGACGATTTCGCCTTGCGATGCGCCGGCCGTTTCCTGCAGAGCGCGAACAACCGTTTCATGGCGCTGCTGAAGAGTGGCATTCCGGATGTCCATTTCCTCACTGATGGCCTTCAGATCCACCTGGTCTTTTAGAAAAACCAGCACTGGTACCGTCTGCTCGGCCGGCGCTGAGGCAAGGATTTGCTCAAGCCCCGGATCGATCTCGCCAGCCGCCGCCGGCACAATGAGACCTGCCATAAACATGGCAAGAAACATCAGGATGAATTTTCGCTTCATACGACCTCCTCGATTTAAAGGTTATAGATTTTGTTAACATTATGCCACTGGAGCATGATCACCGCCACTCTTATTGTTGCCGCCTATTCCACATTACGCAAGCGGCAGCAAAGGAAGTTCAATCGATCCCAATCTCTCGAGAATTACATTCGATTTTCAAGGAAAAGTAGAGATGCCTGTTAATGAAAAGAACACGCAGCGATAATAAAAATATCAGCCTGTCATTATGAGTCAAGGAAATTCTTATTTTTTTTAAAACTCAATCGTCCAAATCTGTGGAGAATGGAGATACCGAACAGTAACCATTAAAAGCAATATGCTGTTCATGGCTTCCCCCTGTGCACATCTATTTCAATAAAAGGCACTTCTTCGATTCCAGATAATGGCCCGCTTTAAGCCTGTAGAAATAGACCCCGGAGGCTCGATCCTTGGCATCCCAGACCACCTGATGAACGCCTGCCGCCTGTTGCTCATCAAACACCGTTTCGACCTTCCGCCCAAGAACATCGTAGATGAAAAGGCCGACCGGCCCGGTTTCAGGCAGGCTATAGTTTATGATTGTTCGGGCATTAAATGGGTTGGGATAATTTGAGGACAGGAAAAAGCTGGATGGAATTTCCCCCGTCCGCTCGATCCCCGTGGGCGTAAGGTGGAGAATAATAAGCGAGCTCCTATCCGCGATATATATAAAATCACCGTATGAGAACACATTATTTACAAAACCGGGCGTATTGTAATCGCCTATGAGTACGGGATCGTAAGGATCAGATATATCGTAAATGTACAGTCCATAACCGTATACCGAAAAATATGCCATCTCGTCATTAAGATAAATGTCATAGACAGAACCGGGAAAGAACAATGTGTCAACTTGAAATGGATTGGCTGGATCGGTAGCGTCGATTATCGAAACCGAATTATTACGCGCTTCGTAACACCGGGTATATATGAAGCTATTATACACGCATATCGGCCCGGGCCCGCTATACGGATAGATGCTTCCGAGCAACGCCGAATCCGCCGGATCGGTAAAATCAAAAATACATACCGATGGATAGTGGGCTATGTAGCCGATACCGTTTTCAATTTCCACATTAAAAGATAAATCAGGCCAGGAAAAGCTTCTTACATATTCCAAACTGTCCTGCGATATTCTCTCATAAACATGCACTCCTTCGTCAAAATCGGTAAGATAGATATAAGGCTCGTTAACAACAACATCGCTAAAATTATTCTCGAAAGCGTGGTAAACCGGCTCACCCGGCTGTGACGGATCGGAGATGTCGATAACTCCTAACCCGTTCCCACCGAGCGCATACAGATAGTATTCGGATACAAAATAGGGATAAAAACCATAAGGGAGTTCGTACTGAGAAATCCAGATTGGATTCACCGGATCTGTTAAATCATGAATATATATCCTCTGGTTCGATTCGCCGGCATAGAGATAATCGCCTATTCCGAATACCAGCGATGATGATCCTGGAGTCTCATATTTAGCCACTTGCACGATATTTTCGATGCTCGAGACATCCAGTATCGGCATACCCCCGTACGATCCAGCCACGAAAAGATAGTTCGATAAAATATCAAAATCAATTGCCCGTTCCCCAATTTCATAAGCCGTGACTATTTCAGGCGATTCAGGATTGGAAACATCTAAAACCTGCAGGGTATCAAAGCCATAATCCATGAAGACGTAATCATCAACCTTGAATAAATTGCACGGATAGGTCGTTTCTTCCATCCGCGTCAAAATAAATGGATCGGCCAGATCTGAAATATCAACTATTATAAAGCCCCGATAAGTATTTGCCAGATACGCATAATCCCCATCGATAATTAGATCTCGATTCCAGCCCATATTCTCGGTTATAAAACCTATGACCGACGGATTGTATCTATCTGAAATGTTTAAAATCTGGAATGGCCTCGACGTTGGATATAGATATCTTTCCGATATAAAAGCCAGGTTGTCGATAACCACCACAGCCTCGGTATCACCATCGGTATCAAATCTGGTGATAATCTCAGGATTATATGGGTCCGAGATGTCGATTATCAACATCCCCAGTCCCCCGGCGGCCGCGTAGATGTAATCACCATCGACATATATATTGTCGACTTCAGCATCAATTACGAGTTCACTTAAAAGCTGAGGATCTTCGGGATCGGTAATACTGATAATTCTTAGTTTATCGCGCTCGCCAGATATATAGGCAAAGTCATTGGCCACTTCGATATTGAAATTATCTCCCTGAATATATAGCCGGCTCACAAACGATGGATTTTCAACATCAGATACGTCTATAATTACCAGGCCGGCGTCAAAACAACAGTAAGCGTAATTACCCTGTACCTCGACATCATAGATAGCTGTCCAGTATAGAGAATTGACATATTCTAATTCCTGTGCGTTTGCCGACGCAGAGATCGTAAAAATAGCCAGCCACACAATACTCCCGATGAATTTAAGAGTTTTCATGACTTGATCCTCAGATTTTATCAGACAATACTAAATCACCTTATTTGTCGTTATTTGCCTGCATTTAATTGTTCGAAGTTCGTATCTACTTTATAAGAATCATCTTCTGAGTTTGCATAGACTTTCCTGCTGTAAACGTGCAGAAATACATGCCTGACGCGAAACTATCGGCATCCCAGATTAACATGTGCTCGCCAGCAGTCTGGATGCCGTTGTATAGAGTCTGCACCCTGCGCCCAAGAAGGTTATAGATCTCAATTTTAACATCGCTGGCCATCGTCAGGTTATATTGAATAGTGGTGGAAGCGTTGAACGGATTGGGATAATTCTGTATCATGGCGAGCCGTTCGGGAACGAGGATATTTTCGTTGTCAATACCCACCGTCACGGAATCCCCACCGCCATATGCCCCCATATCGCTCAATATCGTTCCCAGCCCCCAGGAGCAATCTAAAAGGCTGTCTATGATATCGGGATGGCCGGTATCGATACAGGGGGAATCGTAAGGGTCGCCGCATTCTGTTGACATCAGATGGTAATCGCTATTTTCGGGATCGCGGAATAATGGGGCGATATCGATATTCCCCTCGCCTTCCCAGCCACCCTGGATATCACAATATATGATGGATGCCGATGAATTCTCATCAATATAAATCTCCGGATCAGCTGATGATGCACTATCAGCCCAAAAAATCGTGTTGATTACTGTAGCGTCGGAATAATGGCAATACATCGCTCCGCCATTTGCAGCGGAATTTTCACTAAAGGTATTATTTATAACCGCGCAACTTATCCCAAAGAATCCAATTCCACCGCCGTACGAAGAAGCAGCATTTCTGCTGAAGGTATTATTACTTATTACCGAACCCTGGCCTATATTAGAGGTGTAGATACCGCCGCCTCTCGCCGCAGAATTGCCACTGATAAAATTATTGCTTATAGTGATAGCTGTGGAATAATAGCTATCAATGCCGCCACCATAGTTTGCCGTATTTCCAATGATGTTATTGTTGCTTATTACAGGATTACCATACCCGCAATAAATCCCCCCGCCGACAGCATCTGAAATGTTTTCGCAGATGATGTTGTTATTTATTGTGAGATCCGAATAATTCGAGCAAATCCCTCCGCCGAACCAGCCAAATCCATTCCTGATTGTAAAACCTGTTATGGCTGTGGCGCTGTCACAGCTTGCGAAAACCACTACGGTTGAATCCGAATCACCGTCGATAACAGTATTCTGAATATCCAATGGATCTGCGGAAAATATAAAATTTGATGCCAGGAAGATACTCTTAGCGGCAATGCCGATATTCTCAATATAAATTCCGTTCTCAACAAGGACGGTATCGCCGGAAAAGGAGACGTCAATACCATGTTGAATCGTTCTGAAAGGATTTTCAGGCGTTCCGTCGCCGTATATATCGTCGCCCGTAGTGGAAACGCATAGTATTCTCCCGATTTCACATTCCGGGTGATCCGGGTAATACACACCGATATCGGAACGTGTGCCGTCGGGATCGGTAAAAGAGGGATCTCCGGCATCGATACACGGAGATTGAGAGCAAACGTTATAATCGCCCTCGCAGGCGGACAGGAACAGCGGGTCGATATCTATATTTCCCTCGCCTTCCCAGCCACCTCTAATATCGCAATATGTGATTGTCGGAGATCCTCCTGAACGCAAGCCCACCTCCCGAGGACTATTCGCCCAGACAATTGTATTCGTTATTGTCGGGTTAGCATTATTCAGACAAAAAACGCCGCCACCATTGGCGAGAGCTGTGTTTCTGCTGATAGTGTTACTTAGAATCGTAGGATCAGCTTCATCGCAACAGATTCCGCCACCCCAGTCACAAGCCGAATTTTCATAGATAATGTTGTAGGTGATCAAAGGATTCGATTCACGACACATAATGCCTCCACCACACAAACCGCCATGGTTTTCACTGATGATGTTACGGCTGATTGTGGCATCGGAATTCGCATTGCAAAAAATACCGCTGCCATATTCAGCACGATTTAAGCTAATAGCGTTGTCGCTTATAACGGGGCTGGATTCTGAAGTATAAATCCCGTGTTCTTCGTTTCCCCTGATAACGTTGTCGCTGATGATGGGATTGGAATTCGCCATACAGCATATTCCGCCGCCCGCGCTGGAGGAATTTTCAAAGATAATATTATTGATAATTCGGGGACTCGAGTTGTTGGCGCAATAAACCCCTCCTCCCATTCTATGGTATATGGAAATAGATGTTCCTATCCCATTCTGTATCGTAAATCCTTGAATGATCGAGGTCGACTCTTCACCATTTACAAAACAGACAACGCTTCCCGTGTCAACTACTCCGATTTCTGAAGTGTCTGCATCAATGATCGTATTCTGGATATGCAGTGTGTCACTATCAATTATAAACTCGCTGGTTAGAAGAATACCTTTACCGTAAAAGTTGATTCGTTCATAATATTGACCGTCTGCAACTAACACCGTGTCACCGTCGGCGGAGGCGCCTATCCCCTCCTGGATGGTCGGGTAATCGTCCGGAACGTTTATGATTGTCGCAGATACGGGGAAAAGAGCGATGGCAACAAAAAACGTCGTTATGATTGTAAGACCCTTCATTTTGTCCTCTCCTGACAAATAGTCATGCTCGCCATAGCGATGGGAAGGACCCTTTTCTGCCTCCCAGGATCTGATCTACCGCAATAACAACATTTTGACGTTTTGCGTGAGTTCCCCAAACTTCAGCCGGGCGAAATAGACGCCGGAGGGGAAATTGGTGGCATCCCAGGTGATGGTGTGTTTGCCCCCTCCCTGAATGCCCTGGTATAATGTTGCCACCCTCTGGCCTGAGAGATTGTAGATGGAGACCGCGATTTCACTCGATCGGGGCAGGCTGTAATTCAGGATAGTTACTGCGTTAAAGGGATTGGGGTAGTTTTGCAACAAGGTGAGACGATCCGGAACCTGGAATATTCGCTCATCGATTCCCACCTGCACCGAATCACCCCCGCCGTAAGCACCCATATCGCTGAGTATCGTCCCCAGACCCCACGAGCAATCTAAAAGGCTGTCTATGATATCGGGATGGCCGGTATCGATACAGGGGGAATCGTAAGGGTCGCCGCATTCTGTTGACATCAGATGGTAATCGCTATTTTCGGGATCGCGGAATAATGGGGCGATATCGATATTCCCCTCGCCTTCCCAGCCGCCCTGGATATCACAATATATGATGGATGCTGATGAATTCTCATCAATATAAATCTCCGGATCGGTCAATGAGGCACTATCAGCCCAAAAAATTGTGTTCTTAATTATTATAGAAGACCCGTTGCAATGGATCCCACCACCGCCAACCGCCGAATTACCATAGATTGTATTATTGGAAAATATGACGTTGCAAAGATCACATCGAACGCCTCCACCCCAATCGCTTGCATAATTTTTGTAAATCAGGTTACCCAGAATAATTGGATCGCAGGCGGCAGAATAGATTCCCCCGCCACAAAAAGCGCTATTTTTGCTAATGGTATTGTTGCTGATAACAGGATTTCCGTTAAATTCGCAGGCGATTCCGCCGCCGTGCCGGATTGCAATGTTCCGGGTGATAATGTTATTACTTATCTCTGGACTGGAATCGTCACAATAAATCGCCCCACCGTAGGGGTAAAAAGGCAGCCTACCGTAGGCGATATTGCGGCTAATGATGTTATTATCGATTACAGGATTGCTATTTTCGCGGCAATAGATTCCCCCTCCGCAGCCAGCGGAATTGTCGCTGATGATATTGTTTATTATAACTGGATTGGAATAAAAAGCGCAGGAAATACCGCCTCCGATATAATGAGCCTGGTTATCAACAATAATGTTGTTACTGATGATAGGGTTGGAATATTCCCAGCAGGTTATCCCGCTTCCTTCGAAGCTATCCGAATATCCCCAGATAATGTTATGGTCAATAATGGGGCTGGAATATTCTATGCATCCGATCCCCCCGCTCGGAGGTTCTTCGCTGGGCCCATTTTTAATAGTGAAGCCGGTTATGATCGCCGTGCTATCTTCGCCATTTTCAAATTTAACAACGAAATCTTCGTTAGCGTGCCAGATGACAGTGACTGATATATACGATGTATCCCGTGTAGTTAAGAAAAGCGAGCCAAGCACAATATTCCGCCCGCCAAAACCTATGTTCTCCATGTAAGTTCCCGGTTGAACTAACACCGTGTCCCCGTCGGCGGAGGCGTCGATCCCCTCCTGGATGGTCGGGCAATCGTCCGGAACGTTTATGATGTTGGCCGAAGCGGGTAAAGTAGCTATGACAATAGCCACGCATACCCTGATGAAAAAAGATGATCGCTTCATTATCGCCCCCAGAATATACGGTGCGATATTAATCTAAATGGAAATAATCGGATAATCAAGTCCTTTCTTACGACCCCACAACCGCCAAGGGGGGCTCATATCCCGGTGACCGTGGTTTTTAATTTGGGGAACCGTGCGGCAATTTCTGCTTCAATCGTTTCTGATTGCATGGAAACAATCGATATCCGGTTATTGAACGGATCCAGAGGCAGGGGAATCCGATCCGGGTCGACGCCGCAGTATTTTGAGATTTTTCAGCGCGTCCGTATTGCCGGGCCATATCTCAAGAGATTTCTGGAAATGCTCGGTCGCTTGTGTAATATCCCCCTGTATGGCATAGATGACGCCCAGATGGTTATGGGTCTTGGCGATCTCCGGATCGCTCTGTTGGACGCGGCGAATGATCTCAAGATCGTAAGCCGCAAGATCCGCCGGATCGATATCTCCGGCAAGCTCATCCTCGATAATCGGAAGATGAGTGCTATCATCCTTATAATCTGAAAGGCTCGCATTAAGCATTCTCTTATAGGAAAAACACAGATCGGTCTGGCCGGCCAGAGAATTTTTGAAAGCTTCCCGGGCCTTTTCATACTCCTTCGCGGTAAAATACAACGTTCCCAGTTTACGATAAATCATGTGTTCTTCGGCGCCCGAATCCAACGCCTTCTGACAATAACGAATCGCTTCATCTATCTTATTCTGCTTTTCAGATATTTCGGCGAGAGTATAATATACAACACCATCGTCGCTATCTTCTGAGTGTAACGCTCGCTCGAGGAGATGAATCGCACGAGCCTCATCACCAGCGCGGCCATAGGCGATTGCCATGTTCACCATCGCATCCGCATAGTCGGGTTTGATTTCAATAGCTCGTTGATACTGAGCCAGGGCCAGCCGGTAGTTGCCCTGAGAAAGCAGATCGTCTCCAAAATTCTTATAATCTCGGGATTCCGCCTCAATACCCAGGCGCGACAGCTCTTGAAGCCATTCGGGGTTCAGAGTAGAGACAGCGGCGAATGAAATCAGAATAAGCCAGATCACCAGCAAACACCAGGTTAAGACGGTGCGCCTTCGGGAGGATATACCCCGTCGTTGCCCCTTGAATTGTTTCTGGCTATGTTCAACAGGTATTGTGGAGAATAAAGAGAACATTTTTCCGCTCCTGTTTGAGTCTGTTGAAAAGCTGACAGGCCTCGGCGGTCTTTAGAATTATCACCTGTGTTCCCCTGGAAATATGCGGGTTATAGATGAACATAGACGTTTTCTCGGAAAAGCCCTTGCCTCCCTCGCCATATGCGCCGCTTCCGAAGAGGATAATATCCGTCTTCTGCTTTAAGAAAAACGATTTGTCGCGTTGATAGAAATAGTGTTTTTTATCCACCAGCCTAAATGTCCCGTCGGGGAAGATAATTACATCGAAGAAAAAAATCGGAATCCCCTTATACACCGTTAATCCATACCGATTATAAACAACATGATCCGAACGGTGCCTGACGAAGAAGCAGGCCTGAATCAGTATGACAATCGCCAGGGTTGCCAGAAGGCCGTATTTCCCCCAATTATACTGGCTGATATGAAATAGAATAAAAAACAATATAAAACTGCATACTGTAAATATAACGGTTACATACCAGTAAGGAAAATCGGTCATAAGAGAACCATAAAAAAGGAATAAAAAAGCCAGAACGAATAGAAGGATAAGCACGCTTATGGGATTCCTGAGATAACCTCGAAAAGTCCGCTGGCGAACCCGTTTCAGGTTCGTTAGAATCGTCGCTGCCTGGCTCACACCTAAATAGAGCAATACAATCCCCGTTAGAGTCCCCCAGACATCTTTGGCGATATCGCTGATATCGAAAACACGATTGCTCATATACAACTGGAAGGTCTCGTCGAAGGAGGAAAACAGCAGGGCCGTAAAGAAGGTGATCAGCATAATCTTCGACCTGGGAATATCCCGCGGGGCCAGATCACGATACACCATAAAGGCAAAAATCCCGTAGGCGATATAATGCCAGTTTTGTTGCAGATCATAGAACTCATGACCGAAATAATAGTCCGAGACCTGCTGGGCCAGGGCGATCATAAGAATAGCGATAATGCCCCCCAGAAGCCGGAGTTTGGTCATGTGGGATCGGAAAATTACAAAGAAAATAACCAGCAAAATCAGGGCTATATAAGGCAGAATCGGAATTTCCAGACCGCCCAATTCAATAGCGCTACCGGAAACCTCCGATATCATCTCCACCATGAAATTTTGCAGTAGCACAAAAGGCGTGGCCACCAGTAGAAAACTATACAGGACGACGTGTAATCGTGAAGAATGTATCCAGCTTGAGCCGACGTTTGATTTGTGGGATTTTTCCGCAGCCATTTATTCTAAGAAATCACGAATAAAATCTTAACAATCAGATAATATACGGAATTTTCATCCA
>CBEWDL010000093.1:0-13389 GCA_965555375.1 uncultured bacterium
GGTTGCGAGTCCCGACGGGCTACTCCCGCCGAAGGCGGGACTCCACCCCGCGTCGTGTTCTATTTTCATTCAAGTGCGGTTGCGAGTCCCGACGGGCTACTCCCGCCGAAGGCGGGACTCCACCCCGCGTCGCAGAAATCAAATATATACGCAATAAGCCGGTTGTCAAGGTTTATGCGCAAAAATGAATGCGTCTAAAAGGGCGATTGGTTGTACTCGCCGTCCACGCCAACGATGACTGATTCGACGTCGACCTGCCCGCCTGATATCTCGACCGCCTGATTCACAAGGGAGAGTATTCCCGTACAACAGGGGACCGTCATGTGGGCGACAATTATCTTCGGGATATCGTTATTTTTTAGAATTTCGGCGATTTTGGGGGCGTATGACGAGACGTCGTCCAGCTTGGGGCAGCCAACAACCACCGACCTACCTTTCAAAAGCCTCCGGTGAAAGTTTGGATCGGCGAAGGCGACACAATCTGCGGCCACCAGAAGTTCCTTGCCATCGAAATAAGGAGCGACAGGAGAAACGAGGTGCAACTGCACCGGCCATTGAGTCAATTCAGATTGCACTGGACCGGATGGGGAGGTGGATGATTCTTTCTTCTTTTCGAGAACCATCGTCCTGGAGCCGGGGCAGCCGCTGAAATGCAGGACGGGGGCTGGTTTGGTGGCTTGGTTTTTGGCCGACTCGGCTTTTCTCATATTCTCCATGGCGCCGGCCTCGTCGAATTCCAAGGTCTCGCGTTTCACCACGGTCATGGCCCCCCGGGGGCATTCGCCGACGCAGGCGCCCATGCCGTCGCAATAGCTTTCGGAGACCAGCTTCGCTTTGCCATCCACTATGGCCAGCGCGCCCTCCGGACAGGACGGGATACAGAGCCCGCAGCCGTCGCATTTGTCTTCGTCGATTAAGATGATTTCTCTAAGCGGCATTTAATCCTCCTAAAATATATATTTCCAGATCAGGTCTAATCGGCCGGATTTAATCAATTTCAATCCGGAATATCTCATTACGGCCTTAACGAAATCTCTGTATTTGCCCGAATAGCAGGGCTCTATGCAATGCTTGCAGCGGGGTTTTGGGTCGAACGGGCAATTGATCCGCTTGACCAGCCCGTGGGTCAACAACTCGGCGCATTGCGGGCAGAGACAGGTCTCGTGCAGATCAAGAGTTTGCAGAATCCCTCGCCTGCGTATATCGCCTTTGTCCTGCGCTCGATGATGGTCGTCGCAATAGATCTGCACCATCCGGGAAAGCATGGCGGCATCTTTTTTTATGCTCGTTCCGGCGGTCGTAATCATGGTGAAAAGAATAAGCTTGCTGGCAGCTCGGGGCATTGACTTTGGTCAACTATGAAGATTATTTTTGGGATCGGATACCGCTGGGGGAACGCGGCGAACACTCTCGCCAGGGCAATTTATCTGAAATAGAAATAATGGACAAGAATTGAAATATTTCTTGACAAAGCAACATCAGCGATTATTTTTTTGATGAGAAGGGGTGATTCTTATGTGCAAAAGGTTTTGTATCGCCATATTATCGCTGTCTTTGATTGTCGGTCTTTTCCACCACGCCGACGCTGAATGGACCTTGCCGGCCAGTATTGCGGAATTCGAACATAATGTTTCAACTCCTCATGCAATAGCCGTTGGAGAAAGTTTGCATGTAGTTGCTGGCATCAGTTATGACCCATATATATATTATGTTAGATCCTCGAATAATGGTTTGACCTGGGCAGAACCTATAGCGCCTGTAATACCTTACGGGGGAACAGGACGAGAAAATTTGTTATATACCAATGGACTGCTCCATCTCGTGTGGGTAGGCGAGGGTCAAAATGATCCGGAAACCCATTTCTTTCATGCGACAAGCAGCGACGGGGGAAGGACATGGAGTGATATCCAGGAACCGCCATTCCCCTATGGTTTGGTTACTGATCCCGGACTGGCGGCTGATGGCGACATACTAATCTTTATCGGTAGAGGATGGGATATGTTATTTTGGGGGCGAAGCTATAACAATGGTCAAACTTGGCATTGGGGAGGGTATCTTGAGTATGGTTCGGGCAACGTTGGATTTGACTATCCTCCATGCATTAATATCTTTTTCTCGGGGGGCGGCTTCACTTAATATATCAGATGAAGGATTTTAACAATCATCCATATCATGAGATTTATTATCGATATAGTGATAATTATGGAGACACCTGGTCTGATAGGATTCTACTGTCGACTATTGAATCAGTACCCGAAGAATGGGGTAGTTTTGAGCCGTCAGCTTATGCGGATTCGAGCGGAAACATATTTACAATCTGGTATGACAATAAAAACGGAAGCGAATGTTATCATGCTGGCGAAATATATGGAATAAAAAGCAATGATAACGGGCACAACTGGTCGGACGAATTCCGGCTTTCATATACCGGAGGCTATGCAGGGTCACCTGCATGCCTTGTTTTGGGTGAGTTTTATCATGCATTATGGACGGATAAGCTTCAGTTTGGATGTATTTATCCAAAAATAAGTTACACGGAATCGTCCGACGGAGGAGAATCATGGACGGAACCCGAAATCATTTCGGGACCTCAGGAATCGTCAGACAAATACCCGGTGTTATTTCGTTCCTTGACTGATAGTGACACCGTATTGCATTGCATAATAAGAAGGGGCAATGAACTATATTATATGACGGATAATGAAATCAACTTTGAGCCGGAGTTTACGCTCTGCCCGGAGGGAGGTTATGCCGAAATCGGGTGCCCGATATGGTTTGATATTGCCGGTGAGGATGTCAACTGGGTTGACGATTTGCATATTACTTTGATCGAAGGTCCGGGAGAATATACCGAGGAGGTCGGCGGGCTGGGCGGTTTCGCGTCAGGCGTCTGGTGCTGGGATGATCCTGTTCTGGGTAATTACACGGTTGTGTTAGAACTGAATGACAATGCCGGCGGAATAGCCTATTGCGAATTCGAAATCAGCGTCATGGACATCACTCTGGAGATCGGATGTGTGCCGGGATTCGCAGGCGCTACAGTAATAGTTCCCGTAATCCTGCACACGACTGAGTTTTTAACCGGCGGCATGGAGATCCTGGTCAACTGGGACCCGGCTGCTCTTCAACTCATTGATGTTATGCCGCTATCCCGTATCGACATGGGTAATGAGTACTTCTACTGGGATACAAGCGATCCCTGCGATCCCCCGTGCGATGAGGGGGGCGCAGTCAGGGTAACCTGGATCTCCGATATCAACAATGGTGTTCCGCATGATCCTGCTCCAACGGGAAGCGATCCGGTTTTCAACTTGGTATTTGAAATCGATCCTGCTCTTCCGAGGGGCATGAATATTCTGGTCGGCTTCCTTAATCAGCATTATACCGACAACACCATTTCCGACGCGAGCGGCTATATCTGGCGCACCCCCCAGCAGATCAATGGGTGTGTAGAGGTTGTTGATCCTGGCACTCTCAAGGGCGATCCCAACTGGAACGGCTGGTATTTCGAAATCGGTGATGCGGTTCTGGTTGCCCGTCGTCTGATCTATGGCCTGATTATTTGGGAGGAAGACGGCACCTGGAATGATGCTTATCAGGAAGCGGCGGGCGATCTGAACAATAACGGCTTCGTGGACGTGGCTGATCTGGTTATGTTCATTGACATTATCAACGACGTCACTCCTCCTCCGTACAAGCCTGAGCCCGGCTCTGCCATTGCCGAGGTCAGCATGACAGAGGCCATGGGTAATGAGGTAAGAGTAACCATCAGCTCCGAACTTGACATTGGGGCTGCGCTGGTCAGCATTGAGCATTCGGGTGTTGACCTTGGTACTCCAGTTTCCGAAAGTGGCATGGAGTTACTCTTCCACGATGCCGACGGCGTCATGAATGTCGTTGTGTTCTCAATGGAGGCCAACGTCGTTTCAGCGGGCAGCTCCACCCTGTTTACGATCCCGGTCCCTTCGAACGATGGTGGCTCCATGAACTTCAGGGAGGTTTCCTCGTCGGACGCTTACGGAAATCTGCTCGAGACCGTGACCGATCTAGAAGCTTCCTTGCCAACAAGCTATGCTTTCGAGCAGAACTACCCCAATCCATTCAACTGCTCGACCGCATTGAATTACAGCCTGGGTCAATCCGGGCCAATCAGGATTTTAGTCTATAACATCCTGGGTCGGCGCGTGGCGACATTGTATGAAAGCGTCCAGCAATCAGGCAGGCATTCTGTCGTCTGGAATGCGTCAGATTTCCCGTCGGGAGTATATTTCGCTCGCCTGGAGGCAGAAGGGAAATCCAAAACCGTCAAGATGGTTCTGCTGAAATAAGATTTAATCGGGAATCTATTTCGCCGGAGCGAAGAAATCATAAAAGCTATGTCGTTATAAGGATGTTGTACATAAAATAATATATTTTTTGGATTTTATTGCAGGGACAGAACACTGTTCTGTCCCTACGTATAGCAGATAAAAGAAAATAATTGCCATATTGCGTAGTCGCTGGTCTCAGACCAGCCCGATAACGAGCGGGGCGATCTTAGGCAGCCGCCTCAGGGCAGATAGGAATGTATATCCCGCTTCGTTTTATTCGTAGCCTTCTGCGATTTCGAGAAGGCCATCGTAGTTGTTAATCTCGATGGGGTTGCCAATCTCGCTTATGTATCCGCCCGATTTCAATTTGGCGAAGGCCCGCGAAAGGGTCTCCGGCACGGTGCCCAGAATCGAAGCCAGATCGGCCCTGGAGATATCCAGAGAAAACTCAACTTCACCCCTCGATTCACGAGCGATATATTCGGCCAGCCGGGGCACGACGCCCATCAATGAAAGCTGCTCGATCTTCCTGGCGAAATTCCGGAGGCGTTCAGACAGCAATGCGATCATGTTGAGGGCGATCTGAGGCCTGGTTTCGATCAATTTAAGAAAACGGCTCCTGTCGATTCTGATCAGCTCGGAATCCTCCCGGGCCATCGAATAAGCAGGATACTTCCCATCGGCGAATAAGGCGGCCTCGGCCATGGAGGTTCCCGGGCCGGGAGTAATCAATGTCTGCTCCCTCCCCGAGGTGGAAAGCTTGTAGACACGCATGCGACCTTGAAAAACCACAAAAAAAGCCCTGGCAACCTCCCCCTCGCTGAACAGAAGCTGGCCTTTCTGGATATGGACTATCTCCGATAGACCGCGATATCCTCGAGATCGTTTTTATCAAGCTCGGAAAAAAGCGGACACGCTTCAAGCCTCGCTATAATCTGATGCCTCCCGGATCTGGTCATTTCCTATCCCGCCGCATAGTCCTATACCAACCGAGATCTTAGCTGAATGAATCTGCTGACCGATTGAAGAGGTTTATCAATATGGCCAGTTTCGGCAGAAAGAATCCGATAGCTATTCGGCCGTATCCTGAACCGCCAATACCTGCTTAATTTCGGGTACCTGCTGCTTTAAGACCCGTTCGATACCCATCTGTAATGTCATCTGCGCCATCGGGCAGCCGCCGCAGGCTCCGGTCAGCCGCACTTTTACAACGCCCTGATCCTCGATGATATCGACCAGTTCAACGTCCCCACCATCGGCCTGCAGTACTCCCCTGACGGAATCTAAAGCCTCAAGCACTCTTTTCTTCATTCCTTGATTTTCCATACGCACCGTACCTGATCGGCCCGCTTATCTCCTGAATCGATTATCTTTTATTATCTTTTCCGATCTGCCTTCGGCTTGTCGATCGCCGTGCAGATGATCTTGACCACCTTATTCTCATAATTGAGAATATATTCTATTACCCTTTCCATCGCAAGCAAATATGACATGTTTTGCCCGCCCACGATCATCCGAAACCGACTCTCTTGGCGGGCCGGGCAGATAAGATGTTGGCATCAATCAGATTAGACCAGCGAGGAGAATGTCAGGGTGGATCTGATCCCCGCAAGATCAAGGCCAGAGCGGCCAGTACCCTGAGGGTCTCTTAAGGCCTATTTGTGGATATGGATTCATATAGTCTATGAATTTTATAAAGACTGCATAACGCTCTATCAACAGGGGCCTTAATTTTTTCTTGACAGGGCCGGTCAGGTTTCCATATTAGGTATTTGTGAATCCGTTCACAAAGCGATAAGCGGGAGATACTGATTTGACGCAAAGACAGATAGCAAGGAAGATTTCCGATTCGACAATCCACAGGTTGTCGATTTACTACCGTGCCCTTATGGCGCTTGAAAAGGACGGTTATGAGACTATTTCGTCGAAGGAACTGGCGAAACGAGAGAAGTTGACTCCGGCGCAGGTCAGAAAAGATCTTTCGTTTTTCGGAAGCTTCGGCACCAGGGGGCTGGGCTACCCGGTGAAGCAATTGATGCAGCAGATAGCCGAGATCCTGGGCATCAACAGGCTATGGAACGTGGCCCTGGTGGGCGTCGGTAATGTCGGCTCTGCCCTCGTAAGCTATAAAGAGTTCGCCAAACAGGGGTTTGTAATAAAATTGATATTTGATAATGATCAGCGCAAGATCGGTTCGAACCATAAGGGAATTGTGGTATGCGACACTGCCGAGATGAAAAGGCTTTTAAAGGAGCACGATATCTCCATTATAATTCTGACCGTTCCGGCGGCAGCGGCGCAATCGGTTTGCGACGAGGTAGTTGAAGCGGGTGTAAAGGCCATTCTGAATTTTGCGCCGGTGAACCTGCGGGTGCCTGATGACGTTCTTCTACGGAATGAAAATATGGCCATCGAGCTGGAGCATCTTTCTTTTTCTTTGACAAACAAAGATTTAAGATTGGTGGAGTAATGCCGAAAAACTATACGTTTTGGCAAGCCCGGGGAAATTGGCGATCTTAATAAAATTCTCTCATTTTGGGCTTGACAATGATCTGGGAGAAGACGATATTATTTTGGTGTAGGTAGATATCATGGTAAATAAAGGAATAATTGTCTTAGCTTTTATATTGGCAGCATTATTGGTTTCCCCCGCACTGGCCCAGGGAATTGTGGGGACAGCTTGCGAACCTTATGGCTCTGTCACTATTAAAGGCGAGCCGGCCGCGGATGGCATGCTTGTGATAGCTTATGTCGGCGATATCGAGCTGGCCCGCGGCCATACCGAGGGGGGACAATATTCATTGTATATAGATCTCGACGATCCGGATACTCCTCAGCGGGAGGGATATCAGCCGGGCGATATTATTAATATCAGGGTTAATGGCAATCCCGCAGGGCCGGCATTCGAGGCTTTCGCCGGTCGGCTCAGGCGGGATATCGAGGTGACAACTCTGGATATTCAGCTTGAGACGTGGGGACGTATAAAAGCTTTATTCAGGTAAAAGGGTTTTCACAGGAGAACTTTCAGGCATTTCCGGCGATGCCTGTTTTTTTTGGGGGGCAGACAATCTTAAAGTGATTTCCTCCTGGCCTGAATAATTTCCGTAGAATCTGGATTGCTCCTATCCTGATAGTCATTGAGAATTGGAGGCTACTTAAACGTCGCGGACATTAAAACAAACTTGCCATTTCAGGCAAAATCGATTAAGAATACGGTTGTACGGTAGAGAATCTTACGAGTTTTCCGGCAGGATAATTTGGCGGATAAACAGTGCGCCCACGATAGCGGCGTTCCGGCGAGCCGGAGGTTTTTTATGCCGCAAGAAAATATGTCAAGAGGAATCTTTTCGCTGAATGCGAGCGTAAATCAGGAGGTATGATGAAACTTACCAGTCGCGAGGAGAGCGGTATCGTAGTCCTGGAGCCCAAGGGCAAGATAATGGGCGGTCCCGACGCTACTATCCTGCACGATCATCTTCACGAACTGATCGGGCAGGGTAGAAAGAGAGTCGTCATTGACCTTTCCAGAGTCGAATGGATGAACTCAACCGGTCTGGGTATATTGATATCCGGACTAACCACGTTGCGCAACAATGGCGGGGAGCTCAAGCTGGCCCGGGTGACGGACAAAATAGAGTCGCTTCTTACCATAACCAAGCTTATTACGGTATTTGAGAATTTCGATGAGGTTGAGGAAGCTGTGAAGAGCTTCTCATGACCCACCTCCACAATTGCCAGAGGATGGCAGCTTTTCCAATTGGTTTGCTGATGACAGGTGGGTCAATACGGTCCCACCTTTTTTATTGTTAAATCTCTTTGAGGAGAAAATAATGGCTGGCACAGGAAGGGATCACGATACTATAACGATTCCCAGTTCTCCAGATAAAATCTCCGTAGTGGATGAGTTCCTCGAAGACTGGCTCCGCAAACGCGGGGTCGAAGAAAATACCATCGCTGATCTGGCCATCGCTATTACGGAACTCGTTAATAATGCTATTAACCACGGCAATAAACAACAGGAGGAGAAGAAAGTAACATTGACTTTGCGTTACGGAGATGGAGAGATCGAGGCCTCAATTACCGACGAAGGCGAAGGCTTCGATCCGGAGGATATTCCCGATCCGCTGGCGGAGGAGAACCTTCTCAAAGAGATCGGCAGGGGAATATTCGTAGTCAAATCTCTGATGGATGACTTTAAGTATAGGACTCTGCCGAGGGGCGGGACTGAGGTCTGCATAGTCAAAAAGATCGCCCGATCAGGGGATGAGTCGTCTTGAACTTAGGGCAATTAATATCGTTAGTTTATCTGGTGTCCGGGCTGACTCTTGTCATGCTGGCCGGCATGATATTCCGGGAGAACCCCAAAAACCGTCTTAACCGCGTTGCGGCCATGATGTTTTCCCTGGCGGGAATAGCTCCCCTGGCCACGGCCTTTTACAGATCGGTTCTGCAGGGAGTCACCGGTATCCCGTTGTGGTTTGAAAACAGTTTCGTCATATGGGAATTATTTTTCCCATCGCTTCTCTATTTTGCTGCTATATTCCCGGAGCCGCAAACGTTCTACAACAACCATAAAAGATTGCTTCAACTGGCTTTTCTGCCTCACGTGCTACACTTTCTCATGGTGGTTTTTCTGGCCGATCCAGATAAGGCCCTGGAGTTTCTGAGTTTCGAATCATCTATTCCCATCCTGGGGGCTATCTTGAACCTCATTTTGAATATCCTCAAAGTCGCAGCGGCGTTTTTCGGATTTCTACTCCTATTCCATACCCGCTTTTTCTCCATTATAAACATCATATATGTAATATTTTCTATAGTCCTTTTCTATACCGCTTTTAAAAAGATCGAAAATCCTCGCTTAAAACAGCAGGTTAAAGTGATTATCTACGGGATTGGAATAGGTGTGGGTCTTTATGTTGTGGGGTTTATAATACCGACAATATTTTCATTTGTGGTATCCGATCCCGTGCGGAACGCCATGGTGACTCTGGGATTGTTAGTTGGGCCCGGGAGCATCGCCTGGGCCATAGTTCGTTACCAGTTTCTCGATCTGGGCTTAATTGCGCGGCGGTCGTTGGTCTATACGATTACCACCGCCATTGTGGTCGGTGGATATCTTCTGGTCGTTATGCAGGTCGGCTCGGTCGCTCAGAGTCTGCTCGGGCGGGATTCGGGAATATTGAATATTCTCATAATAATTGTAATGCTTTTCTTCTTCCAGCCTATCTATAATCAGGTCGACGATTTTGTCAGGCGTATATTCATCAGGTCTCGCGGCGATTACAGCCAGCTTGTGGAGACGTTTTCGCGGGAGATTTTGACTATATTTCACAGCGATAAGCTGGCGGCAACCGTAGCCGATATGCTCAGACGAGAGATGTTTATTGAGAATGTCGAGATTTGTTATGCCGATGATAGGCAGCATTTCAGGCTGGCCGCGGGCGGTGGCAAGGAAGATCCTGTCCAGCTGGAAGATTCGATATACAGCTACCTGCTTAATAAGAGGGCTCCGGTTTTTATAGAACAGCTTTCGGGAAGTATTGACGCCGGTTGCCTTGGCGGCAAATTTTCAGCAATCGGGACGAAAGTCGTCGTTCCGCTGGTGCGGCAGGATCAAGTCTCGGGGATTCTTCTCCTGTCGGGCAAGGTCGCGGGTTTCCGTTATAGCTCGGAGGATATGACATTTCTGGCGATCCTGGCCAATCAGATAGTGGTGGCGATGGAAAACGCCGAGTTATATCGTGAATCGCTGGAGAAACAGAGGCTCGAAGAGGAACTGGCTGTCGCCAGGCAGATACAGATGGGCCTTTTACCACGATCGCTGCCGTCTCTTGCGAACTTTGATTTCGCTGCCTTCATCGAACCATCCCGACAGGTGGGTGGCGACTACTACGATTTCATTCCGGTTGGCGATGGCAGGATCGGGGTGGTTATCGCCGACGCTTCAGGCAAGGGCGTCCCGGCTGCGCTGTTGATAGCCAGAATGCAGGCTATGATGCAAAGCGAGGTCAGGTTTGGCAAAGGAGTCAATGAAATGATGGCCTCGGTCAATCGTTTCATAAGCGAATCCACGTCTCAGGATCGTTTCGCCACCTGCTTTTATATCGAATTAGATGACGGCAGTCGAAAAGCCCATTACTGTAACGCCGGACACAACTATCCTCTCCTGATCCGTGGCGACGGACGGGTGGAATACCTGTCCACGGGTGGGCTGCTTCTGGGGGCATTTACCGAGGCCATCTACGAAACCGGCGTGGCAGAAATGGAACCCGGAGATATGCTTGTGATTTATACTGACGGGGTGACCGAAGCCATGGACGCTAACCGGAATGAATTCGGTGAGCAACGGCTGGCCGATGATTTGATTAAGATAAGATCGTTTCCGGCAGAGGTGGTGTGTTCGAAAATTATAAAAAACGTCAAGCAGTATGCCGCGGGAATCGGCGATACCGACGATATGACACTGGTGGTGGTCAAAGCCCAGGAGAATAGTTGATAAGATCGTTTCGTCAGAGTATCGAAGTGCAGCACGTTTTGGTGATATTTGAGGAAACGAGATGATCGGAAACCTTTACAGGCTGATTCGTGTTACCTGTGGATAGGCGATGGATTGCAGCGATCAGCAGGAGGAAAAGATGAGAGAACTTACTCCGGAGGTTATCAAAAATCTAACCGATGAGCAGGTGGAGCTTCTGGTGGAGTTAGGGGACCTGGCTAAAAAGGAATGGGAGTTGACGGAGAAAATCGAGGATCTGCGCAAGCAAGCACAGAAGGTTGGTTTAGACAGCGGAGAGCACGAAACCAGGGCCATCCACGAGGATGACGAGTTCGATGAGTTGCTTTCTCTACGATTGATCCGGGAAAGGGAGATGATCCGCGATAAAATCGCCGGTCTTATGAAATCGATTTTCGAAGCGGGGCTGGAGGATCTTGGATTAATTCTCAGGCAGGCTTCCAATTACGGTGTTGATCTAAAGCGCAAGGAATAATCCTTCCGTGCGACTGTAATTATTATATGAAGGCGGGTCGCTTACCGGCAATTGTTATTACGCTGGCGGGAATTTTTCTCCTTACCTGCACCCATTCGATGAGGAGGGAGGATTTTTCCCTGCTTGATGAATATGTCGCCAGGGCGGAAGTGTTTTTCGAAGAGGAGAATATCGATTCCTCGTTATATTATCTTAACCTGTGTTTCGATATCGACAGGAATTATCCTCCAGCCCACCATCTGAAAGGAGAATTATATCTTTATAAAGACGGCATATACAACAGGAGATTATCGGCGTCCTCGCTAAAAACGGCGGTCAAACTGGAGGATGAAAATCCGGAATTTCATTACAGTTTTGGCTTAACGCTGGAACGACAGGGCTACCTGAATAACGCCCTTCGCGAATTCGAAAAAGCCGCTGAATTGGATGCCACTGATCCCAGGCCTCTGGCCAGGATAGCCGAGATTAATAAGACGATCGGTCTTCGATACGATGACGTAAGACGTTTCAAACGCTCGGCTAAGGCGGCCTCCGCCGCTGCGGCTCTGACAGCTGATCCCGAGCATTATTATCGGCAGGCCGTTGCATTGTATCAAATGGGAGAATTCGAATCATCGGCAGAGGTGCTGCGGAACGGGCTGGAGCTCTGCAGCGATACCTCGGTTATGAGCAAATGCCTGCTTTTGCTGGGAGCGAATCTGGTGCAGGCCGGCCTTTACGATTCGGCCCAAATCGTCTTTGAAAATAGTCGTGACGGCATGAGTGCAGGCGATAAAGCTGCGATGGATGATATTAGATATCTCATGCCGCCAATGGAATACGCCAGATACAAGGATGAGAGCCTTTATAACCAGGGGAGAATGCTTACTCAATACTGGGGACAACTCGATCCTGATCCAACCACCGGCGTAAATGAAAGGAAGCTCGAGCATTATACGAGATTCGTTCACGCCCAGCTGACTTTCTCTTTGCCTCGCAGATCGATCGACGGCTGGAGAACAAAACGGGGCGAGATGTATATTCGCTATGGGCGACCGGGCTCCATGGATTATATCATGGGCACCGGGGGGGATAGCGCCGATCCGCCCAAGTGGGTCTGGAGATATAATCAGTTTGACGAGCAGGTCACGTTGGTGTTCGAGGATACATTTTTGAATGGCGATTTCGATTTTCCGTTTCCCTCGAAAAGCTGGACTGCCGAGGATTACGATAGAGATCCGTCTCGCATTGCCGCCATGCTGCAGGATGCCATGCCACAGACATTTGCATACAGTCCCGGTTCCGGGCTGCTGGAATATTTCTATATGCCACGTCAGTTTAAGGGATCCAGAGGGAAAACCGCCATCGAGATATTCGTGGCCATTCCCTATGTGCAATTGCAATTCAAACGGGCGGGGGAGAAGGCTCTGGCGACAATTGACTGGCGCCAGGTCCTTCGGTATCCGAGCTGGAGAATCAGCGATTCAACAGAGGCAAGAAAAATCTACCGGATCAGAGCTTCACAGGTTGACAATCCGAATTTATCCGTAACGGATCGCTTATCTCTAACGGGATATCCCGATTCCCTCATATTTTCTATTTCTATTCACGATACGTTATCGAATCATTTGGGAATCGATTCCCGGGGAATGCGTCTGAGGGATTTTTACACCGGCAAAGTCGAGATCTCTGATATTGTGCTGGCCAGACGTATAGATAAGCCCGTTGAGAAATCGAGATTCACGAGAGATGATCTGCGGATCATATCCAACCTCGATAACCGGTATTTCGTGGGGGAACCCGTCTGGCTCTATTTTGAAATTTACAACCTTAAGAAGAGTTCTGATGGCAAAACATCATACACCATAAAGCAAACGGTTATACAGAAGAGATCGGGTGGATTGCTGGCGTCGATCAGGAGCGCTTTAGGCGGAGATGATCTTCAGGAGGTAGAGACCTCCTACAGCGGCGGCAGCATTTATACCGATGAGAACAGGATTCTATCGGTGCACCTGTCGGAGCTGGAGCCGGGGAATTATACTATTGCGATCGAGGTAATAGATGATGTCTCCGGCCACAAAGCCGGAGCATCCGAGGATATAGTTTCATAC
>CBEWDL010000094.1:0-13268 GCA_965555375.1 uncultured bacterium
GGCTTCCGGCCCTGTAGGCCTCCGGATTTCCCCACCTGTAAAGAAAATCACCGCCCTTGCCGTATCTGCCGCCGGAGTGCCCGACCGCCTCCTCGGTAGTAGTGCTATGATCGATAACGTATAGCTCATTCTGGGTATGTGCACTCACCAATATCTGATCCAGTTCCTCGTTATAATCGATGGAGTTCATGTGATTCCAGTCGGCGGCTCCGTAATTGGGCCCCGTCCGGGGATCGTAATTGATATCGAGCAATTCGGGATTATCTCCGACAACACCATAATTCTCTTTGGTCGAATCGAAATCCTGAATCAAATGATCCCAGACGTGCCATTCCCAGACGATATTTCCGCCGGATTGCCCCTCCGGCTCCACCTCGATAATGTGGTCCGGCCATAATTTGTCCGACGGCAACATATCCGGATCGCGACCGGCTTCAATAGCTTCTCTTCCAGATTTATACTCCCAGGCGATCATGAGTATGTTCCCATTGGGCAGTGGTTCGATGTCGTGATGCAGTACATAATGGTCGCTTGAATACTCGAATTCCCAGGCGATCGATCCATCCCAGGTTATCTCCTGAACGATTCCCCCGAATCCGCCGGCGAGAGGGAATTCCGGATTCCCGGGAAGCTTGCCGGTGCGCAGAAGATTGCCGTTTTCGAGCAAGTATGCAGAAAGTGCCGGCCGATACTCGCTTTCCCATGAATTAATGAGTAATCCATTATTGTCAATAAGGTAGGTAACATCATAAGGCATCGGCGCAAAAAGAGTGTACCCTGCGAATGCATCTTCCTCATTGATAAGCAATCCCACGGTTCTCTCCTGGGCCCCGGCCGGAACGAATGCAAACAGGGTAATAAAAATAACGGGTATTACCCCGTACTTCTTGTTAATCATTTTACTTCTCCGTTAGCCAATCCAGGCAAGCTGCTTAAAACCTGTTGCCAAATTCAATGTCGATTGTCCATAAAACAACATTCGTGTTAACAAAGTTCCTTTTTGTCCAAGCAACCCTTTTTGGCTTCCACGCAACACATCTCTCAACCGTCACGGGTGGGGATTTGATCCTTGTCTATTTCGGCTTCAGATTTCCCAGCAGCACTTGCCCGCCGGAAGACAGGATTTGAATCATAAAAAAAGGGGAGTCGTGAAGACTCCCCTCTGGCATATCTTCTCTGAAGTAATCTTACTTCAATAACACCATCTTATTGGTTTCGATAAAATCGCCGGCCTGGATCCTGTAAAAATACGTGCCCGACGGTTTATCATCGGATTTCCAGACAATGTGATGATAGCCCACCGGCTGTACCTCGTTAACCAGCGTTTCTACTTTGCGACCCAAAAGATCATAAATATCGATCTTTACATGAGATGCTTCAGGCAAGCTGTAATGAATTGATGTGGATGCGTTGAACGGATTGGGGTAGTTGGGAGATATGGTGAATATATCGGGAATCTTATCAAATCCTTCAGCAACATCTGTATGATATCGCTCGATTGGATCGCCGGGGGTCATATCTTGACCCTCGAAGCCCGGAAAGTCGGGGGCGTATCGCTGGGCCCAGAAAGCGGGATTACCTTGTGGCGGATCGCCCTGATACATAGGGCCGTCAGCGTTGACCGGATTTATATATAGCCAGACTATCTCTTCTTCGGGCGTAATTTCAAAAAACGTTCCGCGCGGTCCGTCGCAAATGAGTGTATTGCCGCTGGGAAGACGTTGAGCCCCGGAAAGACTCTGGGCATAAAAATCGTACGGATTTTCAGCAGTGTAAATCCAGATTGGATCTTCAGGCCCGTAGGGAGAGCCGGGGATCAGAATATAATTTCCGGCGCTATCAATAGGCGGCTCGATCTCATCGACGGATGAATAGTTGCCTTCGGGACGATTCCTGCCGTTGTTGAAAATTGTCATATTTCCCTCTCCGGGATGGCCTGACTCTACCCATCTGGCATCATGCTGCTTGAACAATTTCCGATCGTTCTGGCTTCCGGCCCTGTACGCCTCCGGATTCCCCCACCTGTAGAGGAAATCACCGCCCTTGCCGTATCTGCCGCCGGAGTGCCCCGCCGCCTCCTCAGTGGTAGTGCTGTGATCGATAACGTATATCTCGTCAAGCGTATGCGCGCTGACCAGTATTTGATCCAGTTCCTGGTTATAATCGATGGAATTTAAGTGAGTCCAATCGGGGTTTCCGTGATTTGGCCCCGGACGGGGATCGTAATTAATATCGAGCAACTCGGGATGATCCTCAACAACACCATAATTTTCTTTGGCCGGATCGAAATCCTGAATCAGATGATCCCAGAAGTGCCATTCCCAGACGATATTTCCGCCGGATTGCCCCTCCGGCTCCACGTCGATAATATGGTCCGGCCATAATTTGCCCTCTGGCAGCATATCCGGATCGCGGCCGGCCTCAATCGCCTCTTCTCCGGATTTATACTCCCAGGAGATTATGAGTACATTGCCATTGGGCAGTGGTTCGATATCATGATGCGGCAGATGCAGTTCGCTTGAATATTCGAATTCCCAGACGATCGATCCATCCCAGGCTATCTCCTGGACGATACCGCCGGATCCGGCGGTGAAGGGAAATTCCGGGTTGCCCAGAAGTTTGCCTGCACGCAGAAAATTACCGTTATCGAGTATATATGCGCTCATCGCCGGCCGATACTCGCTTTCCCATGAATTGATGAGTAACCCGTCATTGTCAATCAGATACGTGACATGATACGGCATTGGCGCGAAAAGAGAATACCCCACGAATGCACCGTCCTCGTGGATAATCAATCCCATGGTTCTCTCCTGGGCCCCGGCCGAATCCAAATCGGCGACTAACAGGCATACCATTGCCAGCAATAAAATTGAAACGTTTCTCATTACATTCTCCCTACGGGCTATTATTTCTGATTGCGTATCACAGAAGAAAATTACACATATCTATTGATATGGATAATCAATTCTATAAAAATGTCAAGCTGTTTTTTCCAGCCAACGCGTCAACAGATCCAGCCATAGCAGGTTATTACAATATAATTAGTAACGGCTTTTGCAGACACGTCCCGCGATCGCGCTTATGGACGTATATAGATTTTGATTCGCCTCTACAAGATAGTAGCGCCTATCACAAAACGGGCAGATAATTCTTAATCTCGAAATTGGTCACCGCTACTCTTCAACTCTCCTGTTCAAAACAACTTTTCTCCTCCTCACAACCGCAACCGTCCCGATCGCTAACATCAGTAACGCCAGAATAATCATCCCCCATTCAGAGAGGGTGGGGATTTGTTCGGAGTCTATAACCAATAGGTCGGCGGTCATAGGATCTCCGCTTTGGCTAATTTGAGTCACAGTTACCTGAGTTAGACCCCCGTCATAAGCGTTGCTGTTCGGGTAAGTCAATCTACTGAAAGAATGATTTGGGTTTCTAAGGCCGCCAATACCCGGGAATGGATCTCCGGCATCGCCCTTATTGTTGTGATAATCCAGATCGTCTTCCCCGTCGGCTTCCTCCAGATCAACTTTTTTATGCGTCTCATCATTGTTATTGCCCTGACTATCGTCGATATGCCAGATCAGAAGCCCGGAACCAAAGATATTTTCATCAAAGCCTATGAGCTGTCTGTTTTCAATTAGGAAGTACTCATCACCAGTATCGCCGTTTGTCCAGAGCCTGTAAACCTCCGGATTTTGCTCGACATTCAGGATATCTTGACCCCGGACGTTTTCCGTTACATTTCTCGGGCTCACCCACCCTAAAAGCGCCTTCGACCAGGCGGAGAGATGGGCCGGCCTTGTCTGGGTATTCCAGCCACCGTATGCCATCAATCCCCAATATCCGATCCCGGCGGATGAACGATCTTTATCGTAGAGATCCGGTAACCCCAGGATATGTCCATATTCGTGGCAGAATGTGCCGATGGGACGAAGCTGTCCATTTAATTGCTCATATACAAGATTAAACATGTCTATCCACACGTCATCCAACTGTATTCTGTGGTTGTTCAGACGCCACGCGTGGGCAAGGAATGTGTCTCCCGAACCATCCATCCCCCCCTCTACGATGATCGTGATTGCATCCACGTAACCATCATGGTCGGTATCATACCGGGAAAAATCAACGATCCGATCCAGCTTTATTGCCAGGTCCACCAACAATCCCTGACTGTTTTGCGGCCAGTCTCCCATTCCGGACTGCCCGTTACAATAGTAATCGTACGGGTGGGGTGCCAGTGTCCAGTCAGTAATGTCATCAATCCCGGCACTGAACGAGAAATTCCCATAAGAAACTTCTTGGTAATATTCTTTCATACTTCCGGTAGGGTAAATATCTTCTGAGAAAAGAAGAAAATAGAACTGGGCCCTTGTATATAAATGTTGATACGGGCTCGGGTCAAAATCCGCCAAGATAGTTAAGGGCTTTTCGAAATTCTCTTTAGTCCGATCCAGAGGTCGGGACCTGGTTTCGATACCGCCCTTCAGACGACTTTCTCTTTTTTGATGGATCAATTCTTGAGAGCGTTTTATATGTTTGGTGAGACCTATCGTTGAGGGGTTGTCTATGCCTGCCAATAGGCCGGTTGACGTTATATCTCCATCTATCGTACCCTTGACGTAATACCAGTTGCCTGCTTCTTTGATAATTGTGAAGCCTTCTATGGTTTCTATATGAAGGTAATATTCATCCCCCTGAAGTCTCGCCATAAATTTAGTTCCGTCGGGCTGGGTCAATTTGATCGGAAAGGGGGGCGCAGGCTCCGGATGTATAATGGTGCTTATACAGAAGATTAGAATAAGGGAAATGATCATTATGGATCTTTTTTCGTGCATTCAATCCCTTTCCCGAGTCTTTAAAATCAGTACATAGTCATTGTTTGTAATGGATGTTCAATTTATATTCGGAATGAGCATTTCTACAATGATGTTATTTAGAGACGACCACATTAACCACATTAATTATGTTGAAGATCCGGTTTTAGGCCATATTTGGCCCCGCCAAATCAATTCTAATTTAATATAATACTTAATTTGCGCATCGTCAAGTATGTCATCGTTTTCCTCATCCTTTCCTCAGCCGCCGGACATAGGATTCTCACAGGCGGCTGAATCCGGGGGAATAGGATTTAGGTATTTTCTATACGGTCAGGTGACCTGACGGCGCATTTAAGATCGTAAGGGCGAGTTGTAATTCGCCCCTACAGGCTATTGATACCTATCACAAAACCGGCAGATAATTCTTAATCTCGAAATCGGTCACCGCCATCCTGAAGCGATCCCACTCCACCGTCTTGTTGCCTACGAGTGCATTGAAAACATGATCGCCGAGCACTTCTTTCATCAGCTTCGATTTCTTGAATTCTGAAAGCGCCTGCAGCAGAGATGCCGGCAGCGTATCGATCCGTTTTCTTTTGAGCTTCCTGGCGTCCATCTCGAATATGTTTTCTTCCACCGGCTCCGGCAGAGGATAACCCTTTTTTATTCCTTCGTAACCGGCGGCGAGCATGACCGCAAATGCCAGGTAAGGATTGCAGGCCGGATCGGGGTTGCGAAGTTCAACCCTGGTAGCATTCTCTCTGCCGAGCTTATACATCGGAACGCGCACCAGTGATGAGCGGTTGCGCTGGCCCCAGGATATGTAGCAGGGAGCCTCATAATCCGGAACCAGCCTCTTGTATGAGTTCACCCACTGATTGGTGACCAGGCAGAGCTCTTTTACATGCACCAAAAGCCCGGCAATATATTTCCTGGCCGTATCCGAAAGGTGGTAGGGATCGGAAGCGTCGAAGAAAGTGTTCTTGCCGTCCTTAAACAGCGACTGATGCGTATGCATCCCTGAACCATTGATCCCGAAAATAGGTTTGGGCATGAAGGTGGCGTAGTATCCCCTCGATAAGGCCTTCTCCTTCACCACCAGCCGGTACAACATGGCGAAATCAGCCATCTTGAGGGCTTCCTGATACTTCAAATCGATCTCGTGCTGGCTGGGGGCAACCTCGTGATGAGAACATTCGACCGGGATTCCGATATCCTCCAGAGCCCCGACGGCAGATTTTCTCAGATTGGTGGTCTCCTCGACCGTGGAGAACTCGAAGTATCCGCCGCGATCCATTATTTCCGGAGCGGCGGAGCTTTTGAAATAGAAATATTCAATCTCGGGCCCCATATATGCGGTATATCCCTCGGCAGCAAGCCGCTCCAGCATCCGCCTGAGTATATATCGAGGATCTCCCTCGTACGGTTCGCCGTGCGGGGTCTTGATATCGCAAAACACGGAGGCTATCTTCTCGGAATTTACCGCCCCGGGAAAGATGGTAAATGTCGAAAGGTCCGGATGCGCCATGAGATCCGATTCCTCGATCCTGACAAATCCCTCGATCGAGGACCCGTCGAACCCCTGGCCGTTGACGAATACATCCTCGATCTCGGAGCGGGTAATAGTCATGCCTCGCAATACCCCGAGAACATCGGTAAACCACAGGCGAACATATTTGATGCCTTTTTCATCGATAAGTTCCAACGCGGTATCCGGATCAGCGATGCTTATCATGTTTATTCTCCTTGAAGTCTGGTTTTTCGCCCAATTCCAAAAAAGCCTTATATAAGGTTTTTGATCGGGCCGCGTCAACATTTATCAAGAGCAAGAGCACATTTTTTAGATTCGATGAGGATCCTGGTAAGGGGAATATGGATAATACAATCCTGTATCATAAAAACCGTATCTCGACGAGGAGCTCGCTTATGTCGCGATTGAGATTATGCAGCTATATCCAAAAAGGAATTTATGACGGGAATTGGACTTACCCGAATCATTTCCGTTGCCGTCTCTGCCATTCTATGGTTTTTTTAAGACCGTCGATGAGCTTCGTCCGCCAGCGGTAGCCCAGGATCTTTTCCGCCTTGGAGAGATCCGGGATGCGGCGTCTGACATCCTCATATTTGCCGCCAAAACTCTCGTAAGGGACAAACTTGATCTTCGGAGCCTGGCCGGGGCGGATGAGATCGTTAATAGTCTGTGCCAGTTGCAGGATACTTACCTCCTCATCCGAACCAAGATTAATTATTTCTCCGACCGCCTTTTCCGACTCCGCCGCGGCCATAATGCCTGAAATGAGATCATCGATATAAGTGAACGACCGGGTCTGGGAGCCGTCGCCGTGGATGGTGATTTCCGCATCGTCCAGAACCTGGTCGATAAAGACCGCCTGCGGCCCTCCCCACCAGGAACGGTGATGCCGCGGCCCGTAGGTGCCGAAGAACCTCAGGATGACCACCGGGAGATCCTTTTCGACATGATAAGCTAGGGCGAGATGCTCGTCGAAAACTTTGCTGACCGCATAGCTCCAGCGCCTGCTGTCCGACGGCCCTATAAGTAGATCATCGGTTTCCTTGAAAGGCGGACTCCCTTTGCCGTAAACATCGGAGGTGGACGCCAGGATCACCTTGCAGACGTGCTTTTCGGCCGCCTCGAAAATGTTTCTGGTCCCGTCGTTGTTGATTCTCAGGGTCAAGAGAGCATCGCCATAGCGAGGGATTTTTCTGGCCGCCAGGTGGAAGATTACCGAAACACTGCTCACCGCTTTATGAAGAGCGGCGGAATCGCAGACGTCGTTATGGTGAAATGAGAAACCGCTTCTTTGGGCGATATATTTTATGTTGTCTTTCGAGCCGTATGAAAGATCGTCATAGCAGCGGACAACGTATCCTCTGTCGAGTAAGGCCCCGCAGAGATGCGAGCCTATAAAGCCCGCACCGCCCGTGACCAGGGCAACGGATTTTTGGCTATCCTCCAGCGACTATCGCCTCCCTGACGGTTTTGATCTTATCGGTGCCTTCCTTGATGGAATCCGGCTCAAACAAGCTCTTGCGGATATTCATAAACACGTCCACTATTCTCTCGGCCGCCTGGCCGTCCCAGTATTTGGGGAAATTTCCGGTTTTGACGTTGCCGTTTAAGATATTCTCGGCGGCGGCGACTATCTTCTCCGGATAGAATCCAACCAGGATGTTGGTCCCCTCGGCAAGCGTCACCGGTCGCTCCGTGCTTTTCCTAAAGGTCAGGCAGGGAACGTTTAACACCGTGGTCTCCTCCTGAATACCGCCGGAATCGGTCAGCACCATGGCGGCCTCGGACTCCAGCTTCAGAAAATCGAGATAACCGACCGGTTCGACAAGCCGGATTCCCGTTTCGTCAAAATATGAGGATAGCTCGAATTTATCAATATTTAATCTCGTTCGGGGATGGCATGGAAATATCACGGGTATTCTTTCAGCCACACTATTTACGGCTCCGAGGATTTTCTTCAACGTCCTGGGATCATCGACATTCTCCGGCCTGTGAAGAGTAAGGAGGGCATAATTTTTCATCTCGAGGCCGAGTTGGTTTGTTATCCCCCGGCTCTGGGCAGTCTTGATATGATTTAGAAGCGAATCTATCATGACATTGCCCACGAAGAATATCGTGCTTTCGTCGGCTCCCTCGTTTATCAGGTTCTGGCAGGCGGAGCTTTCGGTGGCGAAATGGAAATCGGCGATCCTGTCGGTCATTATCCGATTTATCTCCTCCGGCATACCCATATCGAACGAGCGCAGGCCAGCCTCGATATGGGCTATGAGGACCCTGCATTTGGCCGCCACCAGAGCGCAGGCCAACGTGGAGTTGACATCGCCGACCACTACAACCAGATGGGGAGTATTCTCCAGGACCACCTTCTCGAATTCCATCATGATTTTGGCCGTCTGTACCGCATGAGTGCCCGATCCGGCTCCCAGATGCAGATCCGGTTTCGGCATTTTCAATTCATCGAAGAAAAGCTGGGAAAGCTCGCGGTCATAATGCTGGCCGGTATGCACCAGTATCGGATCGAGATAATCGCTGAATCTTTTCATCCGCTCGATTATCGGCGCCGCCTTCATGAAATTGGGCCGGGCGCCGACCACAACCATTACCTTCATCCGTGCCGGACGATATTCAGTCAAAACACACCCCCGAAAAAAATCCAGGACTATAAACCTTTTCATTATACTTAGTCGGAATGTCGGGGATTAAATGAACACGGCCTGCCGTTTTTTAGAAGGGCCTTATGACCGCATGTAACGATTTATTGTGACGGCCCAATGAACGATCGTAGTGGTCAGGCATGCCTGACCACTACTACTATTTTAAGTGGTAAAGGCGGCGGCCTTCTATGCCTATTTCCCGTGTATAGTAAAAGGGCAGGATGGATTCGAGCTCAGATAGACGTAGCTGTTGGCGGGTGCCACGATGACCAGAAAAATGCCTAAACAGAAATGCGATCACTCATAAGGCCCGGCACGCCGTGCTCTTTGTTTCTTGTGACGCTCAGAGATAATTTCGAAAAGATTTTGGAATACTCCGATAGAATGGTCGGACACGATATTTTCAGCTTCGTCGACAATGCTTCTCAGGAATATCTTAGCTGGTCTCATCTTGTTAAACTGCAGGCCAAGGTCTTGAAAGGCCTGCTCGTATCTTTTCACGATTCTTGGAATGTCTGCATTTAGCCTTAAAGTTTTGTCTTTCAATTCCGACGCGTAAGCACGGAGGACTAGCTGATCGTACTTATCCGCATCTAGCAGGTCTTCTATGTCTGCCTCCTGCGTTGCCCCGGCTTCAAGTGCTTCGTTCACAAAAACCACATTCTGATCGCGAATGAGTTTAGCTTTAATGATATTCTCACCGGCTCTAAAACCTTGTTGATCAGCATCGAGCAGGACTAAAACGTTTAGCTTCTGTGATGACAGAAGAGTAACCATATATGAAACTTTCGGTGCACCGCCCGCCGGTGTGACAACTAGATCCGTAGGCAAACCCGTCTTACCCTGCTCCTGCAAGTAATCTGACATTGAACTCAAATACCAGTAGTCTGATACACCTTCTACGACCAGATTGTTCTTACCGATGAAAAGAGATTGAGTAATGTCGTAACCCAAGGCTGCTTGTATAGGGAAAAGTGTCCTATCGTCGCCTGTAGGATCATTTGTGACAGTCGTCCCTCGGTCCTGTGAGATGTTAAGAGTCCTTACACTCGGAA
This sequence comes from uncultured bacterium, assembly GCA_965555375.1. Taxonomy (GTDB): domain Bacteria; phylum Zixibacteria; class MSB-5A5; order UBA10806; family UBA10806; genus CBDVBL01. The sequence continues at coordinate 10,058 of CBEWDL010000094.1, forward strand.
GCTCATCTACCGGTATCATGAAGGGCGAATGAGTCGTATAGATGATTGTGTTTTTAAAATCGCTTTCAAAGTGGTCTAGCAGATTGCGTTGCGCGATTGCATGCAGATGCAAGCCGGGTTCATCCAGCAATAGGATGGCCTCTTCTGCCGGGCCGCCTGTTGTGTCGGCGGCAAAGGTTATATAAAATGAGAAAAACCATTTGAGACCGCGGCTTCTTTCATTCAAATTGATCTCAACTGGATAATACGAGCTTGGATCGGATACGAGGGTATCGAAATGGTCTTGGTCGATGTTAAATCGAATAGTCAGTTCCCTATCTGTCCACAACTCTCTTAATTTCCTAGTTACTACAGCACCAGCGCGGTTAACTAACTGTTGGCGGGTTTCATGATCTTCCTTCAAGAGTCTATGCAATTCGTCAGGATCAAGACCGGCCACTTTACACAATTTGGAGAAGTTTTCATCCGCCTCCGATAACTCATTTGTTTGCTTTCGATGAAGATACTCCGGGATATTTTGATGCCCTTGAAGCTCCGGGTACTCGTGTAGGTATATGAAGGTCGCTAGCCTTTTGACAACCCAGCCTCTCGCTTCCTGTTCTGAGGATACGTCTTTTTGAATCTGTTCCGCTTGGCTCTTGATAGTGGCGATATTTTCAGCTGCAAGATCGGGGACCACAAATTTAATCTGCCCCAGCGTAGCTTCAAAATTCTTTATTGCCGATAGAACGTTGTCTGCCCAGTTCCTTGCACCTACCTTAACGTTTAGAACGTTGGCAGTAAGCAGGTTTAATGCTTCTGAAACCACTTTATGGTGATCAGGATCGTCCACCGCTTTTAAGCTGCCGTTTACTGACTGCTTAATCTTGGTGGTGGCCGTTTTAGTGACGTCAGAGTCGGGCACAAGTCTCGGTAGGTTTTCAAAACGAATCCATCGAATGTCCTCTTTGTAGTATCGTCCAACACTAACCTGCGTGACCTCCTTGGCCCTGGGAAGTACACTTAATAATTCAGTCTTTTCCTCATCGCTTAAGTCCCACAGTGTCTCTACCACAGGAAGGTCCTCAGAAAACTCATCCTTGCGTCGATCTCTCGGAAAATCCTTGACGTAGGAGAGTGCCTTCATACCATCTGGAGGGTTAAGGCTTTTCAGGGCAAGCAGGACATTTGTTTTGCCGCTCTCATTTCGGCCTACAAGCGCCGTTCTATCTCTAACCTCGATGGGCCCACTATCGTTTATTGACCTATAGTTATATAACTGAAATTGTCTCAACTTCATTTTTCGTTATCCTTTTTTCAATAGTTTTATCCGGGCCGCCTTTTCGTTCAAATTCCGTCCTTATGATACGGTATTATATTTCTCCGCGCTATGCTTTTTCCCCTTTGCTTGGATAATTCCATATCGCTCTACCTGAAGAGGCCTTTACCTGCTTGACATGGATGCGTTTTTTTGCCGCTCTACCCCGAGGGCTTCACTCTCTTCGTTCCGCTCATCATTTCCCTCCGTTTAATACCCGTAATACGGCCATTAAAACAAACGTTACAATCTTTCATCATCCAGGCGGGCCGGAATGGCCGGCCGCCGTGGCCCGGGGGGGTAATACAACAAAGCGAATATGGTCAAGTGTGTCAAGGTTTTTATTGGCGGGGCCGGGTCACTGTGCGCGGCAGACCTCCCGGTCTGCCCGTCGGGGGCACACGAGGACGTGTGCCGGCCACGAAAAGGATTTTATTTGGGACGCGGCCCTCAGTGTGAGGTATTTCTTTTAGGGATTAACGCCCTTATTCGATAATCATGTAGGTCGGCCTTCCATACGGGTCGTATGACCGAACGAATTGAGAAGGTCGACGGCTAATAATAGGGATTGTCTGTCATGCCGGACTTGATCCGGCATCTATATCATGTCGGGAGCACGCGGCTCCCGACATTAGAGGATCGGTCAGGTCACGTTTCACTACGACGTGGCCGAACGGGAAATAACGGATTCGAAATATAAGGTTACTTTTTCCCTTTTGTTATTTTCTTGGGAGGCCGGTCGATTTCCTTGATGCTTAACTTTATCAAGTCCAGGATGATCTTGACGTTTTCCTTGGGGATTCGTTTGGTTGACCGGAAAAATAGTTTCGCCTCCGGGGGCATTGACTTTAGTATCTCGCGATGCTCCGGGTTGTCGATGATCTCAACTTTAGTGCCGGTGATCAGGCTATCGATGGTGGTCCCGAGCGCGATAGCAATTTGGTAAAGGGTAAGCCATTCGATCTGATTTGTTTCGCCACGAAGAAAAGCGTTGATTGTATTGACTCCAATCTTGGCCCGACTTGCTAACCTTGAGCCACTCAATTTTTGACCCTCCATCAGCTTTCTTATATTATTGGCTAATTTTCGGGCTTCTTCGGCCCTGTTTATCTTGTTGTGTGGCATAATCTTACTTATTTTTTTCAAAAAAAGATAAATTTTTCCTTGACATTAACCGATACTGGTTTATACTATTGACCAGTATTAGTTAGCGTCGTTCTTTTCAACCAAACGCCGGTTAGACAGCGTTGGTTTCCGGACGGGTTATTTGGCGAAAGTTTTTTCAAAGAGCAGAGGTGAAAAATGTAGCCCGCGATCTCCTTCGAAATAGGTTAGAGCACAACGCAGCCGTGGGTAACGCCAGCAAAATTCCCTCGGCCGTTGCTCAGGCGGTAGGTCCGACGCGAAGACGGGCTACCGCCTTAATTATTTATGGGGTAAGCGGGCGGTATGTCAAGGGTAGAAATCCCAGGCGCGGTTGATTTGCCGGGTTTTATCCGCCTTGATGCCGCCTAAAATCCGACCTGCGATTCTAGGCACAGGGGCGTTCGATTTGGCTTGACACACTTGCCGTTGGCAGACAATATTGCATTGCGTGGGCCAGCGATTCGCTGTCGGCGTTGGTATTTTGCGCACACGACATGCAAAAGATATCACCTTTATGCTTATGTGGTGGCAGGTCTCCGAACCTGCCACATTCAGCGGTCAAGTACGGAGACTTGACCGCACAAAAACAGAACAGTGTTCTGTCCCTACGATAAAGATAACGGCCGTTCAATGAGCGGTCAAGTAGCGGTCAGGTATGCCTGACCGTTACAGTTTCAGGACCTCGGTGCAGGAGGCGAACTCGAAGATGTCCAGAAGCCGCATCAGCTTCTCCTCGGCCAGGTTGAGGTTGCCATAGCGGGAATAATT
>CBEWDL010000095.1:0-12785 GCA_965555375.1 uncultured bacterium
AACCTCACCTGTTTCAGGGATAGGGGAAATCAGAATTTTGTTACCTGCAGATTTAACAAAAATCACAGCAAAAATGCAAGTCCGCCTCGTCAAAACATATTGTAAACCCTAAGCCGAAAATTATAGGGTATTTTTTGAGTTCTGCAAGCCTTTTATGGTGCCCCTTTTTAACAATATATTTATATTCAGTTACCCATCCTCGGTATTCTCTAGCCATGAAAAGCCTGCCTGCTGCTATGAAGGTAGAAAACAGCTTGACATGCTATCGGTAACCAGTCCGATGACTTATCCCGGGATCCCGGCATCCGAGCCAAGAATTGACTCCTGCCGTTAAGGTAATTACATTAAATTCGATCTGCACGTCCACAATACTCGTGGCTCTCCTGAGCATATCTCCTCCCCTTTTTTAATCGAGGAATACATCCATAAACTGTAACCAATATCATGATACAAACTGCATCGGATCTCGTGATACCTTATACGATATACCCTGGCCAGCTTTTATAACTCTGACTCGGGCATCAATTTTGCATAATGCAAAAAGGTGTATGGCGCGACATGTTTTTGCAGTTCTTTGACTTGCATCGGACCCTGTGGTTATGTAATAAGAATATGATGCAACAAAATTCACATTATTGTAAAAAGATTTCACCGGGATAAAGATCCCTATGGGAACAATCAAAACAATCTTCTAAAGAAAGGAGGAGAACGTTGAGTTTTAAGTTGGCAAGATTGCCCGTGCTATTTTTAGTGTTGGCAATACTGGCGTTGAGTTGCCAGAATGGGCCAAATCCGATTGAGCCTCAGAGCGCTGCAAGTCCTGATTTATTGGGTACTACAGCGTTCGACATCCCCCCTGGTGCTGTATTTGAATCCGCCACATTTTATGTTGACGTATCCAACGCGCCTAACCAGACGGTAAATGTCCACAGGATAACCGCTCCGTGGGATGAGAACACTGTCACCTGGAACAGCTTCGGCGGCAGTTATGATCCGGCTGTAGTTGGATCGTTTGTTTCTGATGGCATTGGCTGGCACTCGGTTGATGTGACTGCATTGGTCCAGGATTGGCTGGACGGCACCTATGAAAACTACGGTTTACTTCTGGAGCAGGGGACGACCGACTTTACGCAGTTTCTCAGCAGCGAATGTTCCATAGTTGACTTCCGACCCATGTTGGAAATCTGCTACACAACCGGTTCCGGCACGGAGTGCGTTATCATTCAACGTGGAACCATGGACGAGGTGGCCGACACTTATATCCGATGGAACACTCCAGATGTAAATTACGGAGCATCGCCCTATCTCTATTCAGGTCTTATGTATCTGGAAAAACAGAGCCTGTTCTGGTTTGAGCTGCCCGCTTTTGGTGAGCTCGCTGCCATCGGCGACTTCGTATGGTTTGACGAGAACATTGATGGGATTCAGGATGCAGGCGAATGGGGTGTGCCGGACGTTCAGGTTAACCTTTACGATTGCCTCAACAATCTGCTGGCTACGACGTTTACCGACGCCAACGGCTATTATCTCTTTGCAGATCTGATTCCAGGTGACTATAATGTCGAGTTCATCCCGCCCGAGGGATATACTTTCACCCTGCAGGATCAGGGCGGCGACGATGCCGTGGATAGCGACGCCGATCCGGTCACGGGTATGGCGGCTTGCACGAATCTCGAACCCGGCGAAACCGATCTCACCTGGGACGCCGGTCTATATATGATTCCTCAGGACGGATGCACACTAACCATAGGCTTCTGGAAAAACCATGCCGGTTTCGGCCCTCAGCCTGACCTGGTAACCGCATTGCTGCCGGTCTGGCTTGGCGATGCGGGCGGGACAAAGAGCATTCAGGTTACTACAGCGGCGATTGCTGTTGACATCCTTAGTCAGGATGTTTATGGCGTTCCCTCAAATGGTATCACCAAGCTCTATGCCCAGTTGCTTGGCGCCAAGCTTAATATTGCAAACGGTGCCAATGGTTCGGCGGTCGGCAATACCATTATCAGAGCCGATGAATTTCTGGCCGTTAACGACTGGAATGATTGGGATACTTTAAGCAAGGCTGATAAGGGCAAAGTATCGAGATGGCATATCAAGCTCGATGATTACAACAACGGAGATATCGGCCCGGGTCACTGTGACGATTAAGAGCGCGGGACTCCGCTAAATACGGCGCTTCGGTGCTGTGTGAATTTGGTTGCCCATCGGCATTTTCAGTCGATGGGCAATTTTTTTATGTGAGAGGTTCCGCTGCCTATAAAAGGAACGGTAGCTCTGTTAAGAGAATAGCAAAGTCTAAAGGGGGGCGAAATGGGCCGAATAATCGCGATATCAATTACACCCTTTCTCTCGCTGATGGCCGGAATCTGCAGCGGCAGGAGGAAGGCCGAGAACGATTTGGAAAAGTGGATTCTTGTTTCGGGAAAGTCCAGCCAACAATTTTTTAAATCGATCGTTTTTTCTGAGTCTGCTTTTATGTTATCAAGCCGGCATATCCGCCGGAATAAGGATTCTTACTTAGAGGATTTTGATTCTTATTTGAAAAGACTGCTGCATTTTCTCCGGAAAAGCCGTTGACTTAAGTCGAGAATTTAGTAAATTGCCCATCAAGGACGTCAGGCATAAATGTTGGTTCTGCCTTGATCCATTCATCTTGCCTGTCGACTGCAACGTTCAGGGTGGCCAGTGGGTGACAATAAGCAAGTGCAAGCACCGGCAAGACACAAAATTAACTTTGCCTTCCGGGAAAAGCTCAATACAATACCAGAGGGATTCAGGCACAACTATTGTTATCAGTGCGGCGCCTGCGTGGCCGATTGCCCGGCGGGGAACTATTCGGAAAAGTTCAATCCCAGGCTGATTCTTCTTAAAGCCATTCTCGGTTTCGAGGATGAGCTCGTTCGGCCCGATTCGGAAATCTGGGATTGCACCAATTGTTATACCTGCTCTGAGAGGTGTCCGCAGGATGTCCGTCCGGTTGATGTCATAATTGCGCTGAAAAATCTTTGCGTGCGGGAGAGCAAGGCACCTCCCCTCATCGGTAATATTTACAACGCTGTGCTGGCAACCGGAATTACGACAAAGATATCATCGCTTGTGGAAAGGCGCAGGCAGGAGTTCGGCCTGTCACCGCTAAAAGAATTCCCGGTTGACGATTTGAAGGAAATTTTGGAGGCCGAATAGCATGCCGAAGGAATCCCCCGGAAAATACATCCCGTTTTTCGGTTGTATGATGGCCACCAAATATCCGCAGTTCGAGTCGGCTGTTCGCAAGACTGTGGCTAAGGTCGGTATGGAACTGGTGGACGTTGACGGTTTCACCTGCTGCCCTGACCCCATTTATTTCCAGGCACGGGATAAAATGAAGTGGTACGCCATTGCCGCCCGCAACATATCGCTGGCCGAGGATCTGGGGTATGATATTATCACCACCTGCTCGGGCTGCACGGCCACCCTTTCCGAGGTTAATCTGGCTTTAAAAGAGGACCCGGAGCTGAAAGCCAAAATCAACAAGCGCCTGGAGAAAATCGGCAGGCAATACAAAGGCTCGGTCAATGTCCGGCACGCCGTCACAGTGCTGCGTGATGATTTCGGCATCGACCGGGTAGCCGAAACCGTTATTCGGCCCCTGGAGGGATTGAAGGCGGCCGTCCACTACGGTTGTCATCTTTTGAAACCGTCGCGGGTGATGAGGGTGGACGACCCCGATCGTCCGACAATTCTCGAAAACCTCTTGAAAGCGATCGGAGTGGAGCCGGTTCATCACGATAGGACGCTTCTGTGCTGCGGCAAGGCCTGCATGACCGATACAATTCCAGACCAGATGGTAATTGACATTCTGGAGGCGATACAGGCTAAAGGCGCCGACTGCATGGGTCTGATCTGCCCGACCTGTTTCGATCAGTTCGATGTCAAACAGATCATCTTGAATCGAAAATACGATAAGCGCTTTGAAATGCCGGTCATCTATTATTTCCAGCTATTGGGCCTGGCCCAGGGCTTAAAACCCGAAGAGATCGGGCTTCATCTGCATAAGATCAAGGTCGATCGCATACTCGATGCCGTGGCAGCGGTGTCATAGAAATCTGCAGTCATAGTGAATTATTACACGCGAAAAATCTGGCTAAATCTTTATACCCTCCACCAGCTTCTCAATAACCCTGGCCGCTTCCGCCGTGCGTTTCAGAAAATCGTCATACAGCTTTTCGGCCGCCTCGGTGGTATCACCATATCCCATGCTTTCGGCCACCGGCTGGAGATGCTCCCGCTCGATGACGTTGTGGGCGGCAACCTTTAGGCGGTAGGTATCGCGAAGCTTCTTGATGAAGCTTAGATGTTGTCCAATCTGGTTGAATTCCCTTGCATGGGCCGGCTCGATCTCCACCAGCCTCAGCAGGAACTTCCTGGATAAAGGATCGCGCACCTTGTGCTTGGTTTCATATATCAGAAGTAACATTTCGATATCGCGTAGCCCCCCCGGGCATTCTTTGATGTCGCTGAGATGGTTGTCATCCTTTTCGGCATGACGCGCCGCGAGTTCATTTTTCATCTGTTCGATGTATCGCGGGGCGCGGGCGAAGATCAGCGAGCCGATAATCTCATCCTGGAGCTTATTTTCCAGTTTTCTGCTGCCCACCAGCATTCTCGAACTCAATATCTGGGATTGATCTACGAAAATAGTCTCTCCGGGGTTTTTGAGGTGGTTGGCCAGTTGTTCGAAGCTGATAACATAGCTGCCGAAATGATCGGCGAAACGATGATGCGGCAGAATCCCCCGTTTCAGTATCTCGGAGTTCATCCTGCCCACGATCTTGTTGCAATATTCAATCTGCTCTCTGTCCGAGGAATCGAGAATAACAATCATATCGTAGTCGTCATCGAAGCCCTGCTCGCGGGCATGACCGCCGGTGGCGTACAGCGCGAAAAGATCATGGGTATACAGGGAATAGCCCAGGGACAGATGTATCTCCTCCTGGCAGAGCTCATATAATGCGAGCGTGTAGTTGTCTGTGAACTCGATAAACTCCGCATCGGTCTGCTCGCAGGGAGCGCCCGACATGGCCAGCAAGCTTACCCGTACGAATTCCAGATCATAGTAATCTCCGAGCTGTTCGATACGTTCGGTCAGAGACGGAAGCGATGTCAGGTCGCTGTAAAAGCCACTGGTGATCTCTTTTAGTTTGCTGTTATTATGGAGATTTTTGATAAACATCGGGTATTTATTCAGAATACTGTGAAAATGCCGTTTGAAGAATTGACTGCTCTGGAGGTGTAGATTACATAATGCCGGAAGCTGTCCGTATACGTGTTGCAGCTCCGGCAAGGGCGGTTCATTGCGAGAAAGCTCCGTAAATCTGGCCAGGCAATCTTTATCGACAAGGGCCAGAAAGCTATTCAACATCACGGGGTAGGCATAAATCAGATGCGTCAAAAGGGCAGAAACGTCCCGGAGGAGATCCAGTTCATCGATGAAGAGGCAGCTTATAAGATCGAAGACGCTTTTCTCCTCATCGGTCTTCGCCCTTTCCCCGAGAATCACAAGAAATCTGAGGACTGAGGCAGGGTCGTATTTGGCGCCGCTTATATAGCCTGAGCCGACTTTGCGCCGCAGCCTTTCGGGTAGTACGCTGAGACTTTCAATAAATTCATTGTAGAAAAGGCTGTCTCTATCGGCCAGTTCTTCCAGAAAGTCGTCCCAGTAGGTAATCCCCTTGAAGAAATCGGAGGCGCGGATAAAATCGATTGCCAGGTTTCCCTTAAATCCCGGTTTCTTGTGTATCTCTCCGGAAAAAATCGGATTGAATACGCTTATTTTTCGGAGATGCTTTCTCAAATCGCCGATCAAGACTTCGATGGCGTCATTGCTCCTATCCAGAAATTCGTAATAGTTAACCAGCATGAAATCCTCAGCCGAGACCACCCCCGTCTTTTCAAAACCGATCATCTCGGCGATCCTGGCCACCATGGCTTCAATGCCGGGATCGCTTAGACTGATATCCTCGTCCTGGGCAACCATTATCTGGTAGAGATGGCGGAACAATTCAAAGAAACTCAAGGCCTGTTCGAGATTGTTGTACTGGGGCTCCCGTTGAGGATTTTTTGATTTGAGTTCATCGATAATATACCAGGCGTTGGTTTTATCCACGCCATAGACAAGCTTGAGGGCCGATAGCAGGCTCTTCATCGGCCGCAAGCCGTCGTCTTTGGGGTAGATAATTTCAGATGGCTTAGGGCGGGTCAGAAGGGAACGAATTTCACCCAGTATACCCCGAAGATAGCCCTCATGATAACGATTTTCCTTGAGACCGGGATCGAAGAAGAATCGATTGGTCACCCTGACCTTGAACTCGTCGAAAAGCTCATAGCTTCCCAGAATCGTGGCCGCGCCCAGCATCTCTGTAACGATTACAAAATCGTAAATGCCTTTTGCGAGTATATCCTCGTACTCCTCGATAGTGGCGGCCAGGCTGTTCTGGCCGACATGTTCCGAGATGTGGAAATGGAGACGTGTAGCCTTTTTCAACATCTCGGCCGATATCCGTCCAATGGCTCGATTGAGAATTTCAGAATCCTCCGATTGACGGTAGACTATGCCGAGATCGATATCGTCCTGGTCGGCTCTGGTGCCGACGCCCAGCATAACGAATTCCGGCGCTTTTTCGTTATCGAGGAATATCTTAAGCAATCGTTCCATGTAGCATTTGGTCAGGTAACGGAACATCCGCCCCGCCTCGAGCATCAGTTTTCTTCCGGTAATCCAGCGTTGCGGAGCGGCGGCTAACTCGAGTTTAACGATATCCACCATGCGCAGATTCAGATGCAGAAACTGCAGGGCGTAATAACATCCGAGGAAATTTAATTTCTGCGTGGTGTCCGATTCCGCCTCCAGAACCGTATCCATCTCGCCGGGGATTTCCGTGGAGTAGGCCCAGAGGTGCACCCTGTCGCGCATTCCCTGTTGCTCTAATGATGATGTCAGGGCCTCGATATTGGCGGAAATGATGTGGAGATACTTACGATGATAATTGCCTAAGGCAGAGGTTCTTTCGGTCAGGCGTGTTAACTGGTCTTTCATCTCATTTAGCCCTCAGATTTCCGTAGAGATTGGTCAGTTTCGGAAAATGACCGGGATTTTTCTCCTGTCAATCAGGTAGCAGCATCCAAGCCGGCGTTGTATGCCTTGATATAAATATCCTCGGAGTTTTTCGGAATACGGGCCAGGATCGCCTGCATGATAGATTTTTTGTCGACTACCTCGTTTACCCTGGCGAAAAAACCTAAGGCCACGATATTGACCATGGAGGGTTTGCCGCATTCCCTTTCTGCAATTTCTAAAAAGGGTATCGAGTAAACTTTCCAGTCCTTAGTCTCGTCCGGGATTTTAACATGTGAGTCCACGACGACGGTGCCATTCGGCTGGAGATCCTCTATGTATTTATCGTAAGCCTGCTGTGTCAGGGCCATCAAAAAATCAATGGCTTCGGCCCTGGGGTAATCGATAGCCTCATCGGAGATGATTATCTCGGCGCGGCTGGCGCTCCCCCTGGCCTCCGGACCATACGAGCAGCTTTCGGCGGCGTTTTTGTTATCGTAGATGGCGGCGGCCTCCGCTATTATCCTGGCGGCCTGGATGAGCCCATGCCCTCCGGCGCCGCTTAGTCTTATGTTATATCTAAAAGCCATTTCAATCACCTACATCCAGTCCATTGCACCTTCATTCAAGATGGTTGACCACATTCAGAAGCGCCGTCGGGAATCCCTTCCCGACGGGACTAAGGCTGTCAGGAAAGGGTTCCTGACAACTCTGCCGAATCACCTACATCCCTGCACTGCACCTTCATTCAGAATGGTTGACCACATTAAATCAATATATAACCACCGAGGTCTGTATCCAACGGCTAAAAAGGGATCAGCCAAGTAGGCGAAAAGATGTTTCGCAATCGGCGGATGTCCTCGTCCGCTGACGGTTAGGTTGGGACACGGGGAGAGGCTGTGCCAAAAGACCGTGAGATTGCCACGTCGTCCCGACTAAAGGCGGGACTCCTCGCAAAGACGACTTTTCCATGTCATTGCGACCCCGCCGCAGGCGGGGGAAGCAATCTCTCTTTAAAATCTACTTTCTATTTTTAGCCTAAAAACAGACTTATGTCACAGCCTCGGGACGTATGCCAGCCATAAGAAGAAAGAGCCGGGTATGTAGAGGCTGTGCCACAAGTTGAATAGTGAGCCCTCAGGATGCCGCCGGTGGCTTCCATCCTGAGGCATGAAAATTTGAAGCCATCAAATCTCATCTGTAGGTCTACATTTCTCTTATTAAACGATTTCCCCTATTTTTCTATGGACATAATTTATTGATTTTATTAAATTGCCAGCGGGAATGTAGTATTGTATTTGTGCAACAAGGGTTGTGAGTTTGATCAAAGGCCTTTTGATAGATAAAAAATCTCATAGATGCGACGACCTGGTTACCGATTGAAAAAACTCTTAGGCATTTTGAGAAAGAATTCACAAACATGATAGTGGTGATGATTTTGATTAAAACAATTTCCCAGAAATGGTAAGAGCGGAGAGTTCTATGAAATACTGGAGAACCCCGTTAGATCTCGACAAGCTCAAAATACCAAGGGGTGAACTTCATATTATCAAGGAGCGTTGCAAGGGGTGCGGTTTCTGTGTGGAATATTGCCCCAAGGATGTTCTGGTGCTTTCTGATGAGTTTAATTCTAAAGGGTACCACCCCCCGGTAGCTGTCAAACCCGAGAACTGTGTTAATTGCGATCTTTGCCAGATGCTTTGCCCTGATTTCGCCATTTATTGTGTTCTGATCGAAGATGAGGACAAGGAGATGGTCAAATGAAAGCTGATCCCAGAAATGTTCTCACCGGCTCGCATTATCTCGATGGCAATCATGCCAGCGCCGAGGGCGGTATTGCTGCCGGCTGTAAGTTTTTTGCGGGCTATCCCATAACGCCGTCGACCGAGATCGCCGAAAGAGTCTCACGACGATTTCCTTTGATCGGCGGTGTTTTTATCCAGATGGAGGATGAGCTGGCCAGCATGGCGGCGATATTGGGAGCATCATCGGGCGGCGTGAAATCTATGTCCTGTACTTCCGGCCCGGGGTTTTCCCTGATGATGGAGAATTTCGGACTGGGAATGATGCTGGAAATCCCGTGCGTATTGGTAAACGTTCAGCGCGGCGGCCCCTCCACCGGCCTGCCCACCCTGCCGGGTCAGGCCGATATGATGCAGGCCCGCTGGGGCTCACATGGCGATTACGAGGTGATCGCCTTGGCGCCGGATTCGCCCCAGGAATCGTTCGAGATGGTTATCCACGCCTTTAACCTTTCTGAGAAATACCGCATGCCGGTATTGGTTATGACCGATGAGTGCGTCGGGCATATGACCGAAAAGGTAGTCATACCTCCTGCCGAGGAGATCGAGCTGTTTGAGCGACGCTATACCGAAAAAAAACCGGGCGAAGCCTGGCCTTTCGAGGACAACGGGGACGGAATCGCGCCCATGTTACCAGTCGGAAAAGGATACAAATTTCATGTCACCGGTCTGACGCACGATTATAGAGGCTATCCTGTTATAAACGCCGAAGCCCAGGAGAAAAACGTCCGGCATCTCATCGACAAAATCAAAAAGCATGCCGATGAGATAATCTGGCTCGAGGAGCAGGATGTTGACGGTGCCGAGGTTATTGTTATGGCTTACGGTATATCATCCAGAGTAATGCAGCCCGCCATTACCAGAGCAAGAAAAGCCGGCATAAAAGTAGGACAGATAAAGATGGTCACCGTCTGGCCTTTTCCTGAAAAGCGAGTCCGGGAGCTGGCCGGCAAAGTCAAGGCATTGATAATGGTGGAGATGAACTATGGCCAGGTGTATTGTGAGATGGAGCGTTGCGCCGAAGGGAAATGTCGCAATTACCTTGTGGGGCATGCCGGCGGCACGGTGCATAACGCGGACGATATTTATGAGACTATAAAGGAAGCCATAAAATGAGCACGAAAATAACTGAAACCGGGATTCAGCCCAAAGAAGAACATCCCTTAGAAAAGCTTCTCAGGATGGACCGTATACCGCATATATGGTGTCCGACCTGCGGGCTGGGGACTACGGTAACGGCCCTGTCAGTTGCGCTTCAACAGCTTGAGATCGACCTGGATAACGTCGCCGTGGTCTCCGGGATAGGCTGCACCGGCCGAGTAGCCGGATACATGAAACTTGACTCGTTTCATACGACTCATGGCCGCGCGATTCCCTTTGCCCTTGGCCTGCATATCGCGAGGCCCGATATGAAGGTTATCGTTTTGTCCGGGGACGGGGATTTGATATCGATCGGCGGCAACCACTTTATACATACGGCCAGACGAAATGTCGACATCACTGTGATATGCGTCAATAATTTCATATATGCCATGACCGGCGGCCAGGTCGCGCCGACCACTCCTATCACCGCCCGCACGGCCACGTCGCCTTATGGTTGCTACGAGCATCCATTCAACCTGCCGCTTTTGGCGGCCTCATCGGGGGCGACTTACGTGGCCCGATGGACTGCGTTACACATCCGTCGCCTTACCACGGCCTTCAAGGAGGCGGTCAGCAAAAAGGGTTTCTCGTTTGTGGAGGTTATCGCTCCCTGCTCGACTCTTTACGCGCGGTTGAATAAACTTGGGGACGGCCTTGATTTGATGAAGTTTTACCACGATAACAGCAAAATCAAGCACGGGGCTGATCCCAGAGAAGTTGACATCGATTATCAATCGAGTATCGTTGTCGGCAAGTTCCTGGATATCGAAAAACCGACTTATATCGACTGTCTAAACGACGGAAACAAGAAAGCATTTGGCGATAAATTCAAGCCCTACGGAGGCGGCAATGGCAACATCTGAAATCAGAATTACCGGCTTCGGAGGACAGGGGGTAATTCTCTGCGGCTATATCATAGGTAAGGCCGCCGCGATTTTTAACGATCAGCATGCCACGCTTACCCAGAGTTTCGGGCCCGAGGCTCGCGGTTCGGCCTGCAGTGCCCAGGTTGTAGTTTCCGATAGCCGGGTGTTATACCCGTATGTTACATCACCCAATATTCTCATGGCCCTGTCCAATGATGGTTACATGACTCATAAAGACAACCTGTCCGATGATTGTATCATTGTTTATGAAAAAGAATTAGTCAAACTGGAAAAACACGGGCCGAAGGTTAAGACTTACGGTGTACCCGCCACCCGTTTCGCCGAGGAGCTGGGACGGAAAATCGTTTTGAATATCGTGATGCTGGGATTCTTCGCGGCCGTAACAAGCCTGATGCCTCCGGAGGCATTACGAAAAGCCGTTGAAAGCTCTGTGCCGACCGGGACTGAGGAGTTAAACCTTAAGGCTTTCGACAAGGGATACGAGTACGGCCGGGAGTTTGCCGATAAGGCCAGAGTGGACGCCAGCGCGGGTTAATCAAAAGAAGCAAGGCATTGCATCGAAAGGACGAGGTCATGCCCTCGCAGGGTATAAGAGAAAAGGGTGTTCTGGTAGTCGGCGGCGGTATCACCGGGATTCAGGCGGCGCTCGATCTGGCCGCCTCCCGGGTGAAGGTGTATCTTGTTGAGAAATCTCCGTCATTGGGCGGAAGGATGGCCCAGCTCGATAAGACCTTCCCCACCATGGACTGCTCCATATGAATACTGGGACCCCGGATGATGGATGCCGGTCGGCATCCCAATATCGAAGTTCTGACCAATTCGGAATTGATTCGGCTTGACGGCCGCGCCGGGAACTTTCGGGCCGTGATCAGAAGGAATCCTCGTTATGTCAGCGAGGATTTATGCACCGGATGCGGCCAGTGTACCGATGATTGCCCGGTGGCGGTCCCCAACGAGTTCGAGGTGGGAATGGGTGCTCGCAAGGCGATTTATTCACCTTTTTCTCAAGCCGTTCCCAATACCTATATTATCGACAGAAATAGCTGCCTTAACGGCGATTTTTTGGTCTGCAATAACTGCGTCAATAGCTGCGACCGCAATGCCATCAATTTCGATGATGTCGGGGAGGAGATCGCGCTGGATCTGGGTGCGGTCATAGTGGCTACCGGTTTTAATGTCTATGATGCTTCGGCCATCCCCAGTTACGGCTATCGGCTTTATGATAACGTCCTGACCAACATGGAGCTGGAAAGAGTATTGAACGCATCAGGCCCCACGCAGGGGCATATAATCAAACCATCCGACCGCAAGCCTCCTAAAAGAATCGCCTTTATCCAGTGCGTCGGTTCCAGAGGAGAGGGAGGGGAAGCGGGATGTCAGTATTGCTCGCGCTTCTGCTGCATGAATGCCGTCAAAGACGCAATGCTCCTGAAGCAACACGAGCCCGGAATCGAGGAGATAACAGTATTCTATATCGACCTGCGAGCTTCCGGTAAGGGTTTCGAGGAATTTTATCAACGATCTCTCGATATGCCCGATCTGAGGTATGTTCGCGGCCGGCCTTCTAAAATAATGGAAGACCCGGAGACAAAGAATCTGATCGTTTATGTCGAGAACGGCGAAACCGGCGAGGTAAACGCCTTCAGCGTCGATATGGCTATCCTGTCGGCGGGTGCGGTGGCTGCCGAAGCGAATAGAGAGTTGGCCGATGTTCTCGGCATCGACCTCGACGAGAACGGCTTTTTCGAAATCGAGATGAAATACGGCTCACCGCTCCATACGGCGAAAGAGGGTGTTTATGTCTGTGGTTGTGCCGCCGGTATTAACGATATTTCCGATTCGGTTGCTCAGGGTTCGGGT
>CBEWDL010000096.1:0-12738 GCA_965555375.1 uncultured bacterium
AAATAGGATACTATCTTGCCGCCGACGCGGATCTCGAAATAAAGATTTTCACTCTCTTAGGCGAGTTGGTTTGGTCAAAGGAGATTTCGGCCACGGCTTCGCTGGGACGCGCCGGACTGCATACCGGCCAGACGGCTTTACAATGGAACGCCATCAACGATACCGGTTCCGAAATCAGGTCGGGCGTATATATCTGTATCATCAAGAATAAGTCCACAGGCGAGGAGGAACGATTCAAAATCGCTGTCGTAAAGTAGCCTTTGGCGTTGCCATTGTCCTGCTGTTTTCGGGTTCCATCGCCCTCTCGGGGGGCGACGCCGGGCGGGAATCGCTTTTCTCGCTGGGTGCGGGAGCGCGGGGGATGGGCATGGGGCGGGCTTTCGTCTCGCTCTCGGGTGACGCCTCGGCTCCTTTCTGGAATCCCGGCGCCACGGCATCCATAGATAAAACGGAGGTCATGGCATTTCATACTTCGCTTTTTCTGGATACCAATTACGAATGTCTCGGGCTATCTCATCCTCTTGGAGGAATAGGGGTCTTCTCACTTTCGGCAGGCAGGGTCGCTGCAGACGGTATCGAGCGCAGGGACGAGTTCAATCGCCTTATCGACGAATTCTCATCGTCCGAATCACAATATGGATTGAGCTTCGCACGTGATGTCGGTTTCGGCCTTTCCGGAGGACTGACACTGAAGGCTATCATGGTTGATATAGGCAATGTTTCCGGATCGGGGTTCGGCGCCGATCTGGGATTTCAGTACCGACCGGCCTTCGCCCGGGGGGTAACCGTGGGCGCGGCGTTTAACGACCTGATAAAGCCAGGCGTAAAGCTAATCTCGGTCAAAGATGAATATCAGACAATTACGAGATTCGGAATATCATCGCAGAACAGGATATTTAAAGATGTCGGATCCACGGTTTCACTCGATCTCGAGAAGACGCTGGGTAGAAGCGTCAAGATCCGCGCCGGTCTGGAGGCGGTTTTCTATCGGCAGTTTTCAATCCGCCTGGGTTACGATGACGGGCGGCCCACGTTCGGAGCGGGATTATTATATAACTTTGTCAGGCTGGATTATGCCTTTGAGGATATCGAATATTTCGGCGGCAGCCACCGGATATCTGCTGCTTTTGCATTTGGAAAGTCCGTGGCGCAGGCCCGTGAGGAAAACAGAGCGCGGATTATCCATGAGGAAAAGGAAAAATGGGAAGAATCGCTCGAATCGGAGCGAGAGAATGAATCTAAGACCTTTATAGCCGTCGCAGATAGCCTGAAGGAACAGGGACAATACCATGAAGCCCTGGGTTATTATCAGAGGGCGTTGGCTCTGGATACCGGTTCTGTCGAGGCTCAGACCAGGGCGGAAAGTATGATGACCCGTATCATCGATCAGGCGGTGGCGGACGCCGGCGACAAAAAGAGAAAAGATCTGATCGCCGGCAGGATTGAATCTGCCCTCGATGATTTCCGCCAGGGGCGTTTGAATGAAGCCATATCGAAATATGATCTGCTATTGGAGATCGATCCGGAAAACCAGACAATCATTGATCTTCTCGGGACAGCCCGAGAAACCCGTCGAGAGGAAATTGAGAACAGGAGAAATACCGCCAGAGCTTATCAGGAAGAGGGTGATTATGTCAATGCGATTGCAGCCTGGAATCACCTGCTGGCGCTCGATCCGACGGATACAGTGGCGTCCAATTCCATCAGCGCACTCAAGGATGAGCTGAAGGTCGGCAATCTGGTTACTGCAGCGCTGGCCGCCATTGAAAATGGCAGGTATGCCGAGGCGGTTAGCCATCTGAAACAGGCAGCGAATTTTAAACCGCAGGATAAGACCATTGCATCGCTGTTGAAAGAAGCTCGAGCTAAATCGGCCCCGCTTACAACGCTCGAAGATATAAAGTCATCTCCCGATCACTGGAGAATTTACCTTTCCGGCCTCGAAAGCTATCAGACCAGCGACTACGAAAAGGCGCTCGGTTCCTGGCAGAGCTTGCGAGAGTTTTATCCGAATAACCCGGAGTTGGAAAAGAGCATAAGTCAGGCCGAGCAGAGGCTGGCCGCCGAAGGCGAAACCTCGCAAGATTAGACTTTACTTGAGCTGGAGTTCGCCTTAGAATTAGTAATAGAAGGGGTCGGTATAGGCTATGGCGAAGAAGCCGCAAAAAGAGATTTTTATGAGCTTTCCCGCGGATGAGGGACAGCTCGAGGATATCCGCAAAAGCATCCAGAATGTACTGTCCGAGTCGGACCTTTCCGCAAAGGATATAAACAGCGTCCTTCTGGCCATCGAAGAGGCCTGTACCAATGTGATCCGTCATGCGTATCTGTATGGCCCCGGTACGCTCAGAATTAAGATCGCACTCCATCCTGGACGGGTCGTTTTTTCCATTTTCGATAAGGGCCGCCGATTCGATTACGATCATTCGGAAACCCCGGATCTCGGTCGCTATATAAAAACCGGCCGCAAGGGCGGATTGGGCCTCTATCTGATCCGCAAAATGATGGATTCTGTGGAATATTATTCGCGCGATGGCGAGAACGAGCTGCGGTTGGAAAAACGCGCCGATAAGACTATGATCAGAACTGTCCGGCCTCGCGGGATTTCGATCAGGGTTAAATTCGCTCTCTGGGCTTCACTGGTGGTATTCGCCATTGTGGCCAGCGTATTCTTGTATTTTGATAATCGGGCATCGGAGGGCGCTTATGCCAGGTTTTTCCGGGGGGCTTCCGATGTTATGGATTCGTTCGTTTCCGATATCGGTGACAAAATAGTCTTAAGAGATCTCGATCTGTCCAGGTCGGCCTCCGGCTGGCTTTCGGCCTACGGCGATAGGTTTTCATATATAGTTATAACGGATACGGCGAATGTTATTATGGCCGATCCAAAAAATCCCAGGAATTTTCTTTCGGAATATGTGCCCCTGACAGAGTCATATTATAACATCGATCTGGCAGTGGAAGATTCCATCGGCCGGCGAAATTTCCATTACAAAATGGCAGTGAGGCTCAACAACAGTATAGTCGGATATGTCTATTTCGGCTTGAAGGAGGCGCCGTTGAAAGCGGAAGTCTCGCAAGCCAGAAGGGGACTTTTCCTGATAGCCGTGGCGGGGCTTTTCATCGGATTTATAGCTGTGTTTTTGCTCTCGAACTACTTCGTGAAGCCTATACAAAAGCTCACCGAGGGTGTTCTGCGCATCGGTGACGGCAACCTCGATCGCACCCTGCCCGTGGAGGGCACCGACGAGTTCTCGGAGATCGCCAGAGCTTTCAACGAGATCACCTTGAAATTCAAAAAAGCCCAGGAGAACGTGGTTGAGCAGGAACGGCTCCAGAAAGAGATGCAGGTCGCCCAGGAAATTCAGCATGCGCTTTTGCCCCGACGGTTTCCCGAGATCGAGGGATATGACATTGCCACGATATACCGGGCGGCGAAAGACGTCGGCGGCGATTATTTCGATTTCGTTCAAATCGACGGTGATACGCTCGGGATCATAGTAGCCGACGTTTCCGGTAAGGGTGTTCCCGGTTCGCTGGTTATGACCATGATCCGCACCGCTCTGCGCCTCGAATCCAGAGGAAACTTCTCTCCCACCAACATCCTGAGCAGTGTCAATCACTTCGTTGCAGATGATGTCAAGAAGGGGATGTTTATCACCATATTTCTCATAACTCTTGACTCCCAAAACAGGACCATTTCCTATGCCTCCGCCGGACATAACCCGATGATCCTGTATAGAAAAGACTCCGATGCCTGCTATTTCTTAAATACGAGAGGCATGCCTCTCGGAATCAGTTTGCCGGAGGGCGTTACTTTCGAGAAATCGCTTCAGGCTGATAAGGTAAAACTAAAAAAAGATGACATGCTGGTTGTCTATACCGATGGCATCACCGAGGCCATGAATAAGGTGGGCGCTCAATATGGAAACGACAGGCTGATCGAATTTATAAAGAAGAACTCCGAGGTTTCCCCGGAGGAGTTCACCAGGAAACTCGATGATGATATAAATAGGTTTACCGCCGGTGCCCCTCAAAATGATGATATCACCCTGGTGGTCATCAAAGAAAAAATTATGCTCGATGAGTTGATATTTGAAAAGAGGAAGCGGCTTATCGAGATGGTCGAGCATGAGGGAGTTCCTGTAGATGAAGCCTGCAGACAGATGAACGTATCGACTTCGACTTTCTACAAATATCGCCGTCGCTGGCAGAGATTGGGCGACGCTGGATTGCTTAATAAGAAGCTTCGTGCCGAATCGGTGATGAAACAGATACCTTATGAGGTCCGCAAGGAGATCTTAAATATCGTTCGCGAGAACCCTGAATATGGCGCCAAGCGCATTATAGATGAACTCGCAAGAAGGAATTTCAGGGAGATCGAATATAGAGGAATCTATGAGGAGTTGGTGCGGATGCGGCTCAATACCAAGAAGCTGCGTCTTGAGTATGTAAGCAGAGTGGGGAGCCTCACCGCCGAGATGCGGGCGGAATTGGATAAAGAAATTCTCCGGGACAGGATGAAGAAGAAAGAATTCGATCGGGAAGCCTACCTCGAAGATATAAAGAAAAGCATCGGGGAGAAAGAAATAGGAACGAAACGACCGGCTGCGGATATCCTGCAAAAACTGCAGGATCTGGAACCGGCACTGGGGGACACCGGCCTCTACGGAGAAATCGCCGCCGAACTCGGCAAGCTGAGCGGTGGAGAGGACATCGCCATGCTTTTTGAGAAGATGATACTCAGGATGGCGCAGATAAAAAAAGCCGAGGCCGACAAGACATCGCAGGATTCTCTCAAATCACAACCCGACCGCGCTGAGGTTCTATCGGATAACCCGGACAGCGATGATGTCGCTGCCCGCTCAGAAAAAACAGAATCGGGTGCCCCCGCCGATGATTTCGAGGTTCCCACCTTCAACAATGATTCGACTCCCATCGACGTGTCCGATGCTGCCTCCCATATCGAAAACGACGATTCGAAAAAGGAAAACATCGACTGGGAAAAATATGGCAGGAAACTTCACGAGAAATTCAATAAGAAATGATTAAGCTGGCGGTGCTGACTTCCAAAGGCGGGACGGGGAAAACGACCACCGCCATAAATCTGGGGCATGGCCTGGCGCTTTCAGGACAGAGGGTTCTTATTATCGACTGCGATCCTCAGGGATCGGCTACGTCGGCGTTCGGAGTCAGATCTGATAAAGGGCTTGTGGACCTCATGATCGAAGGACGGGCGGATATATACAAGATCAGGCCCGAGCTGTATCTTATCCCGTCCGGGAAAAAGCGGCTTACAGATCTTGAGATTATGATGGCCTCCCGCAGCGACCGCTATAAGATATTGAGAAATGCACTTCGACGTCTCTCCGGATGCGATTGGGTAATATTAGATTGCTCTCCCTCGATAAATATCATAAATTTGAACGCATTAGGGTTTGCCGACTACCTATTGATCCCTTCTTCCTTAGATTATTTTTCACTGGAGGGGGTCAAGACAACCCTTGAGATAACGGGCGAGGTGAACAACGGGGGAAACGGTTATGTTGAGATTCTTGGCGTTCTGCCGACATTTTACGATAGGAGGACGGTTGTCTCGCGGCTGGCTCTGGAGAGCCTTCGCAGCAAATATGGCAGTTTGGTCTTAAAAACGGAAATCAGGACTAACGCTCAGATTAAAAGGTCGCAGTGGTATCAGAAGACCATTTTCGAATATGCCCCCTATTCATACGGGGCTTACGACTACTTCAATCTGGCTAAGGAAGTCCTTGAGAGAGTGCGAGGTCTAAAGCGTAATGAGTGATATAAAGATATCCCTGGATAGCTCAGGAGCTGCTTCAGCAGTCTCCGTGGTTCGGGTTGACGGTGTTATCGACACCATAACCGCCACCGAACTGGAGAAAGTCATGAATTCACTACTGGATCGGGAGAAATATAGAATTATCGTCGATCTCGGCGGCGTCGATTACATATCGTCGGCCGGCTGGGGCATATTCATTTCGAACATACGCGAGATAAGACAGCATTCCGGCGACATCAAGCTGGCCAGGATGATTCCCAACGTCTATGAGATCTTCGAGCTGTTGGAGTTCGATTCCATCCTGCGCGCTTTCGATAGCATCGAAAAAGCCAAAAGCGATTTTGAGGAGGCCAGGTATGATGTTGCGGCTGCAAACTCGCCTGAGCCGGTAGAGGTCGCAGTTGCGACAAAACCGGTCGATAGAGCAGAATCACAGCCGACTTCGGCTGCCAACTTGCCTGTGGAAGAAATGGGGGCCGGCCGACCGAAGGCTCAGATGAAGGTCGAGGAGATTCAGCCCTCTCCGCGGAACGTGGAGACCCTGGTTCTGGAGATGGTGGCCAAAGACCCTTTCTTTACGGTCTCGGAGATCAAAAGAGAGATAGCCAGAAAAAATCCGGGGTCCGGGGCGGGGTGGTGGAAAATCTGGAATATTTTAAGACGAAACAGCCTCCTCAGCAAAAGAAGCCGCTATCGCAGAGCTCGGAATAGGGCCAGGGATCGGTGATAATGGTTAAGCCTCCTCCGGCGCGGCCATACGTTTTAGCGCTGTTGATATTGGGAGCCTTCTTCCTTGTAGTTTTTTTCATCTCGGATTCAGAGTGGATAACTATAGGTATCGGAGGGATTATTCTGATCGCTTCAGCTGTCGTTGCTCTTTCCTATTTAAGATCCATTCGGAACGCGCATCTTATCTCCGGCCTTTATGAATCGGAGAACTCCCGTGAAAGACCAATCGCCACCGGAATTCTTGCTGAAATCCTGGCAGGCAGTCCGCCCGGCGGGCCCCGGCTGGCGAAGGTGGCCGAGTTAATCTGCGCTAAGTTCGGGCTCGGGAAATTGGTTATATTCTTCCAGGACGGCGATAAATTCATACCGAGGATCTATTTCAATGTTTCCCCGGCCATCTTAAATCGTCCCAGAACTTACCGACTGCAGTACTTATTCAAAGGGATTCCTGTTACCGGGGAGCTGGCCGCCGCCGACGGTATCCAGGGGTCGTTGCTAAAGAAAGGCAGTCAGGAAATTTTTGAACCGCTGGTTACATTCCGCTATAAATGGGGACGCTCGCGGTCATTGATTCTTATCGCCGAGGATAAAAAGGGCCTTTTGACCGACGCTTTGAATGATCAGGAATTTATTAAAATGTTCTGGCCGGCGCTGGATAATCACATCAGACAGGCTGCAAAATTAGCCGATACGATTTTGGATACAAAACGATTGAAAAGCGATCTCTCACAGACCAGGCGGGAAATCCTGGGGCTCAATAAGGAATTGAACAAAAAGCTTTTCGACCTGCAGTTTTTCGTAAAGATTTCCAACGACCTATACTCTCATTTCAACGAGGAGCAGCTATTCGAATCGTTGAAAAAAACGGTTTGTGTTCAAGTCGGAGCCAGGAGTGCGGAGATCATGCATCCCACCGGCGATGGCAAATTCGTTGTCCAGTTTGCCGGGGGAGCGCCGGATCTGGTTTTAGATTCCGATTCTAAGCTGCTTGCAATGCTTAAGAAAAATACCAAGCCGCTTCTTCTGCCCGTCGTAAGTTCTGGAATGGGAAGGGACGAGCCTTTTCTAAGGAACGCTATCGGAAAGGGGTACGAGGTCGCCCTGGCCATCAGAGTTGAGAATCAGACCGGCTGCATATTAATTATCCGGGAGAAAATAAACAGAGGCCATTATACCGATTCCAATTTGGATTTCTTATCTATTATATCAAACATCACTTCTCTTGCACTTGAGAATATACGTCAATATTCTACTATTGAGAAACTTTCATATACCGATAGCATGACCGGCGTCTTCAACTATAGATATTTCTATAAACGCTTGAATGAAGAGATACTCAGGGCCAAGAGGTTTAACCGCGATCTTGCCCTGGTGATTCTGGATATAGATAATTTTAAGCTTTTTAACGATAACTATGGACATCAGACCGGCGATTTAGTATTAAAGCGTCTGGCGGAGATTATTACCAGGACGGTCCGGTCTATCGATATCGTCAGCAGGTATGGGGGCGAGGAGTTTTGTATAATAATGCCTGATACCAACGCCGCCAGTTGCGAGGTTTTCATAGAGCGACTGAGATCTGAAATTGCACAGCTTAGATTGGAATCGGAGATTTTGAAAGAGGATAATGTCATTACAGTTTCCGTGGGAGGGGCGGTTTACCCGCAGCACGCCGCGACTCCGGACAGGATTATCTACTGTGCGGATATGGCCCTCTTGAAGGCTAAGGCTCAGGGACGAAACCGGGCAATTATGTGTCAGCCCGAATTTATCAATAAAAAAGAATCCTCGATCGGGGGTCATAATGAAAGATAGCAAATCAGGATATTCAAGGTTGACCAATCTGAAAAATATGCTGCGCATACTGACTGTGCTGGTCCTCTGGATAACGTTTTCAGCCAGTTTGATGCGGGCGCAGGACGATACTGAACCATATATAATCGGCTACACTGATGTTCTTTCAATAAGCTTCTGGCAGGAGCCTGCCCTCAACAGCGAGGTAAGGGTCGGTGAGGATGGCATGATTACATTACCGGTTATAGGGACGATAAAGGCGGCCGGACTGACGACATCAGAACTGGCTAAGAGTATCGTGGAGCAGATGACCTTTTACCAGAGCCCCATTTCGCAGGCGACAGTCACGGTAAAGGAATTCAATTTCCGGGCCGTGTTAGTTTCCGGCCAGGTTGTCTCACCGTCGAGATTAAGCTATGAGAAAATCCCCGATCTCTGGCGGGTTATAGTCGATGCCGGCGGCCCCACAGATCGGGCGGATCTCTCCCGCGTCAGGATAATCAGAAAAGTCGATGAGGAATCAGAGATCATTGATGTCGATCTTTACAGCGTTATCAGAGAGGGCGATATTTCCAAGGCGCCTCAGTTGCAGCCCGGCGACCTTGTCAATGTTCCCCTGGCTCCATTTGGGGTCTCGATGGAGTTGGGCGAGAGTCCTGGAGATAAAGGTAAAAATGTGTATTTTGTGCTTGGTAGCGTGTCTTCCCCTGGGGTGCGGAACCTGGAAGCGGGCATGGACGTATTAGACGGCATAATCCTCGCCGGAGGAACGACGGCCGAAGCCGATTTACGTAATGTGCGGGTGGTAATGAAGGGTTCCAGATATTCCAATATTGTCAGGATCGATCTGGAAGAGTATTTGGAGAACGGTTCTTCGCCGCGGTATATTTTGCACCCCGAGGACACTATTGTCGTCCCGGCCAAAGAGAGGGGCTTGTTTGTGAAGGTGCTCAGCACATTTGGCGCTATCTTGCCCATTGTCACCGCCACGGGGACCATTATTTTACTGACGAGATAAATTCCGTGAACGATGAAAAAACTCAGGTTGATCTTAAGGATTACTGGGCGATAATACTAAGGCGCAAGGCGCTGTTGATATTGCCTGTAATAATTGTCCCCCTGGTCGCGTTTGCCGCCAGTTACTTTTTACCGCGCACCTACACGTCTTCTGTAAATATATTGCTGGGAGAGGCGAAAATACTACCTCCCACCGTTGAGCGGCAGCTCGAAGGAAGAGCTTCCTATAATCGGATCTCGATACGCGACAGGCAAAGGTCGCTATATGATCAGATAACATCGACCAAATATCTAAAACGCCTTATAGCAGTGCTGAACATCCCCCTGCCTGCCAGAATAAGGGAGGTAGCGGCTCAGATGAAACAGCAATACCCGGAAATTTCGGAAAATGAACTTGCTGAAACCATCCTGGCCGATGGCCTGCGCCAGAACGCCTCAGTCAATCTGGAATCGAACAACTTAATCGAGATTGGCTTTTCCACCTCTGATCCCGTTATCGCTCAGAGAACGGCGAAGGCTCTGGCCGACATTTTTATCGAGGAGAGCCTGGCCAACGAGCTTGCCGGGGTTAGATCCAATATCAGCTTCTCAGAGGAACAACTGGCTCTGTATCGGGAGAAACTGAAAGCATCCGAAGACAAACTCAAAGAATTTCGAAAGGAACTTATCGTCAGCGCGGCCGCTGAGGATACTACCGGCTACAGCCTTCAGCAAATTGTATCCGCCATTGACGCGCTTGACCTGGAAATTTCGATTCAGGAGGGGAAGCTCCTGGATTTCAGGGGACGGCTTATCGCCGAGGGTATCGACGTAAACTCCATTGCCATACCCGACGACCTTAGGGCACAGAAGAATCAGCTCCTCACTACCATTTCTACTCTCACGGATCTCCTTATACGGCATATCTGGAAGGACCCCAAGGTCTTGAACTTAAACGAAGAGGCCAGAAACCTCCTGTCTCGTATCAATGGCAATATCGAAAGATACGTGATGGAGGAATATTCCGATAGTTCGCCCCAGTTGCGTGAGAACATCTCGAACTATCTTATAGGGCAACTGGCAATTGAGTTCAATCGGGCCAAGGGAGCGACACTGGATCAGAGCATAGTCAATATCAAAAACAGGCTTTCCAAAAACCCGGATACCGAAGTAACCATGCAGAGGCTCCAGAGCGAAATCGATAACTACCGGAACCTTTACGACCTGTTCGTATCTCACGCTCAATACGCCGCCATAAACCAGTCAGCGAAGAAGGTGGAGGCCGAAGCCAAATATTTGATCACCAAACCAGCGTCGCTGCCTTTAGAACCGGAATCGCCCAACCCCAAAAGGCTGCTTTTGATGGGAATTATCCTGGGCTTGGCGCTGGGCGGCGGGGCTCTACTGACCGTGGAAGTCCTGGATAATTCCTTCAGGAAGGTGGAGGATGTCGAGAAGTATCTCGGCATCAAGGTCATGGGTACTATCCCCAGGATGGAGCTTCCGTTTGGCTCGGATCTGAAAAGAAAAATCCCGATTTTCGTGGGGGCCGGGATCAGTTTTCTTTTGGTAATCTTGATCATATTCTTAAAATTCAAGACGAATGGATAGGCAATATGTCCGCTGTTAACTTTTCAGATAAATTCAAAAGCCTGGGGCGAGAATATCTTCTGCAGACGTCCTTGAATGAATTGAATCGCAGCATAATTTGCTCGTTATTCAGCTCCGGTCGTCTTTTGAGCAGCCGTACGCTGCCATCTCCGGAAAACATGACCGGTCAGGATTTGGCCGAATCAGTTCAGGAAATTCATGGGCAATATCTCGCAGACTTCAGATCCCTTTTTGGGCTGATGGAGCGTATCAAGGATTCTGACAAACCTGAATTGATCGAGAAGCTGGGTAAGACTCTATACTCAAAAAGCCTTTATGACGAGGGTTTGGAACTCCTCGCATCAGGCCTTGATAGGCACCCCGATTACCCCGGCCTGAGAATTCTTCTTGGAAGAATATATCTGGCTCTGGGACGTTTCCCTGATGCGGAAAGGGAACTTCTTCACGCCGTGCGGCTTGCGCCGGGATATCCCGATCTTAGAAACCTTCTGGGCAGCGCCTTCCTCAAGTCGAAAAGACCGATGGCGGCAATTGGCGAATTTAAGAAGGCTGTCAAAATCAACATCTATTTTCATAATGCCTATTTCAATCTGGGCCTCGGCTATATCCAGAACGGTATCGTTAAGGAGGACTTCAACCTGGCCAAAAATCTTCTTCAAAACTGCGATGAGGCGTTCGGGAAAGGGACCATGTTTAATCCCGGCTACTTGACCGGAGAATACGAGCAGGGAAGACTATACCTGGCTCGGGGAAAACTCGAAGAGGCTTATGAAATCCTGAGCAAGGTTGCCGACCTGAATGGCTCACCCGATTCTCACGATAGACTGCTGGAGATATATTTGCGATACGTACACGGCGACGGCGGGATGACCGAAGAAGGAATTTCGAAATATATCGGTGAATTGAAAGACTTTTTGAAAGCGGGCCCCGGATACGCTGATCTGCAAAATGAACTCGGGTTGGCCTACACGGTTATGGCCAAGTTTATGAATGACAAAGCGATTAAGCGCTTCCAGGAAGCTTTGAAGATAAATTCTGGATTTTCGCGGGCGCGTAAAAATCTAAAGCTCGCCGAAAACGATCTGAAAGGATTTGAAATACTCTTGGAAGCGATATTCAAATGAAAAGCCCAAAAAATCAGCAATCCCTTGTATCGCTTTATGATAAGGAGTCGTCTGCGGCCACCGAGCTCAGGCGTATATATTCCAACCTGAGGCCTGTAGCCGATGAGAAGAAGCTCCAGAGCATCCTTATCACCTCTGCTGCAGTTGAGGAAGGTAAATCTATTACATGTTCATTTCTGGCTATGACCGCCGCCTCCTTGAGCAAATCAAAGGTGGCCTTGATCGATCTCGATTTGAGAAAACCGAAGATTCATGATTATTTCGGGATTGGCACCTGTCCTGGTATCGGTGAGGTGCTGATAGGAAAATCGAACGTCAAAAACGTCTCCCGAAAGACACCTATACAGGATCTCACTGTTATTACGTCGGGCAACGTAACCACCCCGCCAAGCGATATTCTCGATCAGGCGGATATCCCGGGCTTGCTGCAGGAGCTGAAATTCTATTTTGATTTCATAATCATTGATTCCCCGCCAATTATTCCGGTCTCCGACCCCCTGCTTATAGCTGATCATGTCGACGGCGTTTTGATGGTTGTCAAAACCGGTTCGACACAGCGCGAAGTCGTGAATAGAGCAACAAACCTGTTGTCGAACGCCGGAATAAATCTCCTCGGAATCGTCCTGAACGACTATGAAGAAGTGCTCCCATATTATTATAAAGATCATTATTACGGTTACAAAT
>CBEWDL010000097.1:0-12573 GCA_965555375.1 uncultured bacterium
ACAATAAAAAATACAGAGATTTTGCAGGCACCGATACGGATCAAAGGTCCGGGTGGACGAGGCTGTCTTATTCCGATCCGGGAGGCAGAGGAGATTTTTACATAAACGAGAGGCTCAGTTCGTCCAATGAAAGATTGCAGGCCAAAAACTACCTGTTCGTTGGCGAAGGGAAAGGGGAGTACCGTTTCGAGGACGGAGAATATATTAGAGATCCCGATGGAGATTACGTCCTGATAATCGAGGAGCTGGGTGAGGGTATAAAAGCCATCGAGATCTCTACCGAAATAAACGGAACTGCCTCCCCCTTGGCGATTTTCGATCCCGGGCGGGAACTGGAATCATCCATCGGACGAGTGGTAATTGAAACTGAATTGACATACCGGTTGAAAAAATCATCCGACGTCTTGACCGGAGCAGATTTTTTCCCGTGGAAAAGTGACAACCTGGATGAGGCAGTATTGAGGAGCGGAAGGTCGGACTTGCGGCTTTATTATTATCCTCGCGGAGGAAAACAGCGGATTAAATATGCCGGGTCACGCTCATTTCAGGACGGTAGTCCGTACGCCAATGAAACAATCAGCGAACGTTTCAGATCCGATGAAATATCCTGGGCATTTCCCGCCGGCAAGAAGGTCGACATGCTAACCTCGGTTCTTTTCTCCAGCAAACAGAACACAATAAACGGCGCCGGATATTTCATAAATCGCCACCAGGAATCGGCGAAAGCGGATTATAAGTTTCGTGATGTCTGGACGCTACAATTGGGATTGGGGTTCGAGGTGGCGAAACAGACAGACATCGACATCCGCTCAACCATACCTTCGGGAGAGATCGGTCTGATCCGCGATTTCAAAAATAAAGGGAGAATATCTGCGAAGTTGTCATATTTTCGGGTCATTGTCGACCCTGAGGGGGCTTATATACCGTATCAGGTGGCCTCTGGAAAACGGGAGGGGGATAACCTTCTGGCGAATATGCGGGCGAGGATGGAGCTTTATAAAAACGGCCGCCTTGATTTTTCCTATCGCTATGAGAATTTCGCCAGAAGACCGGAAAAACATAATTTGAAAATGGAAGTTACGATTTTGTTCCTATGAGAATGAGCGTAATAATATTTGCGATATCTGTTATGCTTGCGTCGATGGAGTCTATCGCGGCAGTCGAGATATCCGGCAACCGATTGTATTCGGATAAGGAATTGATCTGTCTGGCGGATTTCACCCTTCTCAGCGATTCTCTGTATGAGAGCATTCTTGCCCTGTACCGTGAGGCCGGATATTATTCAGCAAAAGTAAAAAGCATCGGAGTTGATAAGAAGGGGCAAGAATCAATTGTCATAGAAGAGGGAGAGCCGTTGGTAATAGACTCAATCTCGATCGATGTCGTCCCCGATTCTCTTAAAACTCACTTCGATAATCTGGTATATCGCACTAAAGGGGAGGTAGCCTCCCGAGATCTGCTGGATGATTTTGCCGACCAAGCTGTTTCCCGGCTGGCTGAATACGGTATGCCTTTTGCCCATGGCGAATGGTCGGATTTTAGATTCAATACGGAAAACAACCTTTCGGCGACATTTAAAATCATCTCTGGCCCTCGGTGTCATATTTCAGGATTTGTGTTCAACGGCATGACCAGAACGAAACCAAAGACAATAAAAAAGGCCATAGATCTGAGAGTCGGCGATATGTATGTAGAATCGAAAGTGCGGGATTCCGAAAGATCCATCGATCAGATGCCATATATAGAATTAGCCTCGCCGTTTGATATCGAGACAACATCCGGGGGCGATTCATGCCGGATCATCTACAATCTAAAAGAATTGCCATCGACCAGATTCGACGGTGCCGGCGGATTCATAAACACCAAAGGTAGATCTGATTTTCTGGGACGGTTGAACCTGGAGTTTGGCGATATTGTGGGGACGGGAAGATCGTTCGGACTCCTGTGGAATAAGAAGGATCGCTTTTCCAGCGAGCTTAAGCTGGACTATCTCGAACCTTTTTTCCTGGGAAGCCGGTTTGATGTTAAACTGGAGGTTTTCCAGCTCGATAGAGATAGCCTCTATATCGAGACCGGTGGAGGGATCGGCCTGGAATATCGATTCGGCCGCGGCTCCAGCGGAGGCTTACGGTTTTCGGTGAAAAGAACCGAACCGGAAGCCAACGCTGATATATCATCATCGATCAGCCGGTCGATAAAGCTTGTTTTCGGCTACGACCGGACCGACTATATCGATAATCCGAGAAACGGCTACTTATTGAAAACGGAGGTGGACTACCGATACAGGTCCAATCGACGAGTCGTCGAGGGCGACGATCCTTCCACCGAACTCAGCGCCGTCGGATTTGATGGGAGTTATTTTGCAAAAATCGGGAGCCAATTTGTGATTGCTATCAGGCTGGCCGGCTGGGGTATAGTATCGGCCGACGGAACGGTGCCGGTCGACGAGTTGCGTTTTGTCGGCGGTTTCTATGATCTGCGTGGTTATGCCGAAGGACGATTCCCGGCCTACAGGTATACCGTGGCTACGATTGAACCGCGGATACTCACCGGGAGACGGAGCCGGGCTTACATCTTCGGCGATTTCGGCGCCGTAAAAAGTTCGCAGAGTCGAGAAGAAGATTATAGGTTCTGGCCCGGCTATGGCTTCGGCCTGGTGTCACCCACGGGCATCGGTCTATTCAAGATTGAAATCGGCTGGGGCAAAACCGGATTTCCGTCAGAGGCGATCTTCAATTTTGGTCTGGCAGGCGCTTTCTGATGAAAAAGGCTAAGGCGGTATTCGTCCTGAGCCGCCCACTGAATTGTCTGATCACATTTATGTCGGTCTGGACGGCGGCGATAGTCGCCGGGGAAGATTATATTTCGTGGAGAATAATGTTTGCCTCGGTTTCTGCGGCCCTTATCGCCGCGTTTGGGAACGTCGTTAACGACATATTCGATATAAACACCGATAGGATCAATAAACCATTCAGGCCGCTGGCGTCCGGTTCCTTAGAGGTTCGGGAGGCTGTAATTGCGGCGATGGCAATGGGAGTCATCGGATTGGCTCTTTCTCTATTCATCCATAAATATGCGATTTTTGTGGCGCTATCGGCAATTCTGCTTTTAGCTGCTTACACGCCTGTCTTTAAGCGGTTATTGTTTGTCGGCAATATTCTGATCGCTTTCGTCGCCGCTCTTGCTTTTATCTACGGCGGGATGGCGGTGGATAATCCGTTCGGCGCGGTTATCCTGATGATATTTGTATTTCTATTCCATCTCGGACGGGAGATCGTCAAGGATATAGAGGATAGGGACGCCGATGCCGTTGCCGAACGTTTGCCTAAAGCGCGGAGGGATGGTTGCAGGATTGAACGTGGAGCGGCAATCGCCATTTATGTGTTCCTTGCGATATTGACCTTCGTGCCGTTCCTGGCCAACCATTTTGGATTTGCATATCTCCTTGTGGTGCTGTTCGGTGTCGATCTGGTCATTATAGCTGGCATATGTACTCTCATGCGAACCGGTCAGCCGTCTGCGATGCGTTCGGTGGCGGGCTGGCTCAAAGCCGCCATGCCGATGGGGCTTTTGGCTGTGTATCTGGGCAGCCGGGGGTGGTAGCCAGGGGCTATGCTCAGTATCCGCAATCAAGCTGACGACTTGACACGAGAATATGTGATTAATATTATTTCATTCTTGAATACGGGCGGCTGCATGTTCGTCTTTTTGTTAGCGGAACAACGATCGGCCGGATGTAGTATAATCGACCTGTTAGAAGGATCGTTCCGAAAACCGGGAGGAGATTTATGGATCAACAGATTACGGAAGTCCAGGAAATCATAAAACAAAAATCGGCCTTTGTCGATCGTTTAACTGCCGAGATCTCAAGGGTTATTGTCGGCCAAAAATACCTTATCGATCGGCTGTTGATAGGGCTTTTAGCTGATGGTCATATACTGATCGAGGGGGTGCCCGGGCTGGCCAAGACACTCTCCGTCAAGACACTCTCCGATGCCATCCAGACCGGGTTCAAACGGATTCAGTTTACGCCCGACCTGTTGCCGGGCGACCTTATAGGCACTCTGATCTATTCCGCCAGGGACAATGAATTTTCGGTCAGGAAAGGCCCCATATTTTCCAATCTCATCCTGGCCGATGAGATAAACCGGGCCCCGGCCAAGGTTCAATCGGCGCTTCTGGAGGCTATGCAGGAGAGGCAGGTTACTATCGGCGACGAGACTTTCAAGCTGCCGGTACCGTTTCTGGTACTCGCCACGCAAAACCCCATAGAGCAGGAGGGAACTTATCCGTTGCCGGAGGCGCAGGTCGACAGGTTTATGCTGAAGCTAAGAGTCACCTATCCATCCCCCGAAGAGGAACTGCAGATTCAGGAGAGAATGACCTCAAATGCAGAGCTTTCAGTTTCAAAGATCACCAACCCGGAGGAAATCCTGGAGGCCCGGAAGGTGATGCATCAGATATATATGGATGAGAAGGTTAAGAAATATATCGTCGATATCGTTTTTGCCAGCCGGGAGCCAAAGAAATTCGGACTCGACCTGGAGGACCTCATCAGCTATGGAGCTTCGCCCCGGGCGACCATCTATCTTCATCTGGTGGCCAAGGCCCATGCGTTTCTGAAAGGCCGGGCTTACGTCACCCCGGACGATGTCAAGATAATCGGGCCGGATGTGCTTCGACACAGGATAATCCTCTCGTATGAGGCGGAGGCCGAGGAGCTGACATCCGATGATATAGTAACCCGGATATTCAACGGCGTGGAGGTGCCGTAAATTGCCTCAGGATCGTTCCCTTCTTCCTCGTGAGATACTGAAAAAAGTCAGGCGAATAGAGATTCGCACTACCCGGATGGTCAACGAGGTTTTCTCCGGCGAATATCATTCGATTTTCAAAGGGCTGGGAATGGAGTTCTCCGAAGTTCGGGAATACCAGCCGGGCGATGATATCCGGAATATCGATTGGAACGTCACCGCCCGCTTCGGCCATCCATTTCTAAAAATCTATCGGGAGGAAAGGGAGCTGGTAGTGATGCTGTTGATTGATCTCTCCGGTTCGCAGAGATTCGGCACCGGCCACCGGTTCAAAACCGAGACGGCAGCGGAGATCACAGCCATACTATCTCTGGCGGCTATAAAGAATAACGATAAGGTGGGTCTCCTGGCTTATACTGACAGGATCGAAAAGTATATTCCTCCGAAGAAGGGAAAGAACCATGTTCTCAGGTTGATAAGAGAGATTCTTTATTTTAGCCCGGAGGGGCGAGGAACCGATACGGCATCCGCACTCGAATATCTACTGAGTGTCATCAAAAAAAGATGCGTCATGTTTTTAATTTCCGATTTTATAGATTCCGGGTATCATAAACCGCTCGCCGTAGCTGCAAGAAAGCACGATCTGATTGCCTTAAAGCTGAGCGATCCGCTGGAGATGGCTTTTCCCAGAGCCGGGCTTTTGAGACTATATGATCTGGAAACCGGCGGAGAAAGAATAGTTGATACATCGAGGGGCAGATTCAGGGAAGACTTCAAAAGAAGAATACGTCTGAAAAACGAAGAGTTCGACAGGACAATGTCCCGGATGGGAATCGATAAGGTCTATATACCGGCGGGTGGGGATTATTCTGCACCATTATTCAGGTTTTTCGAGATGAGAGCCAGAAGAATAAGACGATAAATTTTATGATCAGACCGCATTTAATGTTTTCGATCCGACAATCCTTTGGCCGGTTTCTTAAGGCGGCGGAGATCCTGGCGATCACTTTCGGTCTGGTAGCAGGGATCTATGATCCGGCGGCGCGGCAGAAATTCAACATCAGCGCCGTTATTCATCCCGAAAGCCTGACCGTGGGCGATAAGTTTCTTTACGCAAACACGGTCGATATTCAGGATGGTTACAGAGTCGAGCCTCTGCCGCTGACTGATAAGCTGGGCGATGCTTTCGTCATTTCAGATATATATAAGCTTGAAGAGCGCGTTAAGGGCGGGGTATCTTTCGCCTGTACTCTGGCTGTTTATAAGCCCGGCGAGATAGAATTACCCACATTTACTTTCGTGGCAACGGACACTGCGGGGATTTCGGAGGAGTTCAGCGGCGATGGTATCAGGGCAACAATCCAGAGCGTTCTCCCCGCCGATACGACCGGTCTGGAGATAGCCGATATCAGGGAGCCACATAGATTAACAGGCCCGATCTGGCCTTATTTCATCATACCACTGGCTCTGGCTCTTTTGATATATGGTATGATTTTGCTCAGGCGACGTTTGGGTGGCAGGACGGAGCTTCCGATGGCACCCCCCAGGCCACCATGGGAGATCGCCTTTGAAAGATTGGATTCCCTGAGAGGCGGTCGCCATCTGGAATTCGGTCGCTTTAAGCTGTATTATTTCGAATTATCCATGATCGTTCGAGGTTATATCGAGGGACGATACGATTTTCCGGCCGTTGAAAGCACGACATACGAGATTGAAAATGAGGATAGGTTGAGGCCCGTGAGTGATAATCTATACGAAAGATTATTCGAATTCTTCTATCGCGCTGATATGGCAAAATTCGCTAAAGTTGTTCCCACGCCGGCGGAAGCCGAATCGGACCTCTCATTTGCTTATGAATTTGTCAGGGAAACCATACCGGTGATTGAGGAGCCGACATCCAAAAAACCAGAATTTGCAGAGATGGTGGGATAAGATGTTTCGGTTCAAGGACCCATTGTGGCTTTTGCTTCTGATAATTCCGGCGATATATGTATACATTCGCTATTTTACCAGGTATTTGAAGCCTCCTTCCATGCCGTATCCTGATCTGGGTATGGTTGACGGCATAGGATCATCCTGGCGCACCTATCTCGTATCTGCTATGCCCGTATTGAAAGCTATCGGTCTTTCGATATTGATTCTGGCGTTGGCCCGACCCCAGTCGGGTTATGGGGATACGAAACAGACGGTTGAGGGTGTCGATATCATGCTGGCTCTGGATATTTCCAGTAGCATGAAAGCCATCGACTTCAAACCGAGAAACCGTCTTCATGTTGCCAGGGAAGTCATCCGCAAATTCATCGACGACCGTGAGTCGGACAGGCTCGGTCTGGTTGTCTTCGCCCGCAGAAGCTTCACCCAGTGCCCGCTGACTACTGATTATGACCTTCTCAAAAGCCTCCTGCAACGGGTCGACTTCGGGATGGTCGAGGATAAGACGGCTATCGGATTGGCTCTGGCAAATGCAGCCAACAGGCTCAGAGATTCCGAGGCCAAATCAAAAATCATTATTCTACTTACAGATGGTGTCAATAACGTGGATGATCTTGCTCCCATAGATGCCGCCCGGGCCGCGAGTGCCCTGGGGATAAAAATCTATACGATCGGCGCCGGCAGACCGGGTATGGTCGATATGCCGGTTGAAACACGATTCGGAATCCGTTATCAAAAAGTGCAATCTGAAATAGATGAAGAAATGCTTATGGAGATATCTTCAATTACCGGAGGGCAGTTTTATCGCGCTAAGGATGAAACGACCTTAGAACAAATTTACGACCAGATCTCCAGACTGGAAAAAACGAAAATCGAGCTGCACAGATTTTATCGTTATAATGAGCTGTTCATGCAGTTTCTGATTATGGGTATGTCATTTCTGATGGGCGAATTTCTGCTTTCCAGGACGATTCTGGGGGGACTGCCGCTGTGAGATTCTACGATCCCGATTGTCTCTGGCTTTTTACGGCCATTCCATTGATCGTGATTCTGTTGATTTTTATGGCAGGATTTCGCAGAAGGACCGTGGAGAAAATCGGAACATTGGAAACGGTTGGCAGGCTTTTCGGGAGCATTAATCGGCAGGCCGGTGATTTTTCCATCCTTTTGTTTTTTATGGGCGTTATTATCATAATTGGTGCTCTTGCCCGGCCCCAGTATCCCGGCGGCGTGGAGAAAGTGGAGACCAGGGGTGGAAAGATCGTAATCGCCTTAGACGTCTCTTTGTCGATGCTGGCTTCCGATTTTCAGCCCAACAGGTTGGAGAAGGCAAAAAGGGAAATCATCGGCCTGATAGATAAGCTGCAGGCGCAAACCATCGGCCTTGTGGTCTTCGCCGGTGAGGCTTTCGTTCAGTGCCCGCCGACAGTAGATTATTCGGCATTCAGGCTTTTCTTGGATGTGGCCGAGGTCGGCATCATATCGGACACCGGCACGAACTTAGCCGACGCCATCGAAAAATCGGTAAGACTGCTCGATGACGGCTCGCCTGTGGATAAGGCCGTAATCATCTTCACCGATGGTGAATCATTCGAGGGTGATGCCAGAAAAGCGTCATCGGAGGCGGCAAAAAGAGATATCCGAATCTATGCCGTTGGGGTCGGATCAGCGGCCGGCCGTCCGATTCCCGTTGGTGCAGGAGAAGGTGCAGGTTTGAAAAAGGATAAAGAAGGGGAAATAGTCATCTCCCGTCTGAACGTCGAGGAGCTGACCGCCATCGCCAGGGAGGGTGACGGCAAGTTCTTCAGAGCCACACCGGGCGAGTCGGAACTCGATGATATCTATGCCGATATAAAAGGCTTGAAAGGCGAAGAGAAGGAAAAAAAATATCGGATCCTCTATGATGAAAAATACAGATGGCTCCTTTTACCGGGGATTGCTTTCCTGTCGGCTGCCTATTTTATTCCCCGGAGGAGGAAAAGCGAGCATGAATGATAAAACGCTTCTGTTTTTCCTGGTAATATCTTTTGCTACCACTGCATCGGGGGACGAGTATCGAAG
Source organism: uncultured bacterium (assembly GCA_965555375.1). Classification (GTDB taxonomy): domain Bacteria; phylum Zixibacteria; class MSB-5A5; order UBA10806; family UBA10806; genus CBDVBL01. The sequence goes on from CBEWDL010000097.1 coordinate 8,748, forward strand.
TAAGATTAACGAAGGTTACGAATATTACAAAAACGGCGAATACAATAATGCCACCGAGAATTACCGTCAGGCGGGCATCATAAAGCCCGATAAAGCCCTGCCCAATTTCGGGAAAGGAGCCGCCCTGTATAGATCGAATGATTTCGAGGGCGCAGGTAAAGAATATGGCATAACTATCGATAAAGGCGACGATGAGATCAGAGCTGATGCCTATTACAATATCGGAAATGCTTTTTATGAGACGGAAAAATACGACGATGCCATCAAATCATATATCAACGCTCTTAAGATCAATCATGATGATAAAGATTATAAACATAATCTTGAAATGGCGCTATTGAAACAGCAATTACAGCAACAGCAGCAAAACCAGGACGAAAGCCAGGATCGAAAAGAACAGAAACAGGAACGGCAGGATAAGAGAGAAAAAGATCAGAAAGAGCAAGACCAAAAGCAGCAGGACCAGCGGGATCAAGAGCGGGCGGATTCCGAAAAGAAGGAACAGCGGCAACAACAGCAATCTGCAGATGATCAACAAATGAGCGAGGATGAAGCGGAAAATCTTCTATCGAGATTCGAAGAGGACGAGAAAGAGATTCAGGAACGGCTAAAACAGGTTAATATCGGGAGAAGCTCCGGACATGATTGGTAAGCGATCAATTTTATATGTCCTCTTACTTATCGCTTTTCTTACTGCTAAGGCTATGGCCTTATCGGTGACGGCTTCAGTTGATACCGACGAGATCGAGCTTGGAGACCCGATCAATCTAAGCATCACCTTAACCGGGCGGGGCGGGTCATTGCCGGATCCCATACTCCCCGATTTGTCCGATTTCGATGTGTATTCTTCCGGGCGGAACCAGAGTATTTCTATCGTCAACGGGGCTTTTTCATCTTCTCTCGAGCTTAATTATACGCTGGTGCCGAAGAAAATCGGCAGTCTGCTTATCGGACCGGTGGTGGTTAAAGATAAGAATGAAATGGTGGTCTCTGATCCCATAAAAATCACTGTAAAGAAGCCGGGATCCTTGCAAAAGAGGCCACAGGCCGAGCAGAGGTCGACCAGAAGACAAGATCAAAAGCAGCGGGAGGATTTTTTTATAGAGCAAACAGTCGATAAGACCGACCCCTATGTCGGAGAACAGGTGACGCTGACATTCAGATTCTATCAATCTGTGAATCTCTGGCAACAACCATCCCTGGAGTGGCCCGAGTACGCCGGATTTACGGTGGAGGATTTGCCGCCGAATTCGCGTTCCTACCAGTATGTGAATGGTAAGAGGTATTTAGTTACAGAAATCAAAAGGGCGCTATTCCCCGTTACCCCGGGTAAGGTTACCATTGATACGCCACGATTGACCATCAAGCCCGATGATTTCGGAAGTATGATGGATCCTTTCAGTTTTTTCGACCGGGATTTTTTCAGAAGCGGAAGGCCTAAAGTCCTCACCGCAAGGCCGATCGGGTTGAACGTCAGGCCACTACCACAGAAAAGGAAACCGGAAGGTTTTTCGGGAGCCGTGGGCAATTATAAGATTGGCGCCGAGGTAGATAAAGACTCTGTGGGAGTTGATGAGCCGATTACACTAAAAGTAATTCTATCCGGGACAGGGAATATAAAATCATTGCCGCCTGTGCAGATGCCCGAGCTTGCCGATTTCAGAGTCTATGAGTCGGGGAAGACAGAGTCTATCGACAATAAGGGGCGCGTTGTTTCGGGCTCGAAGACGTTCGAGCAGGCTATTATCCCCAGAACTTCGGGAGTTTTCACCATACCGTCTTTAGAGTACAGCTTTTTCAATCCTGAACGTGGTCGGTATGAGACTGTCAGAACCAGACCTATTGAAATTACGGCTACCGGCGAGGGGCTCGTCGATGTAGGCGGCGCGCCGAAAAATATCATAGGTGCCTCGAAGAGGTCGTTTGCCTATATAATCACCGAATTCCCCGAACCGGTCAAGAATATCGATCTGTCGGCTCGATTCTGGTTCTGGCTTTTGCAGGGGATACCGATAATCGGCGTAATCGCCGCTGTGGCCGTACGTTCGCATTACAAAAGACTGGTCGGGGACAGAAGCTACGCTCGCAGGATAACCGCGATTAAAAGGTCGAGATCGATCTTTAAATCCGCCATGGCGAAAAAGAGATCGGGCGATTTTTCCGGTTTCTGCGGAGATCTTTATGATGCGATAATCGGGTTTATTGCCGACAGACTCGATCTGGAGAAATCGGGTCTGACAATCGATGATTTGCGCGCCAACGAACGTATCTCAGCGGATATTAAAGACGATTTAACCGGTTTTCTCGAGAGGTGTCAGATTGCCAGGTTTGTGCCTTCCGGCTTTGATACTCATGCCGCCGATGATTTACTGATGGAAGCCTCGAATTTGATAGGGCGGCTGGAGAAAGCGATATGAAGCGATTCGGAGCGCTTCTGCTGTTTATCCTGCCTGTTGTTCAATCGACTGCATTAGCTAATACTAATGAAATTCTCTGGCAGGAAGCCGCCGAATCTTATGATCGGGGTGATTATTCATCGGCTCTTGAAAAATACGGCAGAATATTAGAGCGCGGTTTTTCCAGTTCTGAGTTATATTACAATCTCGGGAATTCATATTTCAAATCCGGGAAATTGGGCGCTTCCATCTGGGCTTACCGCAGAGCCCTGAAGCTCGATCCCGACATGGAACAGGCCAGATCCAACCTTAACTACGCCCGCGCCTTTAACGCTGATAAAATCGAAGGAAGAGAACGTGGATTTACTCTCGACATATGGGATTTTCTCACCGGTTTCTTTACTTCCAATGGTTATCTTATTTTTTTTGCGGCTGCCTGGTGGATAACCGGGCTGGTCGCCGCCTTTATGATAATAAAACCCGGCACGACGTCGTTGGCATATTATCTATTGATAGTCAGCGCCATAGTTGCTATCTTTGCAGCCGCGGCAACGGTCAGGCGGGTCAAACTGGATCGGCTTACAACCTGGGGGGTCCTGACGGCGCAGGCGGCTCATATCCGCGAAGGCCCAGGACCCGATTTTCAGAAAATCGAGATCGGTCACGAGGGACTCGAATTTAAGATTCTCGGGGAGAGGGAGAGCAGTTACCTGATTGAGCTGGGAAATAGCCTCAAGGGCTGGGTCGAAAAAGAGGCCGTACTAATAATTTGAATTTCATCAAACAAAAGAGGTTCTGGGGGCTTCTGCTTGCAGCAGGACTGCTGGTTTACTGTTTTTACGATTTCGATTTCCACAGCGTTCTGGCCGCTCTTTCATCCCTGAATATCAAATACCTGATCCCGCTTATATTTCTGGAGGTCATCATAGTCTTTGTCCGTACCGTCAGGCTCAAAATTATCATAGATCCGGTTAAGCGTATCGGCGTCACTTACATGTATCCTATCTATTGCATCGGGATGATGACCAACCTGTTGATGCCTTATCTGACCGGTCAGGTTGCCCGCTTATATCTCATCAGCAAGAGAGCGCAACTCAGAAAGACATTTGTCTTTACGACGACTGTTCTCGAGGTATTGTTCGATGGTATGGCGCTTCTCGGTATCGTATTGCTGATATCGCTTTTTATGGTAATTCCAACTCAGTTTAAAGCCTGGCATTTCATTGTGTTGGGGAGCATAGTCCTGGCGGTTCTGGTTCTGCTTTTTGTACTATCGAGATCTCACGGGAAAAGTCACGATTTTCTCAGCAGGCTTACGATTCACCCACCGCTGGCCACAAAAAGGAGAATCGATGATATAAAATATTCATTTCTCTCGGGGCTTCAGTTCCTCAGGAGCACGAAACATCTGTTCGTGGTATCCGCTCTGT
>CBEWDL010000098.1:0-12567 GCA_965555375.1 uncultured bacterium
GGTATTTTTTGCTTCTATTCGGATCCCACGATCATGGATAACGTCATAAGCGAAAACGCAGCCAATTCGGAGGGCGGCGGCATTTTCTGTTATTTTTCCGATCCGATAATCAAGAACAATGTTATTCAAGAAAACAGCGCCACGTCCGGCGGCGGGATAAACTGTCGATACTCAAGTCCTGTAATCAGCGGTAATCTTTTAGCCCGAAATAGAGTTTCATGGGAGGGCGGAGGCATCTTCTGCAGAGATAGCTCCTCGCCTTTGATAACAAATAATGATATTCGCGAAAACTGGGCCGACATCGGCGGCGGGATTATGTGCCGATATTCTAATCCTTCGATTAGTAACACCATTATTTCGGTAAATTCGGCCAATAGCGGGGGAGGGATGTTCTGCGCAGGTTCCAACCCCTCTGTAATTAACATAACAATTGTAGGGAATTCCGCAGAATATGGCGGGGGTATATTTTGCCTGAATTCCAGCCCCTTTATGACTAATGGTATCTTATGGTACAATGTTGCCGAAGAAGGAGCTCAGATTTATGGCGATTCGCCTCAAATCACCTACAGCGACATACAGGGCGGCTGGGAAGGCCAGGGGAATATTGATCTTGCCCCGCTTTTCCGTGATACGACCGGAGGCGATTTTCACCTGATGTCCACCGAATGCGGCAATCCGTATGATTCCCCGTGTATTGACACCGGCCATCCCGACATACTAGATAGCCTGCTGGATTGTTCCTGGGGTCTGGGAACAACAGATGGTGATATGGGCGCTTATGGCGGGGGGGGTATTATAACCGAAATCGATGAAGTAGAAGCCGACGTTTCTCGCCGCTTGGTTTTGGCCTGGAACTATCCCAATCCGTTCAATGCCAAGACGGTTCTCAATTACAGCCTTCCTCAATCCGGGCCCGTCACCCTCTCCATATACAATCTCCTCGGCCAGCATGTGGAAACCGTTTTCGAAGGTGAAAGGCCAGCGGGTAATCACGTCATCACCTGGGATGCCTCTGAGTTTCCCTCCGGCGTCTATTTCGCCCGGCTGAAAACCCCGGAAAGCTCGCGCAGCATTAAGATGGTGCTCCTGGAATAGACAGCCCAACGCTTGGGCGGCTAATCGGCTAATACATGGGCTGCTTCTGAAAATCATATTTTTCTCTTGACATCATATCATATAGATGTTTATTATATGTGCGAGTATATTTGCGAAGCGATTGACAGGTTTTAGATATGATAATACCGGGGCCCTATGCGGCATTTGTATTCAACGGTGTTGAATATAACACTAACGGGGCCACGAAGTTACAAAAATATTCGCGTTCACAGGATGGAAGGAGGCAGTTGAATGACTCAAAAAGCCGCTATTTTCGGCAATTCAGTAAAAAAAATCACCGAGAAAGGGGGTGGAAAAAATAACCGGGACGCCGCCGATAGCTCCGAACAAATAGACCCATAAAAAACCTATCGGGCCGGAGACGGGACGCCCCGGGAAAAGTAAAGAACCGTTGTCATCGCAAAGATAGCATGAATCTTGAAAATGTCAAGGAGGAAGATCGTGAGAGTGTTCGGCGCTTCCATAAGGATTGCCTTGCTGGTGGCTATATTGGGGGTTTTCCCCCATGCGGCTCTGGCTCAGCAGCAGTGCAAACACAAGGCGTCCATTGACTACTATGGGACATGGGGCCCCTACTATGACGGCTGTGCTTCGGAGATGAAAACCACTTTCGAGTTTGAACTAGGGTGGGACGGTTCTCCGCAGGCGTGGTGTGAGGTGGATAATTCGCCCTTTCAGCAGATCTACGATCCCCAGTCGAGCCCAATTGTAGAATATACACACTGCACCAATACACAAAACCACAGGCTCCTTATCGATATTCAGCCTACCATAGATCAATATGGATTTATTCCACCCATGAAACTCACAGCAGAATATTACGAGGATACCCCCCAGTGAGAACGCTTTGAAGAATAACCGTGTTCCCCCGCACAAATGTACGGGGGAACCGGAGGTCACAGAAAAATGAAAAGACTGATCAACCTCTTAATAGTTGCCTTATCGCTCATCTCGTTTGTTAGCGCCAGGCAATCCATCGCCGACGAAAACCGCTGGTCGACAAACGGCCCATACGAGGCCCGAGTGTTTTCCATGGCCATTGACCCGCGCGATAATCAAAGGATTTTCGCGGGAACCGCGTGGAATGGTCTTTATATTACCTCTAATGGCGGTGGCTCATGGTCTCACATCGATGACGATACCCTTAATACCAATATTCGCGATATTGTCTTCCACCCTGCCGGGCCGGATACCATGTTTGCGGTAACCCAGGCCGGAATGTACAGGAGCTATAACGGGGGGACAAGCTGGGGTCTGATGAGACCGCCGGGATATTGGTACAGTCCATTCAACGACATAGAGGTTCACCCCATTCATCCCAACATCATTCTGGCTGGCGCAGATATGGCCACCGGGTATAGATCAACCGACGGGGGAGAAAGCTGGACTCATCTGGATCTGCCCTGGATAGCGGTGATGGCCATAAGAACGGATCCTCTAAGGCCGGATACTATGTATCTCGCTTCCCAATCGGCGACATACGGACTGTCGGTTATGCGAAGCGAGAATCTCGGCGAGACCTGGTATTCGATACACAATGATCTCGATTCGGCTCTGTTTTCCTGGGATCTGGAGGTCGATCCCATTGACAGCGATATTCTGTACCTGGCCGGCCAGCGGTATCCTTTTACGGATCCCGGCGTGTGTTTAGAGAAAACGACCGATGCCGGGGCCCACTGGTTTGATATCACGCCGGACGGGCTTATCGAATACCACCTCCGGTCGTTGACCATATCTCCCTTCAGCAATAACACGTTATTTCTTTGTACCAGAGCCAATGGCGTGTTGAAGAGCACCGACGGCGGACAGAGCTGGCAGGTAAAAAATGAGGGCCTCAGCGCCCGGAATGTAGCCAGAATTTTCATCGATCCCTCGACCGGAATCCTGTATCTGGGTACTTTATATCACGGCATATTCCGGTCGACGGATGAGGCAGAAACGTGGGAGAAGATAAGCGACAATATCAACCAGGCCGAATGCACGGATATGGCCGTTAATCCGAGAGATGCCGATACCGTTTATGTCGCTACCCGGGGGGGCGTTTATCGTTCCGTCGATGGCGCTTACAACTGGCAAAGGCTGGAATTCGACCTCCCGTTTTTTTTCACGGAGTCTAACGGAGTCGAGGTTGACCCCTACGATCCCGACTATATCTACGTCAGCTTCTTCGATCATGAGCGCATCGGTGAAGGAGGGATATTCAGATCAACGGACGGCGGGGAGTCGTGGGAAACGTTTAGCGCGGGACTGCCCGCAGGCGTCTACTATCGCAGAATGGCTATATCCGATTATGGCGATGGAACAAGGCGGATCTTTCTGGGGGGTATCGGATTATATTATTCCGACGATCTCGGCGAAAGCTGGCAGTTGTGCCAGGGAGGATTGCCATCCGAATTCTATTACTGGCTCATAGAAACCAGCAGTGTCGATCCGAACCTCGTATACACGGTCAATGGGAGCCAGCCGGATCTGTTTTATCGTTCCACCGACGGCGGGGATACGTGGACAGCCCTGCCCGCCCCGCCCGGTTCATATACGATCAGCACCATCTCCTGCGATCCCGCCGATCGCAATACTGTCTATGTCTGCAGAAAAAGCGAAGGGGTCTTCAGATCGCCCGACTCCGGGGAGACCTGGATAGATATAACCAATAATCTTCCCCGCGATCCTGATAACTTCGGCGTATTCGGGATCGCCATCAACCCCCTCAATCCTCAGAATCTATATGTTAACTCCAATTACATGGGGATCTTCGTTTCCCATGACGGCGGCCAGAACTGGGAGGATTTCAACCAGGGCCTGGATACGCGCTTTTATGACGCAATAACCGTAATCGCGCCATCGGATACCAACCGGGGTTATCTGGCTACCGTCCCGAAGTCCGTATGGACCATCACTCAAACATCGACTTCGATTGAAGATGATATCCACCCGCCGAAGAAGTTCATCACTTTATCTAATTATCCCAACCCCTTCAACGCCTCAACCACCATCAGCTACGGTCTGCCTGAAGTTTCCGACGTTTGTATCGAGATCTACAACCTCCTCGGCCAGCAAGTGGCGGCGCTATTCGAAGGCGCCCAACAGGCCGGCCAACACCACATTACCTGGGATGCTGCCGCCTTCCCCTCCGGCGTCTATTTCGCCCGGCTGAAAACCCCGAAAAGCTCGCAGAGCATCAAGATGGTACTCTTGAAATAGACACGGCCACATCGGGCAGGCTGTCAATCAAAAAAACATTGATATTCCCCCCAATCTTTAATAATATAGTGGCTTAATCGGGGAGAGATATGAGAATCCTGGTAATTGGAAAAGGCGGTCGGGAACACGCTCTGGTCTGGAAGCTTTCGCAGTCGGATAAAGCTGAGAAGATCTTCGTTGCGCCTGGCAATGCCGGCATAGCCGAACTTGCCGAAACTGTCCCCATAGCAGTCGATGATCTCACCGGCCTGGCCGATTTCGCAAAAAAAAACCTCGTAAATCTGACGGTTGTCGGCCCGGAGCTCCCGTTAACGCTGGGTATTGTGGATATATTCGAACAGCGCGGCTTGAAGATTTTCGGGCCCAACAAAGAAGCCGCCGAGATCGAGGGTTCAAAAGCCTTTGCCAAAAACTTCATGGATAAATATCATATTCCCACGGCGCGATTCAAGGTTTTCACCAGCCACTTAGAGGCGATAGATTTCACGATATCGGCAAGTTATCCTCTCGTCATAAAAGCCGACGGTTTGGCCGCCGGTAAGGGAGCTGTGATCGTAAATGAGCCGGACGAAGCCAAATCGCAGATAGAAGAGATTATGGTAGAAATGGTTTTTGGCAAGGCGGGTTCCAAGGTACTGATCGAGGAATTTTTGACCGGGGAAGAGGTGACGGTGATGGCTCTAACCGACGGCGAGCGGGTTATCCCAATGGTTTCCTCGCAGGATCACAAGAGGATCGGAGAGGGTGACACCGGCTTGAACACCGGCGGCATGGGAGCCTATGCCCCTACCAGCATCGTAAACGAAAAGATGCTGCAGCAGATAACCGATGAGATTCTCGAGCCCACCATAAGGGGCCTGGCCGAGCAGGGCCGCAAATATACCGGCGTTCTATACACCGGCCTGATGATAACCGATAGAGGACCGAAGGTGCTTGAATATAATTGCCGCTTTGGGGACCCGGAGACTCAGGCGGCTCTTCCTCTTCTTGAGAGCGATCTGGCCCAGATTTTTTCCGATATAGCGGACGGCTATCTGAATATTGACGAGATCAGGTGGAAAGACGCCTGTGCGGCCTGTGTAGTGCTGGCATCGAAGGGATACCCTGCCGCCGTGGAAAAAGGCATGTTGATTAAAGGTCTGGATAAAATCGACTCTGATAGCTGCGTGATATTCCACGCCGGTACGGCCAGATCCGGAAATCAATACATCACCGATGGTGGCCGGGTCCTGGGCGTGACAGCCCTGGATAAGACCTTGAGTGGCGCCCTGGCCAGGGCATACGATGCTATTAACGGTATCCATTTCGACGGGATGCAATATCGGCGGGATATAGGGTGGCGCGCCGGAAAGGTCAATACCAGCTATTTCTAATGGAAAATATCGACGTTCTAATACTCCTGGGAAGCAAATCCGACATTGAAATCGCATCGGTATGCGGTGATATCTTGAGCAAATTCGGCGTGCCCTTCAAACAGGAAATAAGTTCCGCTCATCGTCAGCCTGACAGGACCGTAAGCTTGATCAAAGAAGCCGAATCGGCTGGCGTAAAGGTAATCATAGCCGCCGCCGGCATGGCGGCGCATTTACCCGGCGTCGTGGCATCGCACACCACGTTACCTGTTATTGGCGTCCCGTTGGCTGTTTCAGCTCTCTCCGGTGTAGATTCCCTTTATTCCATTGTTCAAATGCCCGCCGGTATCCCGGTAGCCTGCGTGAGTATCGGGTCTCATGGTGCAAAGAATGCCGCCTTATTAGCGATCGAAATACTCGCCCTTTCTGACAACGCTCTCAAGGACAAATTGAAAGCTTACCGCAAAGAGCTGACCGGTGGACAATAACGCTCTACCAGGATCTTCTGCCTTTCAAACCCTGACGTTGCGTATAAGATCAATCCGATCTGCAGCCTCGATAGGAATCCGCCATAAACAAACAAAGGATCTATCATAGTATGCCGTCGATGGGCCAGAGAATCAGCACACCGGAGGCCTCCACCAAGATATCAATGGTTTTCAATGTCCTGCTGTTGATATTGAAATTCCTTGGAGGATTCTTTGGAGGGAGCCGTGCCTTAATTGCTGATTGCCTTAACTCCTTTCTCGATATAATAGCTAACTTCGCCGTCTGGATCGGGCTAAAATTGGCCAAAAAGCCCGCCGATGCCGACCATCAGTACGGCCATGGCAACGCCGACGTTATTGCCGCATCATTTGTCGCAGTTGTAATATTTGTCACGGGCATTTATATCGGATATGATTCCATTCATGTCATTATCGATAAAGACTACAGGGTGCCGGCTTATTTTGCTACAGGTGTGGCGTTCTTTACCATTATCGTAAAAACGATTCTCTTTCGCTATACGAAAAAAGTAGGCCGAAAATTCAAAAGCGCCGCCGTTCTGGCAAATGCTCAGGATCACAAATCCGATGTCTACGCGTCCTCCGGTGCCCTGTTCGGCATCGTCTTGTCCCAGATCGGCTATCCGATCCTGGATCCCATCGGAGGCCTGTGGGTATCATTCTTTATTCTAAGAAACGCCGTAAACTTAATCAGGGACAATATACACACGCTTATGGGCGGCGCGCCGGATAGAGAACTCGTCGAGAGGGTCAAAGAGACCGCCGCCCAGATAAAAGAGGTCAGAGGCATCTTAACTACCAGGATGAGAATCCTCGGTTCAAGACAGTTCGTGGACCTTGAGATATTCGTCGATGGAAATCTGAGCGTCTGCGAAGGCCATAATATCGCCCATCAGGTAAGGGATCTCTTAATCGAAAAATATGATGATATAACCGAAGTCATGGTTCATGTCGAACCCCACATGGAGAATTGAAATGAAGGCTGTTTTCTTTGAAGACCACTATTATGTAAATTTCGATCCCGTATCCCTTTCTCGTCCTGCATATATGCTTCTTTACGGAACGTCTAAGTTGCATTCTAAATGGATTGAGGCTTTGAGGCCCGATGACTATTCATTTTTGTGCCGGCAATATTTGTCCGGGGTGCTTGCTTTAGAGACCGGCAGACAAGTTAATGTGATCCCGGATGGAGATCTGTTACTCATAAACGGACGATATCTACCATCGAATAAGACAGTCCGGCTGGTGCAGGAGATAAAGAGGGGAGAAGCGCTCGTATGTGAAGATGATCTGGTTGCCTTCCGTATAGGCGATGACCGTCCGCCCAAGCTAATTGAAACGCTTGAAAACCTTTACGACATAGAGGCCAACGAGAAGTTGAAATCCTATCTCGATATTGAAAAGATAGAAGCGGAGAGCATCGGCTATCTCTGGGATCTTATCGATGGCAACGGGGAGATGATCGCCGGAGAGTTCGCAGGATTCAAGTCGCGATCGGCATTGGCCGGCGACAGAACCGTCGGGGTGACTATTATAGAACCGTTAAACGCATATATTTCTCACAATGCAGTTATTGCGCCTTCGGTCGTTATCGATGCCACCGGAGGCCCTGTCATTATCGACGATAATGCTTCCGTGGAACCTTATACTTACATACAGGGTCCTGTCTATGTCGGTCCCGACTGCAGCCTGACCGGAGGGCGGATCAGGGGAGGATGCTCCTTTGGCTCTATGTGCCGGGTTGGCGGTGAGGTCGAGGAATCGATAATGCTTGGTTATTGCAACAAATATCATGAGGGCTTTCTGGGGCATGCCTATCTCGGGGAATGGGTAAACTTAGGCGCTATGACCACCAATTCCGATCTCAAGAATAATTACGCGCAAATCAGGGCGGCTGTCGGAAGCCAAGTCGTAGACACAGGCCTGATTAAGGTCGGATCTTTTATCGGAGATCATACCAAAACAGGTATTGGTACTATGCTCAATACCGGAATCTGTATAGGCTTTTCCTGCAATCTATATGGTTCGGGCCTGTTTGCAGATAGGAGAATAAGGTCTTTTAGTTGGGGGACACCCGGAAACCTCACTGAATACCGGCTTGATAAGGCAATCCAGACGGCCAGGACGGCAATGTCCCGTCGAGGCGTTGAATTTACAGCCATACATGAAAATCTGTTTTCTGATATTCAAGAGATCGATTCCGGGAATTAGCGGGGCAGAGCGGCTTATAATTTGTATTGACAGTGAATTTTGGTTTCAGCTATCATCGGCAACGAGTTCGATCCATCAAGGACTGGTCGAATCGGACGATAATTTGAAGGAACGAGGACTTCTACGTCGATTTGGTCTTTTTTGAGTCCAAGCAGATACTGGAGGATGAATGCCTGAACTTCGCAAAGACCCCGTGTTAGGGCGCTGGGTCATAATATCGACTGAACGCGGTAAAAGGCCGACTGATTTTCCCATTCAATCGCGTAAACGTCAGGCAAAACTCTGCCCGTTCTGCCCCAGCAACGAATCATCTACACCGCCCGAGATTTCTGCCGTCAGGGATAACGGTTCCGAGCCGGATTCACCGGGTTGGACGTTGCGGGTTATTCCAAATAAGTTTCCCGCCCTGAGAATCGAAGGTGATTTAAACCGGGAAGGTGAGGGAATATTCGATAAGATGAACGGGGTCGGTGCCCATGAGGTGATCGTAGAAACGCCGGCTCATGAGCTGGACTTAGTCGATCTGAAGCCGGAGGAGATAAAGAATGTAATCGCCGCTTTCCGCGAACGGATAATCGACCTTAAGAAAGACCCCCGATTCAAATACATAATGATTTTCAAAAATCAAGGGGAGGCGGCGGGCGCATCGCTCGAGCATTCTCACAGTCAATTGATAGCTACGCCCATCGTGCCCAAGAGGGTCCTCGAGGAGCTGGATGGGTCGAAGAAATATTATGAATATAAGGAAAGGTGCATATACTGCGATATTGTAAGACAGGAGATCAATCAGAATATTAGAGTGGTTGCCCAGAACGAACTATTCCTGGCCATAGCGCCATTTGCCTCCAGGTTCCCATTCGAGATCTGGCTTATCCCGAAATTCCACAGCTCGCTGTTTGAAGATATAAATGATGAACAGATGATGAATTTTGCCGCCATAGTAAAAGATACGTTGGCCAGGCTCGCTCAGGCCCTGAGCAATCCACCGTACAATTTTGTTATTCATTCGTCTCCTGCAGAAAATAAGCATCGCAACGAATATCACTGGCATCTCGAGATCATGCCCAAACTGACCAAAGTCGCCGGCTTCGAATGGGGAACCGGTTTTTATATCAATCCGACTACACCTGAAGATGCCGCCGACTTCTTAAGAGAGATAAAAATAGATCAACAATAAAACACGTGGATGGTAAGAATAAGTGAAGCCTGATGGAGGTCGTAAATGGGTCCGTTGAATATTTTAATAGCAACTCCCGAGGCGGTTCCCTATGCCAAGACCGGGGGGCTGGCAGACGTTGCCGGCGCAGTGCCAAAGGCTGTCGCATCCCGGGGTCATGCGGTCAAGCTGATATTGCCGCTCTACCCTCATGTCGATCACGATAAACACAAATTACAGAGGATAGCATCCGGGCTGAGGGCCAGAATCGCCGGGCGCGACGAGGTCTTCCATGTTCAAAAATGCGAGGCCGACGGTTCCGAGGTTTGGTTTATTGAGCATGACGGTTTTTTCAGCCGTCCCGAACTTTACCGCGACCCTTCAACCGGCGGCGATTGGGCCGATAACGATGAAAGGTTCGGATTCTTCGCGCGTGCTGTCCTGGAGACCTGTCGCCACCTTCGTTTTATTCCCGATATAATTCACTGCAACGACTGGCAGACAGGGCTGATACCGGCTTTGCTAAGAGTCGATGATAGCTATAGCGATTTCATCGATACGGCGACGCTGTTTTCGATACACAATATCGCTTACCAGGGCAGTTTTCCGTCGGAGACTTTCGGTAAATTGGAACTGGATCGGTCTTTGTTCGCCCCGGGGGGAGGCTTCGAGTTCTGGAATAAGGTGAGCTACCTGAAAGCCGGTATCTGGTATTCTGATCTGCTTAATACCGTGTCCGAAACCTACGCTAAAGAGATTCAATCATCGAACGAATTCGGTTATGGTTTCGAGGGCGTTCTGGCGGATAGATCCGATGATCTATTCGGTATCCTGAATGGCATCGATTATGATGTCTGGAACCCGGCCACCGATGATCTGATTCCTGCCAGATTCACTCCGGAAAAGCTCGCCGGCAAAAAGAGGTGCAAAAACGCGCTCAGACGGCAGGCCAAGCTGCCGCTGGTTCGCAGGGATATCCCGGTTATCGGCATAATATCGCGGCTGGCCGATCAGAAAGGGTTCGATCTCATCGCGGAAGTCGCCGATGATCTTCTATCGCTTGATCTGCAAATTGTCCTTCTCGGGACGGGCGATCAGAAGTATCATAATCTGTTTGCAGCCCTGCATGAGAAGTATCCCAAGAAGATTGCGGCCTTCCTCGAATTCAATAATCAGTTAGCCCACCTGATCGAGGCCGGCAGCGATATGTTCCTGATGCCTTCCCGTTATGAACCGTGCGGGTTGAACCAGATGTATAGCTTAAAATACGGCTCTATCCCTATTGTCAGGAAGACAGGCGGCCTGGCCGACACTATAGAAAACGCCAACCCGGTCAAGGGTACCGGTAACGGTTTCGTCTTCACAGACTATGATTCCCGGGAGATGCTCAACACCATCAAGTTCGCCGTAGAGGTTTACCGCGATAAGAACGTCTGGGAAGTTATGATGCTTCGCGGCATGCGGCAGGATTTCTCCTGGGATGCCTCCGCCGGGAAATACGTGGAGCTATACACAAAGGCACTGGATAAGAAGAAGGTGCCGGTGGAAGCATAGACAGCTGATATCTGAAAAAGCAAGCCCCGTCAGCGCGGCGGGGCTTTTTTCATTGACGGAATCTCATCCTGAGTTATTTTGTTTAACAGACGTATCGATTTACGTGTTGGCAGGAGGATGCCTGAGCTTGAATCCGAAATAAGGGAGGTCTAATGCGAAAAGCTTTAGGTTTTTTGGCGATCGGCTTTTTTGTGCTCATTTGGTTTCCATCGAACATCGCAGCGGGCGAGATCGATTACGCAAAACCGTTTCCGCTGTCGCTTCTGGAGTATCCAATCTCTGATGCACCTTACGATCCCTGGACCATCCTCGATGTCGACAACATCCAGATCAACAGCGACCGTACCACCCAGGTGCAGAATGAGGAGATGGTCTGCATCAACCCCACCAATACGGCCAACGCAGTCGCCATCTGGCGCGATTTCCGCGAGGGTTACAGGCGGGTCGGTGTCGGCTACACCTTCGATGCCGGCCAGACATGGAGCGATACCCTGCTGTATGTTCCGCCGCACCCCCGTCAATCCGATCCTCTGCTGGTTGTCGATGATGATGGCAACTACTTCGCCTGCACGCTGACGTTTGATTGGTCGGGGCCGTCGGGGATATATATACAAAAATCTACCGATGGCGGCGTCAGCTGGTCCGATCCGGTTATCGCAATCGATTCTGTTAGGGGGGTTTTCGAGGATAAGCAGTGGATGACTCTCGATAGAACCAGCGGTCCCACCAACAGCAATATATACATTAGCTGGACCAGGTTCAGCGATATCACCGAGATCCTCCTTGTATCCTCCACCGACGGCGGAGAGACTTACTCCGATCCGGTGAATGTATCCGATGACTACGGCGTACAGTGGTCTGTTCCGACGGTTGGCGCCTGGGGCGACGTATTTGTCGCCTGGTTCCAGTATTATCCTACCATGGGGATTTTTCTTGACGTCTCCACCGACGAGGGGCAGACCTTCGGCCAGGATCAGCTCATCGTGCGCACAGAATTCTGGCCTGATGAGATCAACGGCGGCATCCTGGTTTTCTCCTATCCCGCCCTGAACTCCGACGTGAGTCTTCTCTCGCCATATATGGGCAACCTCTATCTGGTCTTTATGGACGAGAACGTGACGGATATGGATATCTTTTTTATGAAATCCGAGGATAACGGGGCCACCTGGTCGGAGCGCCTCAGACTCAATGATGATCCGGAGCACAATGGCGCCGATCAGTTTCATCCCTGGCTTACTGTGGATGATGCCGGCGTCGTTCACGCTGTTTTCTATGATAGGCGTCTGGATGCCGAGCATAATTGGCTTTTCGATGTCTATTACACGAGATCAGAGGACGCGGGGGAAACCTGGTCGCCGAACGAGCGGATCACAACCGTTTCCTCCGACCCGGGCGAGGCCCGTCTGGCCGGGCTGATCGGAGAATATATCGGCCTCGACGCCTGGCAGGGCGAGGTTCACATGGTCTGGAC
>CBEWDL010000099.1:0-12533 GCA_965555375.1 uncultured bacterium
ATCTGGGCCTGAACAATCCTGTCTTTGTGCCGCCCTTTGAAAACGATCGCCAGATGACCGATGATCACTTTATCTATTTCGGGGAATCAGGCCATCTGGATTCCGATAGCAGCGGAGCTCCCGATATGATGATCAGCCGTATCCCCGCATATTCCGTGCAGGATGCAGAGGATATGGTCGGGAAAATTGTTGATTACGATGCCAATCCTGATCTTGGTCCATGGCGTAACAGGGTGGTAATCTCCGCCGATGATAATATAACGCCAAGAGGAGCCTATGAAACATTCCACACCCGCCAGGCCGAAACCCTTTCCAATTTTCACGTTCCTAACAGCTTTGAGGTGGGGAAGATATATCTGGTCGAATATCCCATGCAGAATGGAGAAAAACCGGAGGCCCGCGAGGCGCTGATCGGCGCTTTCAATCAAGGTTCCTTGATAGTCGATTGGATAGGTCATGGAAGCCCCGGCTTATGGGCCGATGAGCATATCTTCAGAAGATCGGAAGATATACCCCGGCTGGCAAACGGAAAGAGGCTGCCTCTGGTATTCACCGCTTCATGCTCGATCGGCTTTTTCGATGATCCGAGCATAGAGAGTTTTGGGGAAGAGCTAATAAGAAATCGCTCCCGGGGAGCGGTGGCGGTGATCTCGGCCACGCGGACGGTCTTTGCCGCTCCAAACACGGCATTCAACAACGAGGTTTTCGACCAGCTTTTATACCCGGAGAATGATTCGGTTGGTATCGGAGAAGCTATGTATATGGCCAAGTATCTTCGCGGTGGACCGAATGGGACTCAATCCAACGACAGATTTTATGTCCTTTTTGGAGATGCCGCTCAGATTTTGCAGTTTCCCAAGTTCGACATCCGATTCATATCGGCTCCCGATTCGCTCGTGGCGCTCAGCGAAGACGGGGTATCGGGCGAGATTGTTGACAACCAGGGCAACTTGATGAGCGATTTCAATGGCACGGCCTGGGTGACCGTTAAAGACGGCACTATAACGAGAACGATCGTCATGCTTGACAGGTATAACAATCCGCTTCCGCCGCCCAATAATACGATAAGTTTTTTAGCGCCGGGTGCAACAATCTTCATCGGCCCTGTCGATGTTGAAAACGGGAGATTCTCAACCCAATTCTTCGTTCCAAAGGACGTATCCTATGGCAGCCAGGGCGCCAAAATATACGCCTACGCCGAAAATGGGGATTATGATGCTGTCGGGGTTGTCGATTCCATTCTAATATCCGGGTCTGTACCGTCCGTTGTGGATTCCACGGGGCCGGAGATCAGGCTTCTGGCCGACAGTCGTCCGTTTTCATCGGGAGTGACGCTGGTGCGCTCAGGTTTCAATCTTATGGCCGAAATTGAGGATGAGCATGGAATAAATATCACCGGCCAATTGGGGCATGGAATAGTTGTCCGGGTGGACGACGGCGAGGTTTACGAGGCTGATGCTACGGGCAATTTCAGTTTTAACCGAGGCGGCTATCAAGCCGGGACTCTGGAACTCACCCTACCTTCGTTGCCCCTCGGGGAACATGATATTTCCCTGAAAGCCTGGGACAACTTCAACAACTCCACGTTGATCGTAAGGAGAATTGAGGTTGTATCGATAGAAGATCTTGCCATCACCCAGGTCATGAACTATCCCAATCCTGTCAGGGAAGGCAACTATAACACGTCGTTTCAATACTGTTTGAATAATGATGTCGATAGAGTCACCATAAAAATATTTACAGAATCCGGCAGGAAAATAAAGACTATGAATATTCCGCGGCCGGACGAGGGGACGCAGATGGGGTGTCATCAAATTGCCTGGAATCTCCGGGATGCCGATGGCAGCTGGTTATCAAATGGAATATATTTGTACCAGGTCTCGGCTAACGGTCGCAATGTAGACGGGAAAAAGATCAAGGCTGCCGAGACCAAAAAACTCGTGATCTTGCGGTAAGACGCAGATGGCAGGCAGCCGACAATAATATTGACAGATAGATCCAGTATGGAGGTTAAAATGAAAATGTATAAATTGATCATACCAATAACACTTGTTTTATCGGTATCCGCCACCGCTCAGGTGTCGCAGACGGCGGTGCAGTTTCTGCTGATAGCGCCGGGAGCTCGCGCCGGCGGAATGGGTGAAACGTTTGTGGCGATATCCGACGATGCCACAGCCGTACACTGGAATCCTGCAGGCCTCGGACGCTACCCTTTGAGCGGAACATGGCTGGATTTAAGGGTAGCATCCCAGGATACCGTTAACGGATTGGTCCTGGTGAAGAACAATCTCCCGGAGACGAATTATCGCCAGTACGATATATGGGGGCTGGTCAATAATCGGCCTGCCAAATGGGACGGTGAGAAATGGATCTTTGGAACCAGGAGGACGCTGGGAGCGGGTCGGTCGCTACAATCGCTAATTGAGCGATTCACCGGGCTTTCCGAGAGCGAAGCCGAGGTTTATGCCGATAAAATCGCCAGGGCCAACAACGAGCTGGCCCCGGAAGCTATAGATTCTCTGAGTGACCAGCTGATGCTGGCAGTACCTTCGGATTATCTATACAAAGAAGAAATTGAATACGGTTTTGAAAAGCTCCATAATGCCTGGCAACGCTTAAGAATCGATATGGACGGTTTCAATGAGATTCGGGATGATGTCGAACAGGTGCAGGCGGATTCACTCAATATAAGGGAAAACCTGGATAAAATAGCGTTTGGATTCGACAGAGCCATAGCCGCCAGGGGCGAGCGGAGCGTCTGGATACCTTTCGATCTGACCCTGCCTGATAACATCACCTGCCTGGGTTCGGATGACAAATCCATATATGTCGGGACCTCAGAAGGTCTCTTCCAGCTCGATCCCGACAAGTTGAGATGGTCATCCTTTACAGTTGAAAAGGATTCCCTGCCTTCGAATCATATTACCGCCATAGAGAAGGTCGGCCGGCGGCTGATGTTTATCGGCACGGATAGGGGCTTAATCAGATTCACCGGCCGTAATGTCGAAACTTTTCCAGATGATTCCGATGCTCCCGGCGGCCATATAACCTCCATCGCCGCCAAAAACGATAAGGATGCCTGGGCAGTGTCTGAAAATATACTTTATCACTATGATGGAGCCAGGTGGCTCGATGCCAGGAACGAGGAAATCTCAATCGGGGAAAACCTTCCTTTGACGATGCAGAAATTCTATGGTGATTTTGGTAACGTCTGGTATGATAGACTTCTGGCGGAAATTGCCCGGGCGAATGCCGGCGCTCTCGACAGCGTGGAGACGGGCCAGGTCGTAGAATTTCCTTATAAACTTGGTTACAAAGGTGAAATTACGCGGCTCGGGATTGATCCGCGCGGCAAGCTATGGATAGGAACCACTCAGGGTATAGTGCTTTACGATGGCAATAGATTCCGCCAATTCGGGTATAAGATTTTCGAGGTTCCCTCCGATGGAATGGGGCTGGAGGATATCGCCGCCCAGTTTATCCCCGATCGCGATCCGATCAAAATTGAAAAACTCACCGGGGTTATCAGGAATTTCAATGATCTGGATGAAAACCCTCTCGACCAGGGAACGAAGGTACTGGTTTATGCCAATGCTCTCGGTTCGGAGATCGCTGCCGTCCGTCCTATTTCGGCCGATAAGGCTTTAATCGCCACCGCCTATGGCGTGGTGGAATACAACAAGGAGAAGTGGAGCAGATTGCAGAACATCCAGCTGGCTGGATCGAAAGTCTCCGAGATCCAGGAGCGAAGCGGTGAGCTCTGGCTGGCGGCTCCCGATAGAGTGGCGATTTACGCCGGAGCTAAGAAACATCTGACGTTTATGCACTCAAACTACCTCGTTCAACTGGCTGACGATTTATATTACGACTACTTTTCTTTCGTCTATCCTTCTAAAGAGTGGGGCACATTCGGTCTTGGAATTACATTCCTGTCGTACGGCGAGCAGGTGAGGACCGATGAATTCGGGGTAGAGCGGGGTACGTTTTCCTCCTATGATATAGCATTCACCTTATCATACGGCACGAAACTGATGAGCAATCTCTCCGGCGGCGTATCCCTGCGATATATCAATTCCCATCTGGCCGAGGTCGGGGGTGGGATGGAACGGGGCGAAGGAACCGGATATTCTCTGGCCGTGGATGGCGGAATTCTCTACGATATGTCTCGCAGGCTGACTCTGGCAGCCACCGTGACCAATATCGGTCCTGATATTGCGTATATCGACGCTGACCAGGCCGATCCCCTTCCCCGGAAGCTGGCGGTCGGATTCAACTATAAAATCGTAGATTCGCCTTTCAACCGGTTATCCATCCTGGGAGAGGCGAATAAGCTCTTAGTCGATCTTAACGACGATATAGGAACGGAGATCGAGGAGATCATCCCTCATATCGGGCTCGAATACTGGTATTCGAACTATGTCGCCCTGAGGACGGGATATGTCTACGATAAAATCGGGATTCAGAGATATTTCACTCTGGGGGCCTCACTTCAATACTCCAGCTATAGATTCGATTTCTCCTACATACCGTCATCCAGTCAGGAATTCAACCGCCTCGGAAACACCATGAGATTCTCCATGAATGCAGGGTTCTGAGGACATATAAGTGCTTGATCGCCGCCATTTCATTCCTACGATCATCTCGGTTCTTATTATGGCCGGATCATTGTGGTCGAAAACCATTTTTCGTCCCATCGAATATGTATCCTTAGCCGATCCGCATCAGGAGAATTTCCCCGGCGGGCATAGATTTATATCCGACGTTTCAAGGAAAAACCTGCTCGGGCTCGAACGTCCTGCGCCGTACGCCTTGCCCACGGCTAAGAATGGCATTCCGCTGGGGGCTTCAACGGTGATCGACACGCTCGGCGTGCTGGTGTTGAAGATCGAATTTCAAAAGGAGATGCCGGATGATCCTAACACTACCGGCGACGGGACCTTCGATCTGCGCAGCTACGAGCAGTTTCTCACGGAGGAAGAGCATTATATCGATCCCGCGCCGCATACGACTTCATATTTCAATTCTCATATGGAAGCCCTAAGGCGATACTGGTATTTCGTATCTGATAGAAAGATTGATTTAACCTGGGACGTGTATCCCCGGGAGGAGAGCCTGGCTTATCGTCTGATGCAACCGATGTCTTATTATGGCTCGGCGGCGACTCTGGATGAAGTCGCCGAGAAACTGGGATATTTCTTTATTGACGCCGTTTCAATGGCCGATTCTGTCGCTCCCCAGATAGATTTCTCGCAGTATCAGTCGATAATTCTATTCCATGCCGGTTCTGATCAGCAGAACAACATTCCCTTCATAAACGATACGGCCTACGATCTTTTCACCGGATTTCTGATTCTGGCGGAGCCGATTTATGTGGACGGCGGAACGGTAGCGGTGCAGGAGGGTTTGATAACGCCGGAGACGGCCTCCCAGGACAATCGAATCACAGCCATAAATGCTGTTCTGGCGCATGAATTCGGCCACCAGCTCGGGCTGATCGATCTGTATAACACCGCGACTTTTTTAACCCAGGTCGGTGATTTCGCCCTGATGGACAATAACGGTATGTCCGTGGGCGTCCAGTTCCCCGACATCAGACCTACTGTCGGCGGGACGCTGCCGGTTTATCCGTCCGCCTGGTCGAGAGCGTTTCTGGGATTCGATATCCCGCGTGAAATTGCTAACGGAATCGATATGTCTTTAACGGCGGCCGCCCTTTCCCATGACTCCACCGAAATAATCAAAGTACCCATAACCGATTTTGAATACTTTCTGGTCGAAAATCGTCAGCCGGACGTCGATACGCTCGAACCGGATTATCCTTTCGATAACGTGCTGATAGGTGACTCCTTGACCGGTGTGATACTGGGTCCGGGATATGCATATTTTGAGGGTAACGATACGGTTTTAGTCTCCGATGCCGAATATGACCGGCTGCTTCCCGGAGACGGGGCGTTGATATGGCACGTCGACGAATATGTTGCCTACCAGAGCAATTTTCCCGGTTTCAATAACTACCAGACCAACTCATTGCAGTGGGATAAGGACCGTAGATTTTTGACTCTTGTCGAAGCTGATGGAGTCATAGATTTCGGCGGAAATTATTATAGAGGATTCGGAACTGACTCGGACTTCTATAAAGTCGGGAATAACACGATGTTGACTCCCTTCTCCAGTCCATCGTCCAGATCCAATCTCGGCGCCGACACGCATATTCATATCACAGATATATCTCGATCGGATACTATCATGACGTTGGATATTGATATCGAATGGCTATTGCCGGGCTGGCCACAGATGAGCTTTCCCCAGCAGAATTCAGATCCGGTTGTCGTCGATCTCGATGGAGACGGACCTTATGAGATCTTGATTGCTGCCGATACGGCGCTTTTGATATATAGACACGATGGCGATAAGTTTATCGCAAATTCCGATTCCATTCGTTTTTATGGTTTCGATGGCAGCATACAGACTTATCCGTGGGGTATCGCCGCTGTTTGCGACACGACCATTTCCGGCAGGCCGGTTCCGGTGGATTTCGATGGTGATGGTACATTTGAAATTGCTTTGCCGGCTGCCTCGGGTTGGTTGTATGCATTTGCCTCTTCGGACGATGATTTAGATGGCAGGGCTGATGCGTGGCCTGGTTTTCCGATACAGAACTCAGACGGGGCCGTTACATCCCTGATTGCGGTCGATTTTGATTCCATCCCGGGCATGGAATTGATTGCATTTAATAATAATGGGACTGTGCATGCCGTTGCGGGTTCCGCTGCCGACAGCGCGGTTTTTGATTTTGGCGCTTCGATACTTTCCTCGGCAGCCTATACGGTGGCAGGATATAACGTTATAGATGTCGCTTACATTTTGAATAACCGGACTACGATATCCCGGCTCATTTCCGATGAGGAGAGATTGGATTTCACACTCGATTTCTCCATTCAGACAGGGACCGCCGATACATGTTTCATCGTTTCGGGAGATATCGGCAGGGACGGCGGCCTGCCCGAGATTATAGCGGTCTGTTCCAGCCGGATCATGCTTATTGAAGACGATGGATCTGTGAAGACATTTGCCGAGATCGGCCTATCGCCGGGTCGTCCCGCGCTCGGGGATATAAATGCCGATGGTTATCCTGAAATCATCGTTGCGGGCGATTCGAGAATATATGCGTTTGGTTATAACGGTGCGCTTCTGTCCAATTTCCCGATCGATCTAAGCTTGTATGACCTGACGGGAGTCGTCGAAGCGCAGCCGGTCCTGGGTGATGTCGATGAGGACGGTTTGCCCGATATTATCGTCGGATTGCCAGCCGGTGCGATTCATGCCTATAACTGCCGGGCTGACAGAGTCGCCGGGTTCCCTCTTCCCAGTTCGTTTGCGATCGACAGATCCTGCGCTCTTGCGGACGTCGATACCGACGGCGATCTGGATCTTATATCTGTCGAGAGATCGGGTATGATCGGCGCCTGGGATATTTCATATACCCATAATTCTATCGACATGCCCTGGAGTATGGTCGGCGGCAACCCATCAAACAGCAATTACCTGTCGCCGTTGTATCAGAAGGAGATCATTGCCAGCGACGAGCAGTTGCCGAAGGGCTCGGTATACAATTATCCGAATCCGGCATCGAATTCCACAACCATAAGGTATTATCTGAAAAATGAATCGCTTGTCAAAATTGCCATATACGATTTCATGGGCGAAAATATAAAATCTATTCAGATGAACGGCGAAGCGCACACAAACAATGAGTATGTCTGGGATTGTTCGGGTATTGCCTCCGGCGTTTACTTCTGCCGGGTGGAGGCCGACGACGGAGAAAGTAAAAAATGGCATATTATGAAAATCGCTCTGGTAAAATGAGGGCTTTTTGGATTAGATTTCAGGAGGTGTTCGGATGAAGATATTATCAGCATTCATGGCCATGATGATATTAACGGCTGCAACCGCCTGGTCGGGGGCGGCAGGTATCGCGAGAACTTATTCGGTGGAAGAGTATTTTCTGGCCAATGACCTGGTCATGGATAGGTATTTCAATAACGAAGAGATCATAAAAAAGCAGGACGATCTTGATCTCTCCGCGGATATATACGAATACGGCACTAAATCACCGGCTAAAGCTTTTCTGCTGTCCCTGGCGGTTCCGGGCGCAGGCGAATATTACAACGGCCAGAAGTTAAAGGCGGGGGCATTCCTGGCAGTCGACGCTCTTCTCTGGACGGGATACTTCATCTATCATAAGAAGGGCTCCGATAAAGAGGACGAGTACAAGGCGTTCGCCAACGATTATTATATATGGTCGGACTTCATCATAGCCTGGGACCAACTTCCGGAGGAGGATAAAGATAAATTCTCGCATGATATGCCCTGGGATGAGGTAAACAACCAACCTGATTTCAATCACGAATACTATGAAAATATCGGGAAGTATGATCAATTTCAAGTAGGCTGGGATGATATATTACTTTCCCCCTGGGATATTGGAGGCGACGGTGAACCGGTAGGCGGCATAATGTCACCGAACAGAGCAACATACCTTGATATGCGGAAACAGGCCAACGATTATTTTTCCAATGCCACCACGGCGGTGATGATATCCATCGCTAACCATATAGTCTCGGCGTTCGATGCCGCCATCGGTGCGAAAAGATATAACAAAGGCGGCAAGCAGTATTCTCTGAATCTTAAGACGAAGAATATCGACGGCAAGACGACGCCGTTTCTGACGCTAACAGCGAAGTTCTGAAGCTATGAGAACGATATTGAAACTGATATTGATGTTGCTTCTTTTCATTTCTCTCGGAGGCGGAACCGTTTACTCTGAAACTATCCGTCAGAAGATGCTTTTGAGTATTCAGCCTCTTGACAACATTGATGACAACGATCTGGACTTTCCGCTGTTCGAAAATATAGAGCAGTCGGGAGTTGGGGGAAAATCGAAATGGAAGGCTCTGGGCCTGTCTCTTCTCGTCCCGGGCGCCGGGCAGTATTACAGTGGAAATAAGGGCAGGATGAAAATCTTCGGCGCGGCTGAAGTCTCAGTCTGGTCGGGATTTTTCGGTCTCAGGGCCTACGGAGGATGGAAGAAGGAGGATTTCAAATCGTGGGCCGCCTTCCATGCAGGAGCCGATGTCAACGGTAAATCTGATGACTATTTCGAGAAATTAACCTATTACGATAATCTTGACGATTACAATCAACTCGAGCTTTTATACGAGGGTTCGCGGGCAGTCTTATATCCCTCCACTCCCGAATTTTACTGGAACTGGGATTCCGATGAATCGAGATCGCATTACAGGGATCTTCGTAATCAGAGCAAGAACGCCTACAGGCGATCGCTTCTGTTTTTGGGAGCGGCGGTCGTAAACAGGGTCCTATCCGGTATCGATGCCTATCGGTCAGCGGGTTCCTATAACCGTCAACAGGAGTTCGGCGATTCCGGATGGACATTATTCTGTTCGGCCGCCGATCTCATGGAGGACGGCAAGATTGAGATCGGTCTTTCCAGGCAATTTTAAGTATGTTGCCGCATTATTGGCGTTATCGATAGCTGCCTGTGGCTCCCCTGCAAAGCGCGGACCGGAGTTTTCAGAGGATATTTCAGCAAGGACAATTCTGAACCTCCGCCTCATCAAAACCATAGGCCCGATTATCGATGAGAACAGGTCGCTAATCGAACCGGCGGGCGTAACAATAAATCGGATCGGTGAAATTTTTATTTCGGATCGCGCCGCAAACGCCATATACAAACTTTCCGGTGAGTTCGACCATATTTCCAGCGAAGGCGGCATCGGTGCGGCCCTGGGCGGTTTCAACAGGCCTATCGGTATCGCCAGCGATGCGGCCCTGAATTTATATATTGCGGATAGCGGCAATCGGAGGATACAGATTCTCGACAGGAATTTGCATTTCGTTAAAACCATTGATTCCTATTTCGACGAAAACAATCAGCCGCTGAAGTTCAGCCAGCCTGAGGACATAACCATAGATAGCGAAAACAGCTTCTGGATTGCCGACAACGACAAAGTTATCCGGCTCAATCCATTCTATGAATTGCAAATGGAGTTATCATACCGTGCCCCGGGGAATTTCAGGATTGGGCGTGCGTCATCCGTGGATGTTTCAAAATCGGACTACGTCGCTATCGGCGATCAGGGTAACCGCCAGGTGATCGTCGTTTCGATACATGGGAATCCGATTTCCGAATTCGGCGCCGGTTCGCCGTCATCGGTAGCCTGGGACGATCATGACAATATCTGGGTTGCTGATCCAGAGGCGGGTAAATTATCTGCTTATAATCCTAACGGTGTTCTTCTATTCGCATATTCTGAAGGAGCCAGTGGGTACAGGCCCGGGTGGCTGGCCTTCGATTCGGCAGGGAGGCTGCTGGTTCTGGATACCGGGTTGCGCCGGCTGGCCGTGTATGAGATTATTCGGGGAATTGGAGATTAAGCTTTTTAACAAAATGATTTTTGATGAAAAGATGGTTCTGGATAATAATATTGTTATGTTTATATTCTCTCTCATATGGTCAGCCGCCTCGAGCTACGGTTACAATATACGGCAAAGGGACCAGGGGTCCTTATTCGCTCGGATACAGCAATCTTATAACAAATAGCGTTATAATCTACAAAGACAGCATCGAATTATCAGCCGAATATTATACAGTCCAGCATATCGATGGGCTTATAAGGTTCTCGGAGCCAATACCTATCGGCGATTCGCTATCGGCGATATTCGGGTATGTTCCGATTACTCTAAAGCGACAATATTACCTGCACGAATATAGTGCGACCGAAACAGGATCTGCTTCAACCGCTGTCAAGCATGAGCCGCCATCGGAGTTTGCGGGTTCGGACCTGACCATAAGGGGAAGCAAGGGATTTTCAATTCAGACGGGCGAGGCTGGAGGAGGCCTCTCACAATCGCTTAATCTGACCGTCAAGGGGAATCTGGTTCCGGGTCTTAGAACATCAGCCCACATCTTTGATAAGACAACGGGCGCAAGCGGCGTCACGCGAAGGCTGGAGGAACTCGACAAGATCTATATCGAGGCGGAATCGGATCATTTTAGGGGGATTTTCGGCGATTTCAACCACATCGAGCGAGGCGACGAGTTTTTGAGTTTTCAGAGGAAATTAACAGGCTTAAATGCTGAGTATTCCAAGGAGAATTATAATGTGAGAGGTTCGGCGGCGTTTTTCCCGGGAGAGTATGCATCCATAACGATTAATGGCATAGACGGGAGATCGGGGCCATATTATCTGCCCGATGTCGGCGGCAGGGAAGGCGCTATTATACTTCCCGGTTCGGAGAGAGTCTATCTGGATGGCATACTCCAGAGGAGGGGAAGCGAAAATGATTATGTAATCGATTACGAGGGCGGGGCCGTTCAATTTTCGCCCTCTAAGGTTATAAGAGACGAGACGCGGATTACGGTCGATTATGAGATCGCACGGCAAGAGTATAGCCGGAGTTTTTATGCAGTTTCCGGCGAGGCTAAACCTGCAGAGGGATTCAGAGTATTCACGAGGCTGATTCAGGAGGGCGATAACAAAAATTCCCCGAAAAGTTTCGAGATGACATCCGAGAATAGGGATCTGTTGCAGGCGGCCGGGGACGATAGACTGGAAGCCGCCCGGGGTGGCGCCACGTTCGTAGGCCCCGGGATGGGAGATTACAATCTCTCAACCGATTCTCTGGGGATCTCCTACTATGAATATGTGGGGTTGAACCTCGGTGAATATAGTGTAGCATTTTCATTTATCGGCAAGAATATCGGCTCCTATCGGGCCGTCGGCGGAGGGGTATTTCAATACGTGGGAGCCGGATCGGGAGATTACGAGCCGGTCGTGCTCATACCATTACCGCAGGTGAAGAGATATGGTTCGGTTGGCGCATCGTGGAGCCCAGAGGAAAGCGCGATAACCGTGGAAGCTGAGTTGGCGGGATCGGTCTTCAATAAGAATACGCTGTCGGATAGAGACAACCTGCTGCAGGGCGCCTCCGGCACGGTAGCAGCAGGGTATCACCGTCGATTGTTCGGCGATAACGGCTATATCGGGATTGATGGACGTTTTAGGAAGACGGGATCAGGATCGATTTTTCCGGGACGGATCGATGCAATAGAGAGATACCGGAATTACGATCTCGAACCCGGATCGCAACCAGAAGGGGAAAAATTACAGGAGATTAAAATAGATGGTGGTTTGGATGAGCATAGGGGAATGAGGTTGGATCTGGGATTTCTGTCGCGTCCCGATATCGAAAATCGACAGAGGCAGGCGGGGGCGATTAACTGGCGTTTTATGAAAAGCCTTGACTGGTTCGCAAGGCTTGAGAGAACTCAGGGAGAGAGAACCTGGTGGAAACGATCGAGTGGCATTTCGACGAAATATTCGATTATTCAACCATCTTTCAGAATCGAGAACGAAAGCCGTGACGGTGATTCCGGATTCAAATATTACGAGTATATAGCATCGGTTCCGGCGACATATATTAAAAATATCACAGGCCGCACGGATATTACC